>NZ_OY726398.1:319611-639222 GCF_963378105.1 Mycolicibacter sp. MU0102
CGCGGCGTTGGCCGCTGGGACGGGTTTGACCTTCGCCGCCACCGGACTCGCGGCTGCGCACCGAGCGGTGACCGGCGAGCCTGCCGGCCTGTTCGCGGCCGGGGCCATCGCCCTGCTCACGGTGCTCGCTGCGCTGCTGTGTCGTACGCGTTCGGCCGAAGCCGCGCTGACCCTGTCGATCGCGGCACTGGTACCGCTCGCCGCGGTGGGCACCCTGGCGGTGCCCGGGGTGTTCAGTCCGGCGCACGTGGTGCTGGGCGCCGCGGCGGTTAGCGCGTGGTCGCTGATCTGCCTGATCTTGCCGCCGGGTGGTCGTGGCGAGCGCGGGATCGCGTTCTTCACCGCCGCGGTGGTTGTGGGTGTCGGAGTGCTGGCGGCGGCGGCCGTCAAGACCTTCTGGGAGTTGTCGCCTCTCACCCTGGGCTGTGGGCTGATCACCGCGTCCCTGCTGCTGACCGTTGCCGCGCCGCAGGTTTCGGCGTTGTGGGCGCGGCTGCCGTTGCCGGTGATCCCGGCTCCGGGCGACCCGACGCCGTCCGCGCTGCCGGAGAGCGTGCTCGCCGACCTGCCTCGCCGGGTCCGCGTCACTGACGCCCACCAGACCGGGTTCATCGCCGGCTCGGTGCTGCTCGCCGTGCTCGGTTCGGTTGCTATCGCCTTTGCGCCCGAGGGGCTTTCGGGCTGGGCCTGGTACGTGGTCGCGGGCATCGCGGTGGCTTCGGTGCTGCGGGCCCGGGTGTGGGACTCGGCATGGTGCAAGGCCTGGCTGCTGGCCGAGCCGCACCTGACGGCGATCGCCCTGCTGGTCGGTTACGCGGCCACCGGCCGGTACACGGCCGCCTTCGGTGCGGTGCTGGTCCTGGCTGCCTTGGTGGCGGTGTGGGCTGTGGTCTCGTTGAGCCCGTCCGTGGCATCGCCGGAAAGCTACTCGCTGCCGGTGCGCCGGTTGGTGGGCTTCCTGGCTTCCGGCGTGGACGCCACCCTGATCCCGGTCATGGCCTACCTGGTCGGCATCTTCGCCTGGGTTCTGTCTCGATGATCGTTGCCGAAGAGCGCAGTCGGAGCCGGTCGGTGGGCGGCGTCGTCCGCGGGGCCGGGATCGCAGTTCTGGCAGCATTGCTGACCAGCGCTCCGGCCCTGGCGATCACCCCGCCGACGGTGGACCCGACAGTGCCGCCGCCCAGCGGAGCGCCCGGCCCCGTCGCGGCGATGGAACAGCGCGGCGACTGCGCCAGTTCGGGTTTGATGCCCGGCAGCGACCTCAGCGCCGCGACGGCTGGACAGCGGATGCTGGACCTGCCCGCCGCGTGGCAGTTCTCCCGTGGCGAAGGTCAGACAGTGGCCGTCATCGACACCGGTGTACGGCCGGGTCCGCGCCTTGGAGCGGTGGAGCCGGGCGGCGACTACATCGGGACCACCGACGGGCTGACCGACTGCGACGGGCACGGAACCCTGGTTGCCGGGATCATCGCGGGCCTGCCCGCGTCAGATGGGTCGGACGGCTTCACCGGCGTGGCTCCGGCCGCCCGACTGCTGTCACTGCGGACCGCCTCGGCGACGATCTCGCCGCGGCTGGGTGGAGACGACCCGCGGGCGACGCGGGTGATCACCGACATCACCGCGCTGGCGCGGGCCATCGTGCACGCCGCCGACCTCGGTGCCCGGGTCATCACCATCTCCACCACCACCTGCCTGCCGGCCGACCGCAACGTCGACCAGACGGCGTTGGGTGCGGCGCTGCGCTACGCGGCGGTGGAAAAGGACGCGCTGATCGTGGCGGCCGCCGGAGACGCCGGCCAGACCGGATCGGTCGGCGGTGGCGGGGAGGCGTGCGAGTCCAATCCGCTCACCGACCTGAGCCGCCCGCAGGACCCGCGTAACTGGGCCGGGGTGACGTCCCTGTCGGTGCCGTCGTGGTGGCACCCTTACGTGCTGTCGGTGGCCTCGCTGTCGTCGAGCGGCCGGCCGTCCGGATTCACGATGGCCGGACCGTGGGTCGGCGTGGCCGCCCCCGGCGAGGACATCGTCTCGGTGAGCAACCGCGAAGACGGCGGGCTGGCCAACGCGTTGCCCGGCAACCAAGGTCGGCTGGTGCCGCTCAGTGGCACCGGCTACGCCGCCGGATATGTGGCCGGTGTGGCGGCGCTGGTCCGCAGTCGTTACCCCGACCTGAACGCGATGCAGGTCGCGCACCGGATCGTCTCCACCGCCCACAACTCCGCGCGCGCACCATCGGATCTGGTGGGCGCCGGAACCATCGACCCGGTGGCCGCCCTGACCTGGGAACTGCCCCCGGCTGCGGACCCGGCTGCCTCACCCGCGAAGAAGATCACTCCACCACCGGCGCCGCAGCCGGCGGACCCGGCGCCGCGGATCGTGGCCTTCGCCGGAACCGCGCTGCTGGCCGGGTTGGTCGTCGCCGTCGCCACTGGCGCCGCGGCGGCCGCCCGCCGACGAAAGGAAAACCAGCTGTGAGCACGCACCGAACCACCATTCCCCGGCCCGGTCCGGCCCGAATCGCCTTGGTGCTGTTGGCCGCCACGCCCGCGGTGATGGCGAATCCGTGGGAGACCACCGCGCAGCGCTGGGCGCTCGCCGTAGGCATCATCGCGACGATCCTGCTGCTCGGCTGGTGGCGTGGTCTGCACTTCACCACGATCGCTCGCCGCCGGTTGTCGATGCTGCGCTCGCGCGGCGGCGCGCACACCAACCGGCGGGACGCTGGCGGCGCACGCGCGACCGCGGCGCTGCGAATCACGGCCTCGGCGGCCGGGAACGCGGTACCGCTGGAGCTGATCGCGAGCTACTTGAACCGGTACGGCCTGCGGGCGGACGCGGTGCGCATCACCAGCCGCGCCGGTGCGGGAACCACCGACACCTGGATCGGCCTGACGTACGCGGCCGCGCCGAACCTGGCTGCGTTGCAGGCCCGCTCGGCGTCTATCCCGCTGCAGCGGACCGTTGACATCGCCGTGCGGCGCCTTGCCGACCATCTCCGCGAAATCGGTTGGGACACGACGGTCGTCGCCGACGACGAGATCCCGTCGCTGATCGACGCGGGTGCCCGGGAAGCATGGCGGTCGGTCGTCGACGGCTCAGGAGACCACGTCGCCGCCTACCAGGTGGGGATCGACGCGGCACTGGCCGACACGATCAGCCGAATCCAAGCTGTCAACGCCAACGAGACCTGGACGGTGTTGGAAGTCGCCGAAGCGGACGGCCAGCACACTATGGCGGTGGCCTGTGCGTTGCGTACCGGCTCGGCACCCGACGGTGGCGCCCCGCTGGCCGGGCTGCTGCCGCAGCAGGGCAACCACCGCAATGCGTTGCTGGGATTGCACCCGCTGTCCGGCATCCGTTTGGACGGTCACACCACGGTGTCTGGCGACGAGCTCGCCGGCCTGCGGTGGCCTGTCACGGCGGTAGCTGCGGCCGCGCGCTAGCGGCCATAGGGCTAGCCGGCTATAGGGCTAGAACATGTAGGGCCGCAGGAACGCGGTCATCCTGCGCAGGTAGGTCGGTTGGCTGACGTGTAGCACATGGTTTCCCGGAAACCAGTGCAGTGCGCACTGATCCCAGTGGTGCCAGAGCATCTCGGACTGCTCCGGTGGTGCCAGCCGATCGCCTAGGCCGGTGATGATCAGTCGTCGTTCCTTGGCCATCAGCGGGCGGTAGTTCAACGGCGAGTGGTAGGCCGTCGCAGCGACGAACTCGTCGCCGGCGACCTGCCCCAGCCGTTGCCCGCCCTGGAGTATCAGGTTGGCCGGAAACCAGTCGCGGATCTCCGATTCGACGGAAACCACCGGAACATTCGGGATCACCGCCTGCAGTCGAGGTTCGACGGCAGCCAGCAGGGCACTGGTATAGCCGCCCAGCGACAGGCCGGTCAACGCGAAGCGGTCGACGCCGGTGGACTCCAGATAGTCGATCATCGACCGGAAGTCGTGGACCGCTTGGGCCATCGCCTCGGCGAAGCCCGACATGCCGTGCGAGAAATAACCGTATCCGCTGAAAGGGGAGTACTTCTCGGCCCGCCGGCCATGGAAGGGCAACGTGAACAAGGCCACGTCGTACCCGGTTCGGAAGAACCACGGCAGCGAGAAGAAGAGCCCGTTGAACAAGTAGGGCGACCCCATGAAACCGTGGATGACGCATAGTGTCGGTCGCGGCCCGTCGTCATGACGCCAATGCTGAAACCGTGCGGTGTTGTTGTTCCCCAGGGCATTCCACGAATCGCGCATCGCCGGATTGACCGCTTCGAAACCGCTGAGGAACGAGACGTTCTCGACCCTGCCGCGGGCGATCCGCTCCGCGATCGGATTTGCCCGCCGGACCGAAACCCTCGGCAGCCCCGCAGGCGCGGGAAAGGATCGGACCGGGTCGTGGTGTGACGCCAGCTCGGCGTAGAACGCCAGCCGTTCCCGCTCCTGCCGTGACTGCTTGCGGCCCACCGCGGTGGTGAGCACCGACGGGATCATCGCCGCGGCAACCATGGAAGCGACCGCGGTGCGCAAGCCGATATCGGCGAAGGCCGACGCATCCACGATCGCCTTCTCCCGCAACGACAACTCGCTGCGGTGCGGCAGACCGTGTTCGCCGGCATCGGCACCGGGGACATCGGGAATCGGGATGGGCGGATTGAGCGGGGTGACGTCAGTGTGCACGGTCGCCGGCCTTTCACGGGTGTTGGTCGCCCCGGCCCTGCGGACCCCGGTGCGACGTCAACCGGATGGTAACGCGGTTGCGAACAGCCGTGCGGCATTGTCGTGCAGAACCCCACGTAGCCAGGCGTCGTCGATGCCGGGAAGCGCGGTGATCGCGTCCAGCGCCTCAAGGTAGCCGTATGGGATGTTCGGAAAGTCACTGCCGAACAGAATCCGCTCGCCCGCGGTGCGTAACCGTGGATCCGCGCCGGTGGGGAACGGCATCAGCTCGTCGACAAATGCGGTGAAAGCCATCGTGGTGTCCAGGTGCACGCTTGGCGATTCCAGGCAGATGTCGAGGAATTCGTCGTACTCGGGCATGCCCATGTGCGCGATGATCAAAGCCAGCCGCGGGTATCGGCGCAGCAGCTGCCGAATCGGTGCGGGCCCGGTGAAACGGCCGGGCTGCGGTCCGGAGCCGCAGTGGATGACCACCGGAACGCCGCAGTCCTCGATCACGCCCCAGACGTCGTCGAGCAGCGGGTCGGTCGGGTCATAGTCACCGACTTGGATGTGTGCCTTGAATATTCGGGCTCCAGCAGAGATGGCGGCTTTAACGTAGTCGGCCGCGCCGGGTTCCGGATAGAACGTCGCCGTGGGCAGGCAATCCGATGTGTCGCGGGCGAATTGGGCTGCCCACCCGTTGAGCCACTCCGCCATGTCCGGCTTGTGCGGATACACCAGCGAGGTGAACCGGCGCACCCCGAATGAGCGCAGCGTATCGACCCGCTTGGCCTCATCCATGCGGTAGTTGATGGGCCACGGCCGGCCGACCATCGGGCCGGCCGAATCGAAGTACTTCCACACCTTGTCCATCACCGACTTGGGCATGAAATGGGTATGGATATCGATGATTCCCGGCAGCCCCAGCTCCGACCAGACCTGGCGGACGGCGGCAGCTTCATCGCCATGAGTCATGGTTTCTCCCAGGTATTTTCGGACACAAACTCGCCTAACGGCTGTCGGTAGGCCCACTCGTCGATCTCCAGTGCCGGCCGGTCCGGGAACTCCGGAACGGGGCCCAGGCACAAGATCGCCACGGGCTCCGCATCCGAGGGCATTTCCAGCAATTGCGCCAGCGGTGCAGGTTCGAACAGCGACACCCAGCCCATGCCCAGCCCCTCGGCGCGCGCGGCCAGCCATAGGTTCTGAATCGCGCACGACACCGACGCCAGATCCATCTGCGGAAGGGTACGGCGACCGAAGATGTGCGCCTGCCTGCCGTCTCGCAACGCCACCACCAAAAGTTCGGCGCACTCGCGGATGCCTTCCACCTTCAAGGCCAGGAACTCCTGCTCGCGACGGCCCAGCGCCTCGGCGGTGCGATGGCGCTCCTCGTCGACCAAGGCATGGATGCGCTGCCGAAGGGCGTCGTCGGTGATGCGCACGAACCGCCACGGTTGCATGAGGCCCACACTGGGTGCGGCGTGGGCCGCCGCCAACAGGCGTGCCAGGACACCCGGGTCGACTGTGCTGCCGGGTACGAATCGGCGCATGTCGCGCCGCTCGGTGATCACCCGGTACACGGCTTGGCGCTCCTGCTCGGTGAACGATGGATCAGCCACGGGATCATGGTAGGAGCCATACGAAGGGACGCTCGCCATGAAACGTTCGCAACTGCTCGACCACTTCTCCGCCGGCGCTGCTGCAAGCGTCGTCTACGGCGAACCGCACCAGACCCCCGACGGCGCGACGGTCATCACCGCTGCACGCGTGACCGCCTCAGGCCCGGACGGCTCAAAGGTGAGCGCGACACCCCTCGGAGTGATGGTGATCCGGGGCGAGCAGGCCAAGTGGGTGGCCGCGGTCGACGCGAACCGGATCGCGTTGGTCGGGGTGCTCACCGGATTGCTGTCGGCGGTCATCGCGTCCCTGGCAGTGCTGCGCCGCCCGCCCTGGCCAGACCTGCGGTCGGTCGGGGTTCGTGCCGAGGGGAACTAAGTGGTGACACCTTCGGCTGCGCGCGCGGCGGCGCTGATCTCGGTGGCGGCCGCGGTGGCGGTCTACGTACTGATGTTGATCGGCTATCGGCAGGGCTGGATTTGGCTGGCCGACGTCGACTCCGCTGCCCTGGACGCGAGCTACGACGTCGCGGTCAAGCACCCGGTCTGGGTCCGGTTTTGGGATGGCGTATCCACGGTGTTTGAGCCGGCGGTGTTCCGGGCGGTGGGCATGGTGGTGGCCCTGGTCGCGGTGCTGCGCAGGCGGTTGCGTGCGGCGCTGTTCCTCTTGGTGACGGTGGAGATGACCGGGCTGCTGACCGTGCTGGCCAAGGGCTCGGTCGGGAGGCCGCGGCCGGTGACGGCCCTGGTCTCGGCGACCTCGACCTCGTTTCCGTCCGGACACGCGCTGGGGGTGATGATCGGAGTCGGCGCGCTGTTGCTGCTGGCGCTGCCCGCGCTGCGGGGCAACGCCAGAACGGCGGCGGTGAGCGTCGGCGTGTTGTTGGTGGGTGCGGTCGGGGTCTCTCGAGTAGCGCTCAACGTCCACCACCCCTCCGACGTACTGGCCGGCTGGGCGCTGGGCTGGGCCTATCTGACGGCATGGGCTCTGGTGCTGCAACCGTGGCGGCGACCGGGGTTGACCGGATCTGCCGGCGCGCCCCAAGATGGCCAAAATGACCAGCAGTAACGCCGACCCGGTTGATGCACTCATCTGTTCCCGCAAGGGCTGCAGCGCTGATGCGGTGTACGGCATGCTGTGGAACAACCCGAAGCTGCACACCCCCGAACGTCGCAAGGTCTGGCTGACGTGTGCCGAACACCGCGAGTACTTCCGCGACTACCTCTCGTCGCGGGGCCTGCTCAAGTCCGAGGCACCGGTCGAAGACCTGCCGCGCCGGGAGGGGCCGTGAACACCGCATCGTGAAAGCGGCGTCGTGGAAGCGGCCACCTGAACCCCGGCACGCCGTGAGCGGTGTTTGACCCGCCCCTGACATGCACAGATGATGAGTGAATGCGCCGACTTGTGAGCTTGTTCAGCGCTGCCCTGTGCACGGCTGCCGCGGCGCTGACCGCGGCTCCAGGAGCCCAAGCCGACGCCATCCCATGGTTTGCCCGTTCGGTAGGCAACGCCAATCAGGTGATTTCGGTTGTCGGGGTAGGCGGTTCGGACGCCAAGATGGACGTCTATCAGCGCAGCGCGACGGGCTGGCAGCCGGTGGCCGCCGGGATCGCGACCCACGTCGGTTCGGCCGGCATGGCAGCCAAGGCAAAGAGCGGATACCCGGCCACCCCGATGGGCGTCTTCACCCTGCCGTATGCGTTCGGCACCGCGCCGAATCCCGGCGGGGGGCTGCAATATGTCCAGGTCGGGGCCGATCACTGGTGGGACGGCGACGACCACAGCCCGACGTTTAACACCATGCAGGTGTGCAAGAAGGCGCAATGCGCGTTCGACACCAGCGAGAGTGAGAACCTCGAAATCCCGCAGTACAAACACGCTGTGGTGATGGGGGTCAACACCGCCCGCACCCCCGGGGACGGCGCAGGCTTCTTCTTTCACACCACCGACGGAGGCCCGACCGCGGGCTGCGTGGCGATCGACGACGCCAAGCTGGTGCAGATCATTCAGTGGCTGCGCCCAGGCGCGGTCATCGCGATCGCGAAGTAGCTCCTCAGCCCTCTTCGCAGTACGACGCTCGCGCGATGCTGACGAACTGCGACGCCCTGGTCAGCGTGAGGCTGGGGTTGGCGTTCTTCACGGCCTTGGCCGCCTGATTGGGCGAGTGCCCCCCGGCGAGGTATTCGCACACCGAATGCCCGCCGGCCACCGCGTCGGCGGCATCGGGGTAGGAGATACCCATCTTGTCGAGGGCGCCGAGGAAGCCGTTGTCATCGGTATCGGCGCCCGCCGGTGCGGCCAGACCCAGCAGACCGGCCACCGCGAAGGCGCTCACTGCGAGTGTGCGGGGCATGCGAACCGTCATCGTCTTCCTTTTCGTCAATCGGTGATCGAGTCGGGGCAGAACGCCACTTGGGAGTACGTCACGAACCGGGCGGCGTTCTTCACCGACATGCTGCGGTTCGAGATCCGCACGGCGCGTGCCGCGGAATCTGAGTGATGTCCCGCGCCCAGGTAGGCGCAGACCTCCCGGCCGACGGCGACGGCGTCAGCCGGATTGGTGTATTCGATCCCCGCCTGCTCGATCGCGCTGATGAACATGGCGTCGGGGTCCGGTTCGGCGTATGCCGGCGCGGCGCTGACCAGTGCCGTAGCACCGATCGCGACCAAAGCCCATCGTGGATTTATCACAGTGACAACAGCATTACTGACCTGAATTAACCGTCAGCGGCAAGTAAATGAACCATCGGTGAACACCATCGGTACGGTGTGCGCCGGATGCGTCGCGCCGGTAGACGGCCGCCTAACAGTTCATTTACTCGCCACCCTGCCGACCACTTCGCCTTAACCTTCGGTTCACCTGCATGCCGTTTCGTAAGGATCGGAATAGCCGTTCGCAACCGCTGCAGGCCCCTGGCGTACCTAGCGCCAGTGCCATGAGCGAGGAGACATCGTGTACCTGGACTACGGGGTCCTGCCCCCGGAGATCAATTCGGGACGCATGTACGCCGGCCCCGGATCCGGTTCCATGCTGTCCGCCGCCACTGCGTGGGAGAACCTCGCCGCCGAGCTGAACACCGCCGCGGCGTCCTACGACTCGGTCACCTCAGGCCTGGCTGCCGGCCCGTGGACCGGCCCGGCAGCGACGGCGATGGCAGCCTCCGCGGCCCCGTACGTGACCTGGCTGCGGGGCGCCGGCGCTCAGGCCGAAACCACCGCTCGCCAGGCGACCGCCGCGGCGGAGGCCTACGCGACGGCGGTGGCCGCAGTGGTGCCCCCACCGGTGATCGCCGCCAACCGCGTCCTGCTCAAGCAGCTGGTTGCCACCAACTTCTTCGGGCAGAACTCCCCGGCGATCGCCGAAGCCGAGCGCCAATACGCCGAGATGTGGGCCCAGGACGCGGCCGCGATGTACCGCTACGCCAGTTCCTCGGCGGCCGCATCGGCGTTGACCACGTTCAACCCGCCGCCGCAGACCACCAACGCGGCGGGGCAGTCCGCTCAGTCCGCGGCGGTTGCCCAGGCCGGGGTCGCGGCGGCCGGCAACGGTGCGGCCACCGACATCTTCAGTTCGTTGATTTCGATCATCGGCCAGATATCGCCGTTCACCGGCTTGGCCACCCAGGGCCTGAGCGCCACGATGACCGGCTGGTCGGGCACGGCGAACATGCTCAGCAACGTCAACAACGGGATCGGCCTGGCAGCCTTTCAGGCGGAGAACCCCGGCGGCCTCGACGAAATCCTGCACCCACCCAAGATCGGCCCGGCCGGTTTGGGTCTGGGCGGGCTGGGACTGGGCAAAACCGGACTCGGCAGCGCCGGCTTGGGGGCCGGACTGGGCAGTGTGGGGTCGTCGGCGACCGCCGGTACTGCGCTCAAGATCGGGGCGTTGTCGGTGCCCCACGGCTGGGCGATGCCGGTCACGCTGACCTCGGCGGGAGCGCCACTACCAACCCCGGCCGTGGCGGCGGCGCCGGCCCTGGGCGGAGGGGTGCCCGGCGGGGCGTTCGGTGAGACCATGCTCGGCACCCTGGCCGGTCGCGGTCTGGGTGCGGCGACATCGCGCGCGGCCGCTCATCGCCGCACCGTGGTGCCACGTCCGCCCGCCGCAGGTTAATTCCTCAACGACATGGACTTCGCGTTCCTCCCCCCGGAGGTCAATTCCGGCCGGATGTACACCGGCCCGGGGGCAGCTCCGATGCTCGCCGCGGCGACCGCCTGGGATGCCCTGGCCGCCGAACTGGAGACTGCCGCGGTCAGCTACTCCGAGGCGATCTCGAGTCTGATCGGTCACGCGTGGTCCGGCCCGACATCGGTCGCGATGGCCGCCGCGGCGGCTCCCTACGTGGCGTGGCTGCAGGCCGTCGCTGCCAACGCCGAGCAGACCGCGATCCAGGCCAAAGTGGTTGCCTCCGCCTATGAAGCCGCTTTCGCCGCCACTGTCCCGCCGACGGTGGTAGCCGCCAACAGGACCCTGCTTGCCACCCTGGTCGCCACCAACTTCTTCGGCCAGAACACCCCGGCGATCGCCGCGACCGAGGCGGCATACGCCGAGATGTGGGCTCAAGACGCCGTCGCGATGTACGGCTACGCGGCGGCGGCGATGCCGGCAAGCTCACTACCGCAACTCGAGCAGCCGCCGCAGACCACCAACCCGGCCGGGCCAGGCTCCCAGTCCGCGGCGGTATCGCACGCGGCAGCCGGCAACGGCCAGGCATTGGCCCAGTCGACGCTGCAGCAGTTCGCGAATCCGGCGGCCGCATCGGACCCGCCGACCTGGTGGGAAACCTTCACCTCCGAACTGGGCCAGGTGACGCCGTTCAGCAGCATCGCTTCCAGCGGGCTGAGTTTTGACTCCAGCCTGTACACCGTGGTGAGCAACGGTGCCGGCTGGGGACGGCTGGTGTACGTCCGCGGTGGGGCCGAGGGTGCGTTGACCTTCGAGGGGATCGGGCCGCGCGGGGTGTTGTCGGCGTCCACCACGCCGGTGACGGGGCCGGGCGTCGGCAGGGCGATCCCGGTGGGTGGGCTGTCGGTGCCGCCGAGCTGGGCGACCGCGGCCCCGGAGATGAAGCCCATCGCCTTCACGCTGGCCGCCGCCGAGACCCCCATGCCGGTTGCCGCTGGACTACCGCCGGGAATGGCGTGCCAGGAGGCGATGATGGGAACGACTGCGGGCCAAGGCGCAACGCCCGACAACAACAGTCGCCGCAACCAGAAGACCAACGGCAAGAACGACGATCAGGATGGCAAGCCGATCACGACACTGACCAATGGCAGTGGCTGGCTGGCGTCGTCCTGGGCGTATCACACCCGGCAGCGCGAAGGTCAGCCTTTGCCTACGCACTGGCGGACCGGCTAGCGCCTGATCGGCTAACCGCGATCGCGTTGCAGGTAGTGGGCGACCATGTCGAGCAACACTCGCCGCTCCGTCTGCCAGTCAATGGGCACGCCCATGATCATCTGCGCCAACACAATTCCCCGCAGCGCTGCCCAGATCACCTCGGCCACACCGGAATCCGCGGGGTCGTCGGAAACCAACCGGCCCAACCTGTTGATCGCGGTGTTCATCTGCATCAGGTGCTCGTGGGACTGCTCGCCCAAGCTGCCGCGAGTGGCCCGCAGTATCTCGAACGCGGCCAGCGAAGTCGGGCTGGCATAGCAGCGCCACGCGGTGTCGACGACGGCTTCGATGCGCTCCCGCAGCCCCAGCTCGCTCACGTCGACGGCGGACAGGCTCGTCAGCAGTTCGGCTACCCCGTCGTCGACCACGGCCATCAACAGGCCGTTGCGGTCCCCGAAGTGGTACTGGATGACCCCCCACGTCACCCCGGCCCGCTCGGCGACGTGCTTGGCGGTCGCCGCGCCGAACCCCTCTTCGGTGATGCAGCGCACCGTCTCGTCGATGATCCGCGCGCGGGTGTCGTCACCGCGCTTACGGGGCGCGCTGGTTCGCCGGGTCGGCCCAGAGGGCCCCGAAGCCCGAGCGGAACCAGCGGAAATAGTCATTGTTGACTTTATAACATAGACCCAACTATTTTTTAGCCCGTGACCGAATCCAGGTATGCGTCGCTGTCCCGTGACGAGTTGGCTGTGCTCGTGCCCGAACTGCTGTTGATCGGGCACATGATTGACCGTTCCGGAATGGCCTGGTGCATCTCGGAGTTCGGCCGCGAAGAAATGGTGCAGATCGCCATCGAGGAGTGGGCGGGCGCCAGCCCCATCTACACCCAGCGCATGCAGCGCGCGTTGGGCTACACCGGCACCGACGTGTTCACCATCTTCAAGGGCCTGCAGTTCGACATCGGTTCCCCGCCGCAGTTCATGGACTTTCGCTTCACCGTCCATGACCGCTGGAACGGCGAGTTCGAGCTGGCCAGCTGCGGCGCGCTGCTCGATGTGGAGCCGATGGGCGACGACTACGTCTTCGGCATGTGCCACACCATCGAGGACCCGACCTTCGACGCCACCGCGGTGGCCACCAACGTCCACGCCCAGTGCCGTCCGGTGCACCGGCCGCCTCGCACGCCATCGGACCGGCAACCGCACTGCCACTGGACCGTCATCATCGACGAGTCATACCCTCCGGCCCAGCCGATTCCCGCGTTGGCGGTGATCAGCGAAAGCAAAGCCGCCACTTGGCAACTCGATGACATCGATGCCTCCGACGAAGGTTTGGCGGACTATTCCGGACCGCTGTTGACCGACGTCGACTTCACCGCGTTCTCCCATTCGGCGCTGGTCCGCATCGCCGACGAGGTGTGCCTGCAGATGCACCTGCTCTACCTGTCCTTCGCGCTCGCGGTGCGCGCCCGGGCGAACTCCGACGAGCTGGCCGCATCGGTGGGCCGGCGCCAGCTCACCGGCCTGGCCGGGCTGGGAGCCCAGCGCATCAAGAACGCGCTGAACCTTCCCGCAGACATCGACGGCGCGCTGCGCACCTTCGAACTGCACCCGCTGCTCAATCCGATCGGCTACGTGCGCGCCGACATCGGCGAGAACACCATCGCGGTGCACCCCTCGCCCGCACACGACGACAGCGCCTGGATCGCGCTGTGCTCGCCGCAGGACG
Source organism: Mycolicibacter sp. MU0102 (assembly GCF_963378105.1). NCBI lineage: Bacteria > Bacillati > Actinomycetota > Actinomycetes > Mycobacteriales > Mycobacteriaceae > Mycobacterium > Mycobacterium holstebronense. The sequence continues at coordinate 332,950 of NZ_OY726398.1, forward strand.
TCAATCCGCTGCAGGCCATCGCGACCGCCGTGAACCCGCTGCTGCGGGTGGAGGTCGAGGGGTCTGACAGCGAGTGGACGGCCCGGCTGACCGAGACCGACAGTGCGGCAAAAGAACTGCCCGAGGTGATGGTGACCAAGGTCAGCAGCGGCGCCGATTTCGTGTTCCGCACCCGAAAGTCGTTGCCGCTAACGGTTGTATAACCCTATGGTCTCGGCGGTGGTGGCACGCCCCGCCGTCCCCCTATCGTGGTCACGACCGCCGTTGTCGATGCAAGGTAAGCAGCATATGTACGACCCGCAAGCCGACGATGCCACCCAGGAAGCCGAGGCAATCGGAGCAACCGTGATGGCGCCGACGGTGCCCTCGGATGCGGGTTCCGGCGTCGTGGACGCGTTCGCCTGGTCGCAGGAGGACGGCAGTGCTGGTGCCGAACCGGTGCCCTACGTTCCTTATGCCGAAGACCCCTACTACGACCAGGATCTGAGTACCGGACGCCGGCCGACGGTTTCGGTGCCTGCTGCGCCGATCCCAGGCCGTCGAGCACCTTCGCGGCTACCGCGGGTGGTGCTGTTTGTGGGGATCGTGGTGGCGCTGATCGCGGTTGCCGGGGCGCTCTACAGCTTGACCCGGGGCCAGGACGACGAGACGCCGGTTGTTCCCGAAACCAGCGCCGTGGTGCCGCCGACCCCGACGCCCAGTGCGCCGCCGCAGCCCAGCGTCGTGCCGCCGCCGGTGGCCACGACATCAACGCCGCCGCCGCAGACCACAACGGAGCCGCCGCCGACTACCACCACGGCGCCACCCACCACGACGACCACCACCGCGCCGCCGACCAGCACCACGACGACCACAACGGCGCCACCCACGACGACCACGACGCCACCGACCACGACGGTTCCGCCGACGACCAGCGAACCACCCAGCACCACGGTGCCGCCGACCACGACCGTGCCGATGACCACCGAATATCTGCACATTCCGTTGGTGCCGATTCCGATCCCGATTACGGTTCCGCAGAACTAGCCGCGCCGGCCGTCGTCGCCTGAGACCGTGGCCGGATCCGTCCTACGCAGGCACACTGGGGTGTGGCGACCAGGGTGAAAGGGGCTCGCAATGGGCGACAGCGGCGCCTTCGGATTCGATTCCGAGGATTTGGACCGAATGATGCGTGAGGCTGGCGAGGGACTGCGTGCGGCGTTCGACCGGTTCTCCGGCACGTTCGGCTCCGCCGGGGACCACCGGGCCGGCTGGGGTGCGATCTTCGCCGACATCGCCCGGGCCGCGCGGGCTGAGCCGGCGACCACCGGCGAGACCGGTGATGGAGTCTGGGCCATCTATACCGTCGGCGACGACGGGGCGGCGCGGGTCGAGCAGGTCTACGCCACCGAGATCGACGCGCTGCGGGCCAGCCAGCGCAATCCCGACCCGAAACGCCGGGTGCGGTTCCTGCCCTACGGGATCGCCGTCGGTGTGCTCGATGACAGTGCCGACGGCAGCGAGACAACCTAGAGGTGACATAGGCCACGCGGGTGGGCTTGTCTTGTTTGACACCGGTGCGGTGTGGGTTAGATTGCCACCGTGCCCGAGATGAACCGCCGTCAGGTCATGATGATGCTGGGTGCCGGCGCATTGGCTGCCGCAGCACCCACCCCCCAGGCCAGAGCCGTTCCCGCGGTTCCTGGAGCGCCGGGCGACCCGGCTTCGCCTGGGACGCCCCCGACCGCCGCCGCCAAGCCCGCGGCCTTCATCTGGCATGACGAGTTCGACGGCCCGGCTGGCTCGGCTCCCGACTCTTCGAAGTGGACGATCTCGAACCACCGCACCCCGATCCGTCGCCCGGTGGGCTGGGACCGGCCCGAGTACTTCTACCAGTACCGCGACAGCCGCAAGAACGTCTTCCTCGACGGCAACTCCAACCTGGTGATCCGGGGCACCCAGGAAGGCAACACCTTCTTCGGCGGCCTGGTGCACGGCAACTGGCGCGGCGGCATCGGTACCACCTGGGAAGCCCGCATCAAGTTGAACTGCCAGACCGCGGGCTGCTGGCCCGGATGGTGGCTGTCCAACGACGACCCGGGCCGTGAGGGCGAGATCGACCTCATGGAGTGGTACGGCAACGGCGAGTGGCCCTCGGGCACCACCGTGCACGCCAACCCCTACGGCACCGCGTTCGAAACCTTCGCGTTCCCGGTCGACGGCAACTGGCACAACTGGCGCGTCACCTGGAACCAGAGCGGCATGTACTTCTGGCAGGACTACGTCGAGGGCATGGAGCCCTACTTCTCCGTCCCGGCGGTCGGCATCGAGAACATCGATGAGCCGGGCCGGGAGTGGCCGTTCAACGACCCCGGCTACACGGTGTTCCCGATCCTGAACCTGGCCATCGGCGGATCCGGCGGCGGCGACGCCCGAGTGGGCAGCTACCCGGCCGACATGCTGATCGACTGGGTGCGGGTCTTCTAGGACGTCGCTGTCACGAGTTCATTGGGTATCGGCGCACGATAACGCCGGCGCTGCTCCGGCGGCCGGCTAGCAGTCGCCCGATTCCCGGGTAGGCAGCTGCCCGGCGGACATGTTGATCGACTCGGTGCAGGTGTTCTAGAGGCGTCTACCGGTGTGACTTGTGCGCTGGTTGCGGCCCGCGGGAGATCGTGCACTAATCGCGACACGGGTTCTTTTGCTTCCGCCCTGGTGCCGGAAAACTTTACGAAACAGGCTGTGTTTCACAGGATTTCGGTCAAGTCCGCCGTCTTGGTTACTGGTCGGTAGGGCAGCGGAAGCCGCACCCGGCACGGCGAGTCGGAATGTGATTTGCGTCACATAATCGGAAGTGTGCCTGGAATCCGTTGCAGCTCAGCGGCATTGGCGAGAAACTCGACACCCGTCAAGGTGGAGCAAGGTCCGGCGCGAATGAGTTTCGCTGAGGTAGCGTCCCCTTCGCTCGCCATCTAAGGCGACGCTGAGGGAGACACGACTGCCTGACGGCAAGTCCACAGGAGGGGATTTCTTTGATGAGTCAACGTCACAACGGCGGCGCGCGTCGGCGCGTGGTAGGCGCTGGGGGCGCCGTGGGTGCTTTCCTGGCGCTGGGCCTGAGCCCGCTCGCCGCTGCACCGGCCGCCAACGCGGACTTCGACTTCGACTTCGGCGATGTGCTGAGCTCGCTCGGTTGGGACAACTCGTCCGACGGCGCTGCGGGATTTGACGGCTCGAGCTTCGACTTGGCCCTGCCCGGCGCCGCAGACAGCACTGGGCTGGAAGGCATCTACGACTCGATCTACAACGGCATCCACTCCATGGGCGACATGCTGATTCCGATCTTCGATGCGACCGGCATCAACACGCTGTTCGCGTTCGGTGACAGCTGCGGCTTGATCTGCGACGGTGTTAACGCCTCGCTTAGCGACGACGGTGTGCTGACTGCGGCTACCAACGGCGGTCTGCTGTTCGGCGACGGTGGCAACGGCATCGCCGGTTCCGCCGGTGGTGACGCCGGCCTGATCGGCAACGGTGGGGACGGCGGCGCTGGCGCGCTGGGTGCCATCAAGGACGCCGAGGGCAACGTGATCGAAGGCACCAACAACGGTGGCGACGGTGGCGCCGGCGGTTCACTGCTGGGCAACGGTGGCAATGGTGGCGTCGGTGCCGCCAATGGTGGCAACGGCGGCAACGGTGGCGCTGCGGCATTGCTGGGTGCAGGTGGCGATGGTGGCGTCGGCGGTGCCGGCAGTACTGGAGCCAAGGGGGACAACGCAACCAACACGACGGCCGCGGAGACCGGTGCCAAGGGTGGCAACGCCGGCAACGGTGGCAACGGTGGCAACGGTGGCACGCTTATCGGTAGCGGCGGCAACTCCGGCGCCGGTGGCGCCGGTGGCACTGGTGGCGCCGGTGGCGACGGCTCCGTCGCCAACACCACGTTCAACAACAACGGTGGTAACGGCGGCGTCGGCGGTGAAGGCGGTGCGGCCGGTGCGAAGGCTGGAACCGCGGGCATCCTCGGTGGCACCGCCGGCACGATCGGCACCGGTGGTAACGGTGGCGTCGGTGGCGCCGGCGGTACGGCTGGGTTCGGTGCCACAGGCGGTACCGGTGGCACCGGTGGTGCCGGCGGCGACTCGACCTCGGGCAACGGCGGCAACGGCGGTGCCGGTGGCGCGGGTGGGGCTCGTGGCTCCAACGGTCTGGCGTCCGGTACGGGTGGCGTCGGTGGCGCTGGCGGCGACAGCGCCACTGCGACCGGTGGCAACGGTGGTACCGGTGGTACGGGCGGTAGCGCTTCCGGCGGGCTCACGGCCGGCGACGGTGGCCACGGCGGTGCCGGTGGCGCCTCCGGCGAGACCGCTGGTGCTCCGGGCGCCGTCGGCTCCGACAACAACGGGACCAACCCGGGTGCTGGTGGCCAGGGCGGCGCCGGCGCTGCTCCGGCAGCCGGCTAGTCGTTCGCGACAAACGCAACAGAAGCCCCGCACGCCTTCCGGCGTGCGGGGCTTCTGCCATTGATGCCCAGGCCGCTGTAGTGGTTTCATGCCAGGGTGGCCGAGATGAATCGACGCAGCCTGATGTTGACGACGGGAATCGGCATGCTGGCCGCCGCGATGCGCCAGCCGGAGGCATGGGCCCGGCCGGGGCCCGTCGATCCACTGCCCGCCGCCCCGTCGCAGACCTACCTCTTCAGCGACGAATTCGATGGCCCGGCTGGTTCCGCGCCGGACCCGTCAAAGTGGGCGGTGGCGCAGGCCCGCGAATCGATGAAAGACCCGACGTTTTGGGAGCGTCCCGAGAACGTCGGCCAATACCGCGACGATCGCAAGAACGTGTTCGTCGACGGCAAGTCGAACCTTGTGCTGCGCGCCGCCAAAGACGGCGATACCTACTACAGCGGCAAAATCCAGAGCCGCTGGATGGGCGGTATCGGACACACCTGGGAAGCCCGGATCAAGCTGAACTGCCTCACTGCCGGGGCTTGGCCCGCCTGGTGGATGGGCAACGAGGATCAAGGCGAGATCGACGTGCTGGAGTGGTACGGCAACGGCAGTTGGCCGTCGGCGACCACCGTCCATACGAGAGCGAACGGTGCCGAATGGGCGACCCAACAGATTTCGATGGACTCCGCCTGGCACACCTGGCGGTGCCGCTGGGACGCCGACGGTATCCGCTTCTGGCGCGACTACGTCGACGGTGCGGCGCCCTACTTCACCGTTCCGGCGAATTCGATCGCGGACTGGCCATTCAATAACCCCGGCTACCAAGTATTTTCGGTGCTGAACCTCGCGGTGGCCGGTTCAGGCGGCGGCGATCCTCGACCGGGCAGCTATCCCGCGGAGATGCTCGTCGACTGGATCCGAGTTTTCTAAAGCGGGCTTATCTCGCCGGTCCCGCTGGGATCGACACCACGTTCGTGGGCCTCGAGCCAAGTCACACCTTGTTCGGCTGCTCGAATCAGCGCACCCCGCTCGCCGAAATAGCCCGCAATCAAACCGAATCCGGGCAACGAACCGAGGCGCTGGTAGAGCTTCTTCGGGTGCGGACGCTTGCTCACCTCGTCGAATGTCGCCCGTAGGATGCCGGCCAATTGCCACACCGTCCGGGTGATCACCACCGGAGTCGACGACGTGATCGACGCCAGCGGCTTCCACCCCGGCGGTGGTGTTACGGGAAGCGGTGCGGGATCGGGTTGTGTTGGTACCTCCACGGTCTCGGGCAGATGCCGCCCGCACAACACTTCGGCGAGCAACCGCGCCTGCTCACGCCGGTCGGTGACGCCGTACTCGCGGGCCAGCGCGCACAACACGATGGCGTGATTGACGAATCCCGCCAGCTCGCCCACCGGGACCAGCCTGGCCAGCAATCCGAACGCGCCGGGGGAGGCGACCACCAGGGTGTTGATCGCACCGACCCGGTGCACCCACCAGTGCACGCGTTGCTCGCGACTCATCCGCTCCCAGGCCGCGGTGCCGGGCAGATCCGCGGCGTTGATGAGCTGTGCCCCCGCGTTCAAGGCGCGGTTGGTGGCGCTGGGACCGCGACCGGCCTCGTGGCGACGCCGCCACAGCCGAAATCGGCGGATGCGATGCGTTACGCCATGCGCTGGCCGCAGCAGCCGGTGAGAGCGTTTACGCAGTCCGATCGGATCAGCCTCGGCGAGCAGGTCGAGCAGCGGATCGATCACCGCGACCGCGCGGCCCAGTGCATCGGCGACCTCGGCGTCGGTCAGGGTGGCGTGCGGTTTCGGAAACAGACCCATACCGGTGATTGTGGCGGGATCAGCCGGCCTGGGGGGCGTTTGGCGCGAGTGCGCCGCGCAGCGCGACTTCAGCCAGCCGCCGCGCGTGGTCCTCGGTGAGCGGGTAATGCCCGGTCATGCGACGAAAGATGAGCGGCCCGAACAGTAGGTCGATGATGTCGTCGATTGCGATGTCGGAATCGACATCGCCGCGGGTGACGCCCCGTTGCCACAGTTCGGTGATGGCGGCGCGGCGACCGTCGAGAAAGTACTCCCGGCAATAGACCGCGCCCGCCGCATCCTCCACGCCAGCGGCGAGCAACTGCGCGAACACGTTGCCGCGGGCGCTGGCGTAGAACGCCGAGACTCGCACCACCTGTTCGGTGAGATCGCCGACGGCGCTTCCGGTGTCCGGCAACGGCAGATCCTGGGCCATCATCGTGCCGAAAGCCTCGGCGGCCACCGCAGTGCGCGACGGCCAGTGCTTGTAGATGGTGGCCTTGCTGGCCCCGGACCGGGCCGCGATCGCGTCGACGGTCGTGGCGGCATAACCGCCCTCGTCCAGGAGTTGGGCGGTCGCATCCAAGATGGCCTGATGGATGCGATCGCTGCGGGCGCCGGTGGGGCGGGCGAAGGTGTATTCGGCCGCCCCACCGACGGTTTCAGGCGACATCGTCGAAGTCGGTCGAGGCCGAGACGTCGCGCCACTGGTCCAATTCGGCTTGGACGTGGGCGAGCTTGCCCTCGACCGCGGCGATGGTGTCGTTGCCCAGCAGCAGGCGCACCGGGGGCCGCTCGGATTCGACCACGGCGATGATGGCTGCGGCCGCCTTGACGGGGTCGCCGGGCTGGTCGTGGTTGCGCTCGCCCGCGGTCACGCGCATCTTGCCGGCTGGCCCGGCGGCGTAGTCGTCAATGGTGTGCTGCTGGACCTGCAAGCTGGAGGAGTCCAGGAAGTCCGTGCGGAAGTAGCCGGGCTCGACCACCATTGCGTGGATTCCCAGGGGCTGCAGCTCGGCATATAGCGCCTCGGAGAGTGCTTCGACGGCGAACTTGGTGGATGCGTAGACGCCCCATCCCGGTGAGCTGACGAACCCGCCCACCGACGAAATGTTGACGATGGTGCCCGACCGCTGCGCCCGCAGTACCGGGGTGACCGCGCGGGTGACGGTCAACAGGCCGAACACGTTGGTCTCGTAGACGGCACGAACCTCTGCATCGGTGGCCTCTTCGACCGCGCCCAACAGCCCGCGACCGGCGTTGTTGATCAGCACGTCAATACGACCGAAGCGGTCCACTGCCGCCTGCACGGCCTGCTGGGCTTGGGTTTCGTTGGTGACGTCCAGTGCCACGGCCAGCACGTTGGCGCTGTCGCCGAGCGCGTCGGTGACGGTTGCCGCGTCACGCGCGGTCGCGACCACCTGGTGGCCGCGGTCCAGCAAATCGCGTGCGATCTGCAGGCCGAAACCGCGGGAAGCTCCTGTGATGAACCAAACGCTCATGCTCTCACCCTTCCATAAATGAACTGTACGACCAGTTTAGTTCAATGTGAACGAACGTCGCAAGATCTCGGTCGAAGTCGCAGGTTATGCGTCTATATTCGCCGGTATCGACATCAACACCCGCAAGCTGCGCCACTTCGTTGTGGTTGCCGAGGAGCTGCATTTCAGCCGCGCCGCCACCAGCCTGTGTATGACCCAGCAGGCGCTTAGCCGCGAGATCAAGGAACTCGAGGCGTGGGCCGGTGCCAAACTGTTGAACCGCACGACTCGCAAGGTCACGCTCACTCCGGCCGGCGAAATCTTCTTGGCCGGGGCGCAGGCGATGCTGGCGGCGATGGATTCCACGATCACCGATATCGCACGGGCGGTCCGCGGACTGTCCGGGACGCTGCGGCTGGGTTTTGGCCCCGGTGGCGCACTGGAGTTGACCGGCCTGATCGTCGACGAGTTCCGTCGTGAGTATCCCGGCGTCGACGTCACCATGCGTGAGTTCCCGATCGGCGATCCGTCGGCCGGGCTGGCGTCGGGAGTCAGTGATGTGGCGCTGCTGCGGTTGCCGGTGAGCACCCCCGATATCGAGACGGAGCCACTGTTCGTCGACCCGGTCGTCGCGATGGTGTCCGCCAACCATCGACTTGCCGGCTGCTCTTCGGTATCGGTGCGCGATCTCATCGACGACCCGATCACGGTCACCGACACCACCGATGAGGATCACCGTGCATTCTGGTGTCTGGATGCCGTGCGTGATGACGCGACTGCGGCCCAGCGGTTCCCGATCAACTCGGTCACCGAGGAGGCACAGCTGGTTCAGGCTGGGATGGCGGTCGCAATTACCAGTGCGGCAGTCACGCAGTACCTGCCGGCGCCGGGGGTGCGATGCCTGCCGATCGACGACTGGCCGGGATCTGTGGTGGCGGTCGGCTGGCTGCACGATGAACCCAGCCCGCTGGTGGCGCGGTTCGTCGAGGTGGCTTGCGCCGTTCGAGACCGGGAGGTCGACGTGGTACGCGCAATCGAGGGCCGACTGGCGGGTCGCTGATTTCAAAGCCCCCGGGTTGTGAATAACGCCGAATTTATTGTTTCAGTTCGAGGGGCCTGATCGCCAGGATTGAGCGGTCCGCGCTACCCAGTCGCCGGTCAGGCGGTGGCTTGAGCGGCGGCCCACTCGAAGGGCCCCTCTTGAAGCATTCGCACGTTCAGCCGCTGCTCGCCGTGCCACTGGCTCTTGCCGGTGCCGCGCTGCTGGCCCTGCCGCCGTCGGCGGTCTCGCCGGCACAGCGGGATTCCAACATCCTGTCGGCCGCGGTGCGGCTGCTCTCCGGGGACGGCTCGGGATTTGCCACGGTCGACAGCTTGCCTGCGCCCGGGCAGGGTGTGGCGCTGCTGATGGGCGGCAGCGGGGTGCCGTGGCCGGGATTGGCTGAGACGCAGTGGGCCTTCAATCACTACTCGCTGGCCAACGTCGCAGACTTCGGCGACTACGTGCCGGTGCGGGTGTTCACCCCCGAGGGTGCCCAGCCGGCCTTCGGGGGTCTCAAGAGCCTGCCGTATGACAAGTCGGTAGCTCAAGGAGTGCAGAATCTGGAGGCCCAGATCGCCCAGCAACTGCAGGCCGGCCACCCCGTCGCCGTCGGCGGCGTCTCCCAGAGCGGGACCGTCAACTCTGAGGTCCTGCGCGACATCGCCACCGGCAAGTTTGTCCCCGACTACAGCAACGTGCCCGCCGGCGTCACGCCCCTGCAGTTTCTGAGCCTGGGCAACCCGAGCAACCCCAACGGCGGTTTCCTGGAGCGGTTCAACCTGCCGGAGGATCCCGGCGGGAGCATCACCAGCATCGGATTGACCTTCGACGGCGGCGCACCCACCGACACCGGAATCCCGGTGATCAGCTACTGCCTGGAATACGACCCCAACTGCGATTTTCCGGTCTACACCCAGAACCTGGTCTCGGACCTCAACGCCATGGCGGGCTGGGCACTGGTGCACCCGCACTACATCCTGCGGGACCCGGTGGGCGGGTCGGCGGTGACCGACGAGCAGATCGCGAACGCACTGCAGTTGCCCACCTCTGAGGGATACAGCGGCGGCTCCACCTTTTACGTGATGCCCTGGGAGGGCCAGCTGCCGTTGGCCACCGTGATCCAGATGATCGCGGGCAAGCCGATCGCCGACCTGTTGGAACCGGACCTCAAGGTGCTCGCCAACCTCGGTTACGGCGTCGACCCCACGACGGGCTGGTCGACGTTGCCGGCCGACGTCGCCACCCCGTTGCGGATCTTCCCGACCCTGAACGCGGAGGAGTTCAACACGATCCTCGACGCACTGTGGTCCGGCGCAAAGCAGGGCTTCAACGCGTTCGTGGACGACCTGTTGCACCCTGCGGCTGCCGCCGGCGGGCTGTCGGGGCTGTTGGATGCCGCGGACGCCTCCAGCGGGCCGCACTCGCTCATCGACATCGCCAGCACACTTAGCAGCCTGTGGTCGACTGTGTCGTCGCTGGGGATGCCGGCGTCGGACATCATCAACGCGCTGACTGTCGAGCTGCCGGCTCACGCCCTGACCGTGTTGACGAACTCCTTGCAAGACGGGCAGAGCCTAGGGGACGCGCTGTCGCTGACGTCGGCGTTCGCCACCGGGCTGGAATCACTGGCCGGGGGTTTCGCGGTGATCGTTGGGCTACAGGCCGTCCAGCAGATTCAGGCTGACTTGGCCCAGCTTTTCTAGAGCGCAGCGGCGGCCCTGGCCTTCGGCAGCGTGCCGAGGGCCGGGGCGCGGGTCCATGAGATTTCCTTGGCTGTTGCAGAGGCAAAACATCGTTGACACATAGCGAAGTTAGCTTTGCGCCATGAGAATCGTCGCCTCCGTTGTGCTTGCTGCTGCGCTCGCGGGCGCGGCTGTCCCCTACACGGCCGCTGCTGCCGATCCTGTCCCGACACCCGACGAGGTGCTCGCCGCGATGGCCGAGCTGACCAACCCGGACATCCCTGCGGTGAACAAGGGCAACGTCGTCACCCCCGGCTTCAGTCCCGAGGAAGCCCAGCTGATCGATCAGCGTCTGCGGGAAACCCAAGAGGCCGGACTGCTGCCCTACAACTTCGTGGTGAGCGACATTGCGCCCGCGCCGGACAACTCCGCCGGAGCAACCGTCACCTCGGTGGGGGGCTTTCATGAGGAGAGCGCGCCCGAGCCCATCGTGCTGTCCGAGCAGGGTGGGCGCTGGCTGATCACGCACGACACCGCCTTGACTGCCCTGGATCACTTCTGGCACAACGCCAACCGGCCGTTTGTGCCCATCGTGCCGTGGGTGAAGTAAGCGGGTCTCCCCAGAGGATTGGGATGCTCAAACGTGGAGCCGATGACGGGAATCGAACCCGCGTATTCAGCTTGGGAAGCTGATGTTCTGCCATTGAACTACATCGGCACTGGTGCGCTAGCAGGCTAGCATCCGGGAGCCCAGCCGCTCCGCGAGTGTGCGGAATCGTTGGCCGATCGGCCGAAAACCGAATCAAACCGCACACTCGATGGCCACCACGGGCTTGGTCATCCGGCCCAGCCTGCGGGCCGAGCGATACGCTCGTGCCGTGCTGCTCTCCGATCGCGATCTGCGGGCCGAAATCGCTGCTGGCCGGCTGGGCATCGACCCGTATGACGACGCGCTGGTCCAGCCGTCCAGCGTGGACGTCCGCCTCGACAGCCTGTTCCGGGTGTTCAACAACACCCGCTACACCCACATCGACCCGGCTCAACAGCAAGACGAGCTGACCACGCTGGTCGAACCCAAAGCCGGCGAGCCGTTTGTGCTGCACCCCGGTGAGTTCGTGCTGGGCTCCACGCTGGAGTGCTGCACCCTGCCGGAGGATCTAGCCGGCCGACTGGAGGGCAAGTCGAGCCTGGGCCGACTGGGCCTGCTGACCCACTCCACCGCGGGCTTCATCGATCCCGGCTTCTCCGGGCACATCACGTTGGAGCTGTCCAACGTGGCGAATCTGCCGATCACGTTGTGGCCGGGGATGAAGATTGGCCAGCTGTGTCTGCTGCGATTGACCAGTCCGGCGGAACACCCTTACGGCAGTACGCGCGTAGGGTCGAAATATCAGGGCCAGCGCGGGCCGACGCCGTCCCGCTCGTACCAGAACTTCATCAAGTCCGGTTAGCCCTCGGACCTGACGGTCGCCCCGCGGCTGCGATGAAGCCGGTATCGGCCAGCCCTGGTGGGGGTTCGGCCCACATGCCTGGCCGATAAGCAGTAACAGGGGAGGTTTCGTGGAGATCGTTCTCGGGGTGTCGGTGGCACCCTCGGCGGTCCGCATGGTGTTGGTGGAAGGTGAAAACGCCGACGGGGTCACCGTGGAACACGACGACTTCGACGTCGTAGACGGTGCCCAAACCGCGCCAGAGCGGGTGGTATCGGCCATCCTGGGGACCCGCGAGGGCGCCCGGGAAGGCGGTTATGAGCTCAGCTCCACCGGCGTGACCTGGAGTAGCCCGGCCGAGGCGAACGCGCTGCGTGAGGCGCTGGCCGGGCGCAAGGTCGAGAACGTGATGCTGGTGTCGGCGTTTTTGGCCGCCGCGGCGCTGGCCCAGTCGGTGGGTAGTGCGACGCGTTACGCCCGGACTGCCCTGCTGTTCGTCGAGCCGGAAGCCGCCACGTTGGCCGTCGTGAACTCTGATGACGGCTCGATCACCGAGATTCACCGCCAGCCACTGTCGAACGATGACGAGAGCGCGGTCGGTGAGATCACCGAACTGGCGGCCGGCGCGCAACGGCTGGAGTCGAACCCCGACGGTCTGTTTGTGGTGGGCTCCGGGGTCAACGTCGCGATGATCAAACCGGAGTTGGACAAGGCCACCCCGCTGCCGGTCAGCGTGCCGGAGGAACCGGACATGGCGTTGGCCCGCGGCGCGGCGCTGGCCAGCGCGCATGCCCCGCTGTTTTCGTCCTCCACCCGGGCGGTGGCCTGGGCGCAGGACCCGGGCACCGGTGAGCTGGACCCGGCACTGGCCAGTGCCGGATACGCCTACATCGCGCCCGACGGCGTCAACTACGACGACGAGGTGGACTACAACGCCACCAGCGACAACGAGCCACTGGCCTACAGCGCGCTTCCGGACAGCGGCGTGGTTCTCGGTGGCGCGTTGCCGGATCTCGTCGATGATCCCGAGCTCGTCGACTCCCGGATGCTGGACTTCAGCACCGGGATCCAGCCGCGGGAACGCAAGCCGATGCTGGTCACCGGCGGGGTCGCGGCGCTGTTCGTGATCGGGGTGCTGGGGTTGGCGGTCGCGTTGGCCGTCGGAATGCGGGCGGCCAATCAGCACCGTCCCGACGTGCGGGCCAATGTCGTCAGCCATCCGCCGGCGGCCGTCGTCACCCCGGCGCCCGCGCCGCCGGCGGCCCCGCCCGCCCCGGCCGGCGAGCCGGCTCCGCGGGCTCCCGCTCCGGTCCCGGAGGCACCAGCCCCGCGGGCACCGGCACCGGCACCGGCACCCCTGCCGGTGGCACCGCCTCCACCGCCGCCGGCGCTACCGCCGCCCCCGCTGCCCAACCTGGGGATTCCGGGTCTGCCCGGAGGTCCGCCGCTGTTCGGCCCGCCTCGCGGCGGCGACGACTGGGGGCCCGGCGGTGGACATGGTCGAGGGGGTGGTCACGGTGGCGGTCACGGCCGCGGTGGTGGCGGGTTCCCGTTCAAGATCCCCGGCCTTCATTTCTGAGTGGGCACGCGCATCCAACAGTCGTAAGATGGGCTAATAATTCGCCGGCCCTAGTGGAGGAGGTGCGGTGGACATCGTTCTGGGGGTCTCGATGGCACCGCCATCGGTACGCATGGTGCTCGTCGAGGGAGAGCGCGCCGGTGGCGTGACCGTCGATGAAGACGGATTCGAGGTGGACGCCGACGAGATGGCGTTCCCCGACCAGGTCGTGTCGGCCATCCTGGGCACCCAGGAAAGTGCACGCGAGAGTGGCTACCGACTGGCCTCGACCGGGGTGACTGTCGCCAACCAGCTGCAAGCGGGCCAGCTGCGCGACGCGCTGGCCGGTCACCGGGTCGAGAACGTGATGCTGGTGTCGGCGTTCTTGGCCGCAGCCGCACTGGCACAGACGGTGGGCGGATCGGTCGGCTACGAGCGGACCGCGCTGATGTTCGTCGAGCCGGACGGGGCGACCCTGGCCGTCGTCGACTCGTCGGATGGCTCGATCGCTGAGGTGCAACGGGTGGCCCTGCCTTCCGACGACGCCGGCGCGGTGGGCGCGCTGACCCGGCTGGCCGCCCAGGCCGGCCGCCTGTCGTCGCGACCCGACGGTTTGTTCGTGGTCGGTTCCGGAGTCAACGTCGGCATGGTCAAGCCCGAGCTGGACGCGGTCAGTGCCATCCCGGTCAGCGTGCCCGAGGAGCCCGAGACCGCGCTGGCGCGAGGCGCGGCGCTCGCCAGTGCGCACGCGCCGCTGTTCGACTCCTCAACGTCGGCGTTGGCGTGGGCCCGCGACCCGGGCACCGGCGTGATCGACCCGGACCTGGTCGCGCTCGGCTATGCCTCTCCGGCCTATCGAACCGACTATGACGCCACCGGGGACGAGTACGCGCTGGCCTACAGCGCCGTTCCCGACGACGTCGCCGACAGCGGCTACCTGAACCGGATCGACGCCGACGGCTTTGACGGCACCGTCATCGAGGACGACGACGATCACCCGCCGAGTTCCGGGGTGGATCAGTTCGACGACAGCAAGCACCAGCAGCGCCGCAGGCCCTTCCTGCTGGCCGGCAGCGGGCTGGCGGCGTTCTTCGTCGTCGGGGTCTCCAGTCTGGTGGTGGCGCTGGCGGTCAGCATCCGGCCTACCGCCGCAGATCACCCGCCACCCACCGGGCACATAGTGGTCCCCACCCAGCAGGCGCCGGCCCCGGCGCCCGCCCCCGAAGCGGCGCCGCCAACTGCGCCCGCGCCGCCACCGGCGGCTCCGCCCGTCACTGAGGTCCCGGTCGCGCGGCCAGCGCCGGCGGCGCCTGCCCCTGCCCCGGCGGCTCCGGCTCCCGCCCCGGCGGCTCCGGCTCCTGCTCCCGCGGCTCCGGCCCCCGCGCCAGTGGCTCCGGTGCCGATTCCGATCCCGGTGCCCATCCATGTGCCCGCGCCGGTCGAGGCCCCGGCCCCGGCTGCACCGATCCCCGCGCCATCTCCGATCCAGCAACCCGAGCTGCCGCCGATCTTCCGGCCGCCGTCCAACAACGGCGGAAACCCGTCCTGGCTGCCGGGTAACAACAACGGTGGTGGCAACAAGGGGGGCAACCCGTCCTGGCTGCCCGACAACGATGGCGGCGGCAAGAAGGGCGGCAACCCCTCACCATGGCTGCCCGGCATCGGCGGCAACGGCGGCGGCGGGAACCCATGGTTTCCGGGCCTCGGCGGCGGTGGCGGGGGCAACGGTGGCGGCCGCGGTGGCGGCGGTGGCGGCGGTGGCGGCGGCTCCTGGTTCCCGGGCTTCGGCGGTGGCGGAGGCGGCGGCCATGGCGGTGGTGGCGGTAAAGGTGGTTGGCCCTTCTGAGCCCGTCCAGAATCCACTAGCCTGACGGCGTGGACTACGCCGCAGCATTACTCGATGAGACGCGCGCGTTCGGGGAGCTGATCCGCACCGGTGATCCGCAGCTGGCGATCCCCACCTGCCCGGAGTGGAATCTCACCCAACTGTTCCGGCACTTCGGGCGCGGAAACCGTTGGGCCGCACAAATCATCGCCGACCGCATGGACGGTCCCCTGGACCCGCGTGACGTCGTCGACGGCAAGCCGCCCGCCGACCCGGACGCAGCGATCGACTGGCTGCACGCCGGCGCGCAGCGGGTGTTGGACGCCGTCGCCCACAGTGGACCGGACACGCCGGCGTGGACGTTCATGGGACCCCGCCCGGCCTCCTGGTGGGTACGCCGCCGGCTGCACGAGGCGACCGTGCACCGCGCCGATGCCGCGCTGGCACTCGGGAGTGACTTCGCCCTGTCTCCGGAGTTGGCCGCCGACGGGATCGGTGAATTGCTGGACCTGATCCCCGCACTCATCGCGCGCAACGGACAAGCGTTGCCGTTGGCCGACGGCCACAGCGTGCACCTGCACGCCACCGATGACGGCCTCGGGTCGGCGGGGGAGTGGACCATCAGCCGGCCGACCGGGACCGACACGGTGAGCTGGTCGCATGAGCACGGCAAAGGCTCGGTGGCACTACGGGGCTCGGCCCGCGACCTGTTTTTAGCGGTGATGCGCCGGGTACCGGTGGCCGATACCGACATCGCGATCTTCGGCGACGCCACGGTGTGGCAGAACTGGGTCGACCACACCGCCTTCTGATCGGGCGGTAGTTTTGGCGAGCATGAGCACATCGGAGATCGCAACGGTCCTCGCCTGGCACGACGCCTTGGCCGCCGGTGACCTGGACACCCTGGAAAAGCTGTCCAGTGACGACATCGAAGTGGCCGACGCCGACGGCGCCGGACAGGGCCATCAGGCATTGCGCGGGTGGGCCGCTTCGGCACAGGTGAGCGCCGGAATCGGCCGGATGTATGTGCACCACGGTGTGGTGGTGGCCGAACTGATCCCCGCAGGAGGAGCAGACGCAGCCCAGGCGGTCGCCTTCCGGGTGGTACACGACCGCGTCACCGCGGTGTTCCGCCACCAGGACCTGGACAGCGCCCTGGCCGCCACGGACCTCAACGAAGCCGATCGGGTCGACTAGCCCGCTGTGTTGATGACGTCGACCCGCTGCGCCCGGCTCCGCCGCGCTTGCGATCGCCGTTAGGCTAAGCGGCATGCGCGGGATCATCCTGGCCGGTGGCTCCGGCACCCGCCTGCATCCGATCACCATGGGCGTGAGCAAGCAGCTGCTGCCGGTGTACGACAAGCCGCTGGTCTACTACCCCCTGTGCACGCTGATGCTGGCGGGCATTCGGGACATTCAGTTGATCACCACCGGTCATGACGCGCCTGCCTTCCAGCGACTGCTGGGTGATGGCAGCGCATTCGGAGTCGACATCAGCTACGCCATCCAGGAGCAGCCCGATGGTTTGGCGCGCGCTTTCATGATCGGCGCTGACCACATCGGCACCGACTCCGTCGCGCTGGTGTTGGGGGACAACATCTTCTACGGCGCCGGTCTGGGGACCAGCTTGCGCCGTCATCAATCCCTTTCCGGTGCGGTTATTTTCGCGTACTGGATGGCCGACCCCTCGGCCTACGGTGTGGTCGAGTTCGACGCGAACGGGTCGGCAGTGTCGGTCGTGGAGAAGCCGAGCGCACCCAGCTCGCACTATGCGATACCGGGGCTGTATTTCTATGACAACGACGTCGTCGAGATCGCCAGGGGCCTCAAGCCTTCCGCGCGCGGCGAGTACGAGATCACTGACATCAACCAGACCTACCTCGATCAGGGCCGGCTCACGGTCGAGACACTGGCTCGGGGCACCGCATGGCTGGACACCGGGACCTTTGACTCGCTGCTTGATGCCGGTGATTACGTCCGCACCGTCGAGCGCCGCCAGGGCCTCAAGATCGGCGTTCCCGAAGAGGTGGCCTGGCGGATGGGTTTCATCGACGACGCTGCGCTCGCCGACCGTGCTGCGGGGCTGTGCAAGTCCGGCTACGGCGACTACCTGATGGGGTTGTTGGATCGTCGGTGACGGGTGGCTCACTGACGAATCGCGTCGGCCGCCCGCCGCAGCGACAACTCGGCGCTTTCCCGACTGTCGCCCATCCCGACGAACATGTCGATGGTCATCGGGCTGAGGATGTGGGTCAGAGCCCGGCCATCCTGCTCGAACGTGCCGACAAGTTCCAGCAGCACCACACCGTGGATCATGCTCCAGATCCGCCCGGCCAGTTCGACGGTGTCATCCGCGCGGATCCGGCCGGTGGCGATGATCCGCTCAACCGCGGTGACGAGTTGGTCGAAGGTCGCCGTCGCCACCGGCATCTCGGGGGCGTGAAACTTCTGCGGTGCGGCGAGCCCGAACATCAGCCGATACCGCTGCGGACTGGCTAGCGCGAACTGCCGATAGGCGTGGCCCATGACGAAGAAGTCGGCCATCGGATCGTCGGTCTTGGGGGCGGACGCCAGGGCGGCACCGAAACGCTCGAACGCGGCGGAGACGATCGCCTCCAGCAGGCCGTTCATCCCGCCGAAGTGGGTGTAGACCGCCATCGTGGAGGCCCCGATCTCGGCGGCGACCTTCCGGGCCTGCAATGACTCGGGGCCGGCACTGTCCAGCAGGCGAGTACCGGCCTCGATCAGACGGTCTCGCGGGCTCAGATCCACCCTTGCCATGATGCCATAACAGTGTTATACATAGTCCATAACATCGTTATGGACCGGAGGTGTCCGATGACTAATCCCTACCTGCAGGGCGGGTTCGCGCCGATCGCACAGGAGTACACCCTCACCGAGCTGGCGGTCACCGGGACCATCCCGGATTACCTGGATGGGCGCTACCTGCGTAACGGGCCCAACCCGGTCGGCGAAATCGATCCGGCCTTCTATCACTGGTTCATCGGTGACGGCATGGTCCACGGCGTGCGCCTTCGCGACGGCAAGGCCGAGTGGTACCGCAACCGCTACGTGCGGGGCCCGCAGACCGCGGCCGCGCTCGGCGAACCGCCGCGCCCCGGCCGGCACGGCGGGGCCTCCGGGATCGGCGCCAACACCAACGTGATCGGCCATGCCGGGCGAACTCTCGCGCTGATCGAGGGTGGCATCTCCTGCTACGAACTGACTGACGAGCTGGACACCGTCGGCACCTGCGACTTCGACGGCACCCTGTCGGGCGGGTACACTGCGCATCCCAAGCGCGACCCCAATACCGGCGAGCTGCATGCTGTTTCGTACGCGTTCAACCGCGGAAACAGCGTCCAGTACTCAGTGATCGGCACCGACGGTCGAGCGCGGCGCACCGTGGATGTTGAGGTCACCGGATCGCCGATGATGCACGACTTCTCGCTGACCGAGAACCACGTCGTCTTCTATGACCTGCCGGTCACCTTCGACACCCGCCAGGTCGCCCAGGGTGCGGCGCCGCCGGGTCTGCGGTTACCGGTGCGGCTGATCATGTCGGCTCTGATCGGGCGGGTGCGCATCCCGGACCCGATCATGGCCCGGCTGCCGATGCCCAAGGGCAGCGTGCGCACCATGCCGTATCGGTGGAACCCGAAATACCCTGCGCGGGTGGGGGTAATGCCGCGTGAGGGGGGCAATGCAGATGTTCGATGGTTCGAGGTAGAGCCCTGCTATGTGTTCCATCCGATGAATGCCTACGACGATGGTGACACCGTCGTACTCGACGTAGTCCGGCATCCGAAGATGTTCGACACCGAGATGCGTGGCCCCGCCGAGGGGCTACCCACGCTGGAGCGGTGGACCGTCGACCTGGCCGACGGCAAGGTTCGCGAATCCCGGGTGGACGACCGTGGTCAGGAGTTCCCGCGCGTTGACGAACGACTGGTCGGCAAGCGGCACCGGTTCGGCTACGCGGTCAGTATCGGCAACGGCGTGGTGCCCGACGCGACGCTGCTCAAGCATGACCTGGTCGGCGGGTCGACGGCGACACGGTCATTCGGCGAGGGAAAACAGTTAGGCGAGTTCGTCTTTCATCCGAAGACAACGGGAGCGGCCGAAGATGACGGCGTCCTGATGGGCTTCGTCTATGACAGCGGGACCGACACCACCGAACTGGCGATCCTGGACGCGGCCACGTTGCAGGACGTCGCGAGCATCCACCTGCCGCACCGTGTTCCCGCCGGATTCCATGGCAACTGGGTGCCTACCGGTCAATAGGGGGCCGACATGACCACGAGATTCGTTACACCATCGGATTCTGCGGTACGAGTAGGTGACGCGGAACGGGGACATGCCGCCGATCATCTCGGTCAGGCATTCACTCAGGGATATCTGTCGATGGAGGAATACGAGACGCGACTGGCCCGGGCTTTTGAGGCTCAAACCGCCGGCGCGCTCAGGGATCTGCTCACCGATCTGCCTGTCGCGCAGATCATCAGGCGTGACCCGCGCCGTCGTGCGCAACGTCGTGCCGCCGCGCGACGGGGCGTGCGGATGCACTTGGGCGCTTACCTGGCGGTGTCGGTGTTGATGATCGCCATCTGGTTGGTGACTGCGGTGTTCGCCGGCGCGTGGTACTTCTGGCCGGTCTGGCCGATCCTCGGGTGGGGCATCGGCATCGTTTCGCACGCGATTCCCGTCGGGGCGTGTGCGCGAAGAACTACGGCCGGTAGCTGACCAGGAAGTTGCCCAGGCGCTCGATCGCGCTGGACAGGTCGCGGGCCCACGGCAGGGTCACGATGCGCAGGTGGTCGGGCGCCGGCCAGTTGAACCCGGTGCCCTGGGTGACCAGGATCTTCTCCTGCAACAACAGGTCCAGTACCAACTGCTCGTCGTTGTCGATCGGGTAGACCTCGGGGTCCAGGCGCGGGAACGCGTAGAGCGCGCCGCGGGGCTTGACGCAGGAGACGCCGGGGATCTCGTTGAGCTTGCTCCAGGCGACGTCACGCTGTTCGAGCAGCCGGCCGCCCGGCAGCACCAGATCATCAATGCTCTGGTGGCCGCCCAGCGCCACCTGAATGGCGTGCTGGGCCGGCACATTCGGGCACAGTCGCATGTTGGCCAGCAGATTGATGCCCTCCAGGAAGCTGGTCGCATGCTCCTTGGGGCCGGTGATCGCCAGCCAGCCGGAGCGGTAGCCGGCTACCCGGTAGGCCTTCGACAGGCCATTGAAGGTCAGACACAACAGATCTGGCGCCAGGGTGGCCAGGCTGGTGTGCTCGGCGTCGTCGTAGAGGATCTTGTCGTAGATCTCGTCGGCCAGCAGCAACAGCTGGTGCTTGCGGGCCAACTCGGCGATCTGGCTGAGCACCTCGCGGCTGTAGACCGCACCGGTCGGGTTGTTGGGGTTGATCACCACCAACGCCTTGGTGCGTTCGGTGATCTTCGATTCCATGTCGGCGATGTCGGGCTGCCAACCCTGGGTCTCGTCGCACAGATAGTGCACCGGCGTACCACCGGCCAGCGAGGTCGATGCCGTCCACAACGGGTAATCCGGTGCGGGGATCAGCACCTGGTCGCCGTTGTCCAACAGCGCCTGCAGTACCAGCGAAATCAGCTCGGATACGCCGTTCCCGAGGTAGACATCGTCGACGTCGAAGCGGGGGAATCCCTCAACCAGCTCGTAGCGGGTGACCACCGCGCGCCGGGCCGGCAGGATGCCCTGGGAGTCCGAGTAACCCTGCGCATACGGCAGCGCCTGGATCATGTCCCGCATGATCACGTCGGGCGCGTCGAACCCGAACGGTGCCGGGTTGCCGATGTTGAGCTTGAGGATGCGGTGCCCTTCGGCCTCCATCCGGGCGGCCTGGGCATGGATCGGACCGCGGATCTCGTAGAGGACATCCTGCAGTTTGGTCGACTGCGCGAACGTACGCTGCCGTGGCTGGCTGCCGGTGGCAGGCCAGGGCATCTGGTGCGGTAACGAATGAGCGGTCACGTTGGCAATAATCCCATAGCTGTCCAATTAAAATTTGCTCGAGAAACAAGTTGGGGCCGTATGTGCACCCATACGGCCCCAACCTGTTATCTCAGCGTTTGCCCGGCGGGCGTGCCCCGCGCTGGATGCCCAGCCCCTTCACCGGCGGCTGTTCCTTGGGCGCCTCCGCTGCCGGAGCGGCCTCGGGAGCGGCCTCGGGAGCGGCCGCGGGCTCGGTGGCGGTCGAGGTGGGCTCGGCGGCGGCCGATACCGGTTCAGCGGCCGCAGCTGCCGGTTCCGCGGCGGCCGGAGCCGCCTTCTTAGCGCCCGGCTTGCGGGCGCCCGCGGCCATGCCCAGGCCCTTGACCGGAGCAGCCGGAGCCGCCGCGGGTGCGGCCGGCTCGGCCGGTGCCGCGGGTGCGGCAGCGCTGGCCTCGGCGGCGGGGGCAGCGGCCGGGGCCGCCTTCTTGGCGCCCGGGCGCTTGGCGCCACCGGCCATGCCCAGCCCCTTCACCGGGGCTGCCGGTGCCGCGGGGGCGGCAGCGCTGGCCTCGGCGGCGGGGGCAGCGGCCGGGGCCGCCTTCTTGGCGCCCGGGCGCTTGGCGCCACCGGCCATCCCCAGGCCCGTCACCGGGGCCGCGGCCTTGGCCTCGGCAGCCGGCTTCTCCGCCGTCGCGGTGGCCACCGCGGCCGGTGCCGGTGCCTTTTCCTCGACCTTCTTCGGCCCGGCCTTAGCGGCGGCCTCGGCGGCAGTGCCCTTGGCCGGCAACGTCACCGCGTCCATGTCGAGGGACTCCAGCAGCAGCTGGGCGATGTCACGCACGTCCACATCGGAACGCCCGGAGGCTTCGATGCGGTCGTCGATGCCGTCACTGACCATCACCCGGCAGAACGGGCAGCCGGTGGCGATGGTGGTGGCACCGGTGGCCAGCGCCTCATCCACGCGGTCGTGGTTCACCCGCTTGCCGATGTGCTCTTCCATCCACATCCGGGCACCGCCGGCGCCGCAGCAGAACGAGCGGTCGCGGTTACGCGGCATCTCGACCAGGTTGGCACCTGAGGCCTCGACCAGCTCACGCGGCGGCTCGTAGACCTTGTTGTGGCGGCCCAGGAAGCACGGGTCGTGGTAGGTGACCTCCCGCGACACCGGAGCGACCGGAATCAGTCGCTTGTCGCGGACCAGCCGGTTGAGCACCTGGGTGTGGTGCAGCACCGTGTATTCGCTGCCCAGCTGCGGGTATTCGCGGGAGATCGTGTTGAAGCAGTGCGGGCAGCTGGCGATGATCTTGCGGTCGGGCTTGTCCAGGCCGTCGAACACCTCGTTGAGCATCTCGACGTTCTGCGAGGCCAACTGCTGGAACAGGAACTCGTTGCCGGCACGCCGGGCGGGGTCACCGGTACAGGTCTCCCCGGTGCCCAGCACCAGGAATTTCACGCCGGCAGCGGCCAGCAGTTCCGCGGTCGCCTTGGTGGTCTTCTTGGCGCGGTCCTCATAGGCGCCCGCGCAGCCCACCCAGAACAGGTACTCGAACCCGTCGAAGCTGTCGACGTCCTGGCCGTAGACCGGAATGTCGAAGTTGAGCTCGTCGATCCAGGAGGTGCGCTCCTTGGCGTTCTGCCCCCACGGGTTGCCCTTGTTCTCCAGGTTCTTGAACAGCACACCCAACTCGGAGGGGAACTCCGACTCCACCAGCACCTGGTAGCGGCGCATGTCGACAATGTGGTCGATGTGCTCGATGTCCACCGGGCACTGCTCGACGCAGGCGCCACAGTTGGTGCACGACCACAGCACGTCGGGGTCGATGACGCCGCCTTCTTCGGCGGTGCCCACCAGCGGGCGGACGGCCTGCTCCGGGCCGGAGCCGCCGATGCGCTCGAAGCCCTTCTCCGGCACGTGGTGGCCGGGCAGCGGCTTAGCGTCGGCCAGGTCGACCTCACCGGTCGGCATCGGCTTGTCGCCGAGCAGGTAGGGAGCCTTGGCCATCCAGTGGTCACGCAGGTCCATGATGAGCAGCTTGGGGCTCAGCGGCTTGCCGGTGTTCCAGGCGGGACACTGCGACTGGCAGCGGCCACACTCGGTACAGGTGGCGAAGTCGAGCATGCCCTTCCAGGTGAAGTCGTCGATCTTGCCTCGGCCGAACACCGCGTCTTCCGGCGGGTTGTCGAAGTCCAGGGGCTCGCCCTGGTACTCGATCGGCAGCAGCGGGCCCAGGGCGTTCGGCAGTCGCTTGAAGGTGACGTTGATCGGGGCCAAGAAGATGTGCAGGTGCTTGGAGTTCAGCACGATCAGCAGGAAGCCCAGCGCCACGGCAACGTGCAGCAGCAGTGCGGCGGTCTCGATGTTCTCGTTGGCAGCGAGCCCCAGCGGCGCCATGACCTTGCCCATGAGGTGCGACAGGTAGGCGCCCTTGCCGTAGGGCAGGGTGCCGGTGTTGGCCGCGGCCCCGCGCAGCAGCAGGAACGTCCAGACCACGTTGAGGATCATCACGAGGATCAGCCATGCACCGCCGTTGTGCGAGCCGTAGAACCGGGACGACCGGCCGTGCTCGGTCGGGTTGCGCAGGACCCGGATGACCATGAACACGAAGATCGACAAGGTGACCGCGGTGATGAAGAAGTCCTGCATGAAGCCCAGGAAGTCCCAGTGCCCGACGAGCGGGATGGCGAAGTGTGGGTTGAACATCTGGCCGTAGGCCTCGATGTAGACCGTGATCAGGACGAAGAACGCCCACATGGTGAAGAAGTGGGCGATCCCGGGGATATTCCACTTCAGCAGTTTGGCCTGGCCGGCGACCTCGCGGAGCTGGGTCTCGATCCGGGACTTGATGTCGTTCGTCCGCTCGGCGCCGACCTTCTGACCGGACATGACCAGTCGGAAGAGCCAGAACACCCGGCGCGCGGCCAGTAGGCCAACGAGTCCCGTCATGGACAGGCCGACCACCAGCCTGATCAGCATCTGGGTATTTTCGGTCACGGAGAGCCTCTCCCATCCACAAGTTACCGGACAGTAACTTAGCTATGGTTACTGACGGGTAACTTACCGCCAATCTTGCGCAGCACCAGTTCAAGCCCTGATCGGTGCTCGCTCATAGTGCCACTCCAAGGTCGTCCAGCGCGACAAAGGCTGGCCTAACTGTATCGGCGGGCGACCGTTCGGACGGGCTTTCGCGCGCCGTGAGTAACCGGAATTCAGAGCCCGGGCAGTGGGATGACGATCGCCGGTGGCTGTCGCGTCAGCGTAGGCGTGGCGGGGGCTGCCGTGGTGCTCGGTGCTGTCGTAGTCGGGGCCTCGGTCGTGGTCGGCGGCGCCGTGGTGGTGGGTGGCTCGGTGGTCGTGGTGGTGCTCGGTGCCTCGGTAGTGGAAGTGGGCGGCTCGGATTCCGTCGCCGGCGGCGGGTTTTCGTCGGTGGCGGCGTGGGACGGGGCCGGGGCGATGGGCTCTTCGACGGGTGCGGTGGACGTCACCGAACTGGTCGCCGGTGCGGTGGGGATCGGTTCCTTGTTCACCAGCCGGACCATGCCCCACACCAACAGGGCGATCAGGATTGCGGTGAGCACTCCCAGGCCGACCAGCGCGACCGGTCGCAGATACCAGGGGGTTGGTGGTGGCGGCGGTTCGGTCCACTCGGGCTGGCGGCCGGTGGGCTCGCAATGCTCGCTGTAGTAAGCGGGTTCGCCGTAGTTACCGTTGCCGCCGTAGTCGTAGCCGGCCATCTGGGTCGGCTCGTTGTTGGGGTCGTCCGCCGAACGGTTCACACGCACCGAGGGTACGTATCGCGCCTGACGAAACCCCGCGATGACGCTGGCTGAAACCCGTCAGCTGTCCAAACGCCGGCGGGCGACAAGCTCGACGACCGCTCGCCAGCCCAGCAGAAACGCGGCGGTGACCGTCGAGGCGACCAGGATGAAGCTCGTCGCCACGCCGGCGGAGGTCGCCTCGCGCAAAAGCATGCCGACCAGCACTGTCGAGATCCAGACCGTCACCCCGGTGGGCCAAAGGGCGGTGGGCCTGCGCCAGCCGCGCGACAACAGCCAGCCCAGCACCGTGCCGCTCAGAAACGGCCAGGCCGTGGTGGCCAAGCCGCTGAGAGTGAGGCCCTCATCGTGGCTGCGCCGGCCGAGAGCGCAGAAGATCAACACGGCCACCACGTCAATGCCGAGCCAACCCGGCTTGCGCGGTGATTGCATGCGGCGAGAGTACCGGGCCGGGATCTACCGCCTGGGCGGCAGTGTGATCACCGTCGGCAGCTCGGGAACCTTGGGGATCGGCGGGATGGTGATCACCGACGGCAGATGCGGTAGGTGGCGATGCGGCGGCTCGCTCGCGGGCGGTGCCTGCTGTGCCGGCGGCTGTTGCGGCGGAGCCTGCCGGGGCGGGGCCGCCGTCGGTGCGGTGGTGCTGGGCGCACTCGAGGAGCTGGTCGTGCTGCTGCTGGTGCTGCTGCTTGACGAGCTGGTTGCCGGTGTGGTGCCGCCGCCGGGTCCGCGGCTGGTCAGCTGGATGATCCCCCAGACCACCACCGCGAGCATCACCGCGATAAGCCCGAACCACGCGATCAGCACCGATCGGCGGCGAAACCACGGAGTGGACGACAACGCAGCGAAATCGGTGCCCTGCGGGTCGGTCGGCTCGTCGAAAGTGTTGTACGGGGCGTATTGGGTCGGGGCGTTGCCGGCTTCGTAGCCGGGATTGCGCCCCGGATTGGCGGGGCCGAACGGAGCCGGAGGCGGCCCGGGCGGCTGTGGGCCGCGCTGGGCGGAGGGCATGGACCGAGTGTGGTCCTCGCTGGGTTTGCCGGAACCGTCCGAAGATCCGAAGCGCGCCATTTCACCGATCGTATCGGAAAGTACTGGCCGGCGACTGGGGCGAAAAATCAGAAGGTATCGACGTTGTCGACGCTGACCAGCATGCCGTGACCGGAGCGGTCGTTGGTGAACCGTGTGCCGTTGATATCGGCGTTGATCGTCCAGCCTTGCGCCTGGTAGGTGAGGTAGTCGATGGTGACGACCGGGATATCGCCCAGGTTGCCCAACACCCATTGCACGGTGCCCTCGGCGCTGACACTGACGCCGTTGGCGTGCTGTCCGTCCTTGAGAGGCGTGTTAGTGAACTGCGCTTCACAGTCGACCTGTGATGACGAGATCTGGCAGCGGGTCCGGCCGGATTTCGTCTCGATGAAGACGTAGCCGTTGTCGTCGGGCGGCAGGGGGATGGCGTCGGCCGGCCGGTTCGGGGTGGCCGACTTGGTAGGGCTCGGCGGGCTCGGCGGTGCGGTGCTGGTGCGCGGCGGCCGGAACGACGGCTCCGGTGGCCCCCCGCCCGGTGCTGCGGTCGGGTGGCCGTCGACGGTGGTGCTGCAACCCGTCAGCAGCAGCCCGGCCGCCAGCGTCAGCTTTCCGGCCGTCCTGCGCTTCGACTGGTCTGGTACCCGCACTGATTCCCCCGCTGACATATGTTGCGGCCCAGCGTACGCATTCAGTGACATCAGTGGCTGCAGTGACGCGCGGTACTACCGGTGCGACGCCCGCGGGCCGGGGAGGGGCCTGCGGTCAGGACAGATCACGGAAGGCCAGCGCCGTACCGGCGACCGCCGTCACCGCGGCGAGTGCATAACCCACCAGCGACCACCAGCCGGCGTGCAGGTAGGCGGTGACGGCCACGATCGCGATGGCGCAGAAGACCAGCACCATTCCATACAGCGGGGGTCTGGCTGCGTAACGGTTGCGGGCCATATGTTTTCGGGCCTTCTACTCGTCCGGATCCGGCTGCGCGGCCACAGCCGATGTCTGTTCGGGAGTCGTCTCGGCGAGGGCGGCCGCGGCCTGCACCCGTCCGCGCACCAGATACCAGCCGATGATCAGTGCCGGTGTACCGATGAGCAGCACTCCCCGCACGAACGGGCCGCTGCGGTGATCGAACAGCATCAGGACCAGCACGCAGGCCAGGAACGCCAAGGTCACGTACCCGCTGTAGGGCGCCAGCGGCATCCGGAACGACGGCCGTTTCAGCACCCCGGCATTGGCCAGCCGGAGCAACCGCAGCTGGCAGGCCACGATGGTCGCCCATGCCGCCATGACTCCGACCGCGGCGATGTTGAGCACGATCTCGAAGGCCTGGCCGGGGCGCAGCGCGTTGAGGACGACGCCCAGCAGGCCGACGCCACTGGTCAGCAGGATGCCGCCGTAGGGCACCCCGTTCTTCGAGATCTTGGCGGTGAACGCCGGGCCGCTGCCGTTGACCGCCATCGAGCGCAGGATCCGCCCGGTGGAGTACAGCCCCGCGTTGAGGCTGGAGAACGCGGCGGTCAGCACCACCAGGTTCATCAGGCTGCCTGCGCCGGTGAAACCGACTTTGGAGAAGAACGTGACGAAGGGGCTCTGGTGCTCCTTGAAAGCGGTGTACGGCAGCAGCAGCGCCAGCAGGACTACCGAGCCAACGTAGAAGATCGCGATGCGGGCCACTACCGAGTTGATCGCCCGCGGCATGACCTTCTCGGGGTTCGGGGTTTCGCCGGCGGCGGTGCCGACCAGTTCGACCCCGGCATAGGAGAACACCACTCCGGAGGTCACCAATACCAGCGGGAGCAGGCCGGTCGGCAGGAGTCCACCGTTCTGGGTCAAGAGGTGCAGGCCGGTCTCCTGGCCGTCGACCTGGTATCGGCCGCCCAAGAAGATGGTGCCGACCACCAGGAACGTCAGCAGCGCGAGAACCTTGATCAGCGCGGCCCAGAACTCCAGCTCGCCGAAGAGCTTCACCGAGATCAGGTTCATCGACAGCACCGCCAACAGGGCGATCAGGGCCAGCGTCCACTGTGGGATCACCTCGAACAGGTGCCAGTAGTGGAAGTAGCTGGCGATCGCGGTGGTGTCGACGATGCCGGTCATCGACCAGTTCAGGAAGTACAGCCACCCCGCGACGTAGGCGGTTTTCTCGCCGAAGAATTCACGCGCGTACGAGACGAACGATCCCGGCGACGGTCGGTGCAGCACCAGCTCGCCGAGTGCGCGCAGGATGAGGAAGGCAAAGGCGCCGCAGATCGCGTAGACGATGAACAGGGCCGGCCCGGCCGAGGCGAGCCGGCCGCCGGCGCCGAGGAACAGTCCCGTCCCGATGGCTCCGCCCAGGGCAATCATCTGCAGCTGCCGCGGGGCTAGGTCCTTGTGGTAGCCCTCATTCTCACGGGTTAGTGCAGCGGAGGGAGCAAGGTGGGAGTTGGGGGCGTGTGCCATCGCGCTATTTACCGTGCCTGTCGTCGTGAGGTTCGTGCCATGGTGTCAGAGGCTGGCACGCGTAGGCCAGCTTTGATGCTCGCGTCGCTCAGACGTCTCACAGCTTATTTCCTAAAGTGGCGCGCTGTCCCCGAGTGGCGATATTGGCGAAATGTCCGGTCTAATTCCGGATAGCACGGGCAATTTCCGCGATGATCCGCCAACTGCCGAGGCGTTATGCCGTTGTTCCGCAACGCTAGTCGCCGCGGGGCCAAATTTCCGTGCAAGCAACCATCGCTTCAAGTATGGCGACCACGTATGCCCTTTTGAGCAGCTGTTGATCTCCTGTGTGATACCTAATTCGTCCGTCGGTATGTGAGTCAGATCAACATTGCTCCCCGCCGCAAGAGGTGCGTCGGTCACCGTCGTCGGTCGCGGATCCGGACGTCCAGTCAGGCCGGTGCAGGCGCCGGCGGGTGTGGCGGCGCCGATGGCACGCCAGGCACCCCGGCCTCCTAGCGCAGGCCGGTTCGTCGACGCCGCTCGCCGATCCGATGGACACGGTGGAGCGGATCGCGCGCCTGCTCCGTGACGGGTGACTACGGTTGCGGTTATGGCCGATCGACCCGCGCGAGTCGCAGACGTGCACGAGGTTGCTGCGTCGATGCCGCATGTCACTAGAATCGAAGGGCCGAAAGGCAATTCGATCTATCAGGTGGGCGGCAAGTCGTTCGTGTTCTTCCGTACCCCCCGGCCCGACGCCAAGGACCCCGTTACGGGTGAGGCCTACCCGGATGTCATCGTGATCTGGGTCGAATCCGACGCGGACAAACAGGCCCTCATTCAAGACCCCGCAACACCGTTCTTCAGCACTGATCATTTCAACGGCCATCTGTCCGTTCTGGTTCGGGAGGCAGACCTGCACGCGATCAGCAAGAGTGAACTGGCCGAAGTAGTCCAGGACGCCTGGCTTTCTCGAGCCTCGAATCGACGGAGGGCGGCCTGGCTGGCTACCCACGGCACCGACGGTCCGGCCCGATGAGCAACCGAATCGGCGTAGTTGGGGCTGGCATCGCCGGGCTGGCGACTGCGATCGCGCTGCAGCATCGCGGTCACGGTGTCACCGTTGTCGAACAACGGACCGATACCTCATCGGGCGCCGGCATCAGCATCTGGCCCAATGCCCTGGCCGCCCTGGATAGCCTCGGTCTAGGCGATGAGGTCCGTGCGGCGGGCGGCCGGATCACCGCGGGCGCGGCGCGCTGGTACGACGGGTCGTGGCTGCGCCGCCCGGCGGCCGAACGGATGGTCCGGGCACTTGGTGAACCGCTCGTGGTGGTGCAGCGCTCGGTGCTTCGCGACATCCTCGCCGAAGCGCTGGCGGCAGGCAGCCTCCACTACGGCCTTGCCGCCACGGACGTGACGATGCTGGGAGACGTTGTAGGGCTGCAGCTTTCGGATGGCACGGTCAGTACGTTCGATGCTGTCATCGGCGCCGACGGCATCCATTCGGTGCTGGCTCGCCACCTCAACGGCCCGCTGCGCCGGCGCTACGTCGGTTACACCGCATGGCGGGGAATCGCTGCCTATGCCCTGAATCCCGACCTGGCGGGCGAAACCATGGGGCCCGGAATCGAAGTCGGGCATGTGCCGATGGGGCCGGACCTGACCTATTGGTTCGCTACCGAACGTGTCCCCGAGGGGCAACGAGCGCCCGAGGGGGAACTGGCCTACCTGCGAACCAAGTTCGCCCAGTGGTGTGAGCCCATCCCGAGCATTCTGGCCGCAACGTCGCCTGCCGACGTGTTGCGCGATGACCTCTACGACCGCGGACCCGCCCGTCACTGGGCGCGCGGCCCGATAGTGCTGGTCGGCGATGCGGCCCATCCCATGCGTCCGCATCTGGGGCAGGGCGGCTGCCAGGGCCTGGAAGACGCCGCCATCCTGGCTGAATTCGTTGACCAGGCACCCGATCTGACCACCGCGTTCGCCAGGTTCGTCGCCTTCCGTCGGCCGCGGGTCGCCCCGCTGGTCCGGGAGTCGGCATGGTTCGGGAAAGTCGTCAACGCGCGGCCCGGCTTCCTCAGCGCCGCCGCCAGCCGCGCCACCGGTCTGATTCCCGAAACGCTGCTGATGCGGCACCTGGCAAGCGTTGCCGCAGGATCGGCATTTGTGCTGCCGGCGGCGGGGGCGCCGCGATGAGGCCAGGGTTGTGGCTTAGATGGGCAGTGTTGCAGGGGTTTCCGCGCGCGTTTCTTGCCGTGCAGGCGCGGCGCGGCGACCCGATGGCACGTTTGCTCATCGGCCCAGTGCGTGGCGGCGACCCGGAACCGCTGACCGAACAGATCCGTGCGCGTGGCCGATTGACGCGCACGCCGTTCGTCTCGGTGACGGCCGACCATGAGCTGTGCCGGGCAATCCTGCGCGACGACAGGTTCGGAGCGAGCAACCCGGCCAATATCAATCTGCCCAAAGCGACTCGCTGGTTGATCGACCGAACGGACCCGGGGCTGCCGAATCCGGCTGAGCCGCCCTCGATGCTGGTGGTCGATCCGCCCGACCACACGCGTTACCGACGTGCGGTGGTGCGCGCGTTCACTCCTCGTGCGATCGACAAGTTGCGGACCCGGATCGTCGAGATCACTCATGAGTTGCTGGATCGGATGGAATCGTCAGCGCGTCCGGATCTGATCGCCGACTTCGCGGGGCCCTTACCGGCGTTGATCATCGCCGAGATTCTCGGCATCCCCGACGAACAGCGGTCGCAGATGCTCGACCGGGGTGATCGTGGCGCACCGTTGCTCGATATCGGGGTGTCGTGGAGCACCTTTCGATGTGCCATGCAGTCCCTGCGGGAAAACGATCACGAGTTCAGCGACCACATCGAGCGGTTGCGCAACAACCCCGGTGACGACATCTACAGCCAGATCATCCGCGACGGGGACCTCGACCGACGCGAACTGGGTGTGACCGCACTGCTGCTCGCCGGCGCGGGTTTTGAGACCACCATCAACCTGATCGGCAACGCGATCGTGCTGTTGCTGCGCCACCGCGAACAGTTGGCGAAAGTGCGCGAGGACCCCCAATTGTGGCCGGGCGCGGTCGAGGAAGTCCTGCGCTTCGACAGCCCGGTGCAGATGACGTCGCGCAACGCCCTCTGCGACCTCGAGCTTGCCGGATACGACCTCACCGCCGGCGAAACGGTGGCGCTACTGCTGGGCGGCGCCAACCGCGACCCCGGCGTGTTCGAGGAGCCCCGCCGTTTCGACGTCACCCGGGCCAACGCCAAAGAGCATCTGTCGTTCAGCAGCGGGATCCACGCCTGCCTCGGCGCCAACCTGGCCCGGATGGAAGCCACCATCGCGTTGCAAGCGTTGTTCGAACGGTTCCCCGACCTGCAGCTCGACGGACCTCCGACGCCACGCGGGCTGGCCACCCTGCACGGCTTCCGGCGCATTCCGGCGACCACCTGATCTGGCGCGCCCGGGTGTCATTCAGGACGTGACACCTTTGACGTGACCAGCCGTGCGCCCAGTTCGCCGGGCTCGACGCGGTGACCTTCGGTGCAGCGGATCTCGACCTGCGCGTCCGCGCCGCAGTCCAGATGCGTCAGACGTAGCCGCCCCCGGTTGGGCAGGTGACGTTGTCCCCACTGGAACATGGCCCAGACCACCGGCATGAAATCAGTGCCGGCGTCGGTCAGGACGTATTCGTCGCGGCTGCGCTGGCCGGGCTCACGGTAGGGCCGGCGGGCCAGCAACCCGAGTTCGACGAGTTCCGCGAGCCGTGTCGCGGTCGCTGCTTTGGTGATGCCGACCCGGATCGCGAAGTCATCGAATCGGGTAGTGCCGTAGTAGGCCTCGCGCATGATCAGCATCGCGGATTTGGTTCCGACGACCGCCATGGTCTTTTCGACGGGGCACTCACCGATCGCTGACCAGGAACCACGGTCAGCGAGTGGCCCCTGCAGAAAAGTCATCTCCATCCACCTCACTCCTGAGTTGACTCTACTATACCCAGAGTGTATAGCTGAGTATAGAAAACAATACTCAGATGTCAGGAGGTTGAGCGATGTCCGGATACCAGGGCCGCGACGCGGTCATCGTCGGGGCCGTCCGCACTCCCATCGGCAAAGGCAAGCCCGGCGGAGCCTTGCACGATGTTCTCCCCTCGGACCTGCTGGCGCACAGCCTGCGCGAGGTGGTGCGGCGAGCGGGTATCGATCCGACCCGAATCGACGACGTCATCGTCGGTGCTGTTACACAGGTAGGCGATCAGGCTGTCAATATCGGCCGCAATGCCCTATTGGGCGCGGGTTTCCCGGAGTCGGTGCCCGGCACCACGATTGACCGGCAGTGTGGCAGCAGTCAACAGGCAATCAGCTTCGCGGCCCAAGGTGTATTGGCAGGCGCCTACGACGTGGTCGTCGCCGCGGGCGTGGAGTCGATGAGCCGCGTCCCGATGGGAGCATCGCTACTTCCGGGCAGCAATCCCTTCGGCGAGGAAATGACGCGCCGTTATCCCGAAGGCCTGGTGGCGCAGGGCATCAGCGCCGAGCTGATCGCGGCGCGATGGGGTTTCTCCCGGACCGAACTCGACGAGTTCTCCGCCAACAGTCACGAAAAGGCGGCACTTGCCACGAAAGAGGGACTCTTCGACGACGAACTCATGCCGGTTGCCGGCCTGGCGACAGACGAGATCATCCGACCTGGCACCACCGTGGAGACCTTGGCAAAGCTTCGCCCGGCCTTCTACAGCGAGTCGATGAAAGCGCGTTTTCCCCAGATCAATTGGGATATCACTGCCGGAAACTCATCGCCGTTGTCCGATGGCAGCGCAGCTGTGGTCGTCACCAGCGGGGAGGTCGCCAAGAAACTGGGCCTGCGGCCGCTGGCGCGGATCCACACCACCACCGTTGTCGGATCGGATCCGTTGTACATGCTGACCGGGGTAATCCCGGCCACCCAGAAGGTGCTGCAGCGGGCCGGCCTGAGGCTGTCCGACATCGACCTGTTCGAGGTTAATGAGGCGTTCGCTCCGGTGGTGTTGGCCTGGGCGAAAGAAACCGGGGCAGACCTGGCGAAGACGAACGTCAATGGCGGCGCGATCGCGCTAGGGCATCCGTTGGGCGCCAGTGGCGCGCGCCTGATGACAACCTTGGTTCACGCGTTGCTGCACAGCGGAAAACGATTCGGCCTGCAGACCATGTGTGAGGGCGGCGGCATGGCAAACGCCACCATCGTCGAGCGGATCGAGGGCTGACGACAATGAACACGATTCGAGCAGCAGCCGTGCAGATCAGCCCGGTGCTCTACAGCCGAGAAGGAACCGTCGAACGGGTGGTGGCCAAGATCGAGCAGCTGGGCCGCCAGGGAGTGCAGTTCGCGGCCTTTCCGGAGACGGTGATCCCCTACTATCCCTATTTCTCTTTCGTCCAACGTCCGTTCGAGATGCGCGCGGAGCACCTCAAACTGATGGAGCAGGCCGTGGCCATCCCGTCTCCGGAAGTCGATGCGATCGGAGTGGCGGCCCGCCAGGCGGACATGGTCGTCTCGATCGGCGTCACCGAACGTGAAGGCGGCTCGCTGTACAACACGCAGCTGCTCTTCGACGCCGACGGAAGACTGCTGCAGCGCCGACGCAAAATCATGCCCACCTATCACGAGCGGATGCTCTGGGGGCAGGGTGACGGCAGCGGACTGCGTGCAGTCGACAGCACGGTCGGGCGGGTCGGGCAACTGGCCTGTTGGGAGCACTACATGCCGCTGGCCCGCTACGCCCTGATCGCCGACGGGGAGCAGATCCACTCGGGCATGTGGCCGGGATCGTTCGCCGGCGACCTGTTTGCCCAGCAGATCGAGACCAGCGTGCGCAATCACGCGCTCGAGTCGGCCGCATTCGTCGTCAACGCCACCGCATGGCTGGACCCTGACCAACAGGCGCGGATCATGTCCGACACCGGATGTCCGATCGGGCCAATCTCGGGTGGGTGCTTCACTGCGATCATCACCCCGCATGGTGGATTGCTCGGCGAGCCGTTGCGCTCAGGCGAGGGCGAGGTAATCGCTGATCTGGACTTCTCGCTGATCGATGCTCGCAAGTCGCAGATGGACTCCCGCGGCCACTACAGCCGGCCGGACGTGCTGACCCTCGTGGTGGATCGCACCCCGCGCGTACATGTCCAAGACCGCACCGGCGAGATTGCCGGCGCCGAGATCGAGGAAGTGGATCGTGTCGCAATGTGATCCGCAGGAGCGCCACTTCTCCGGCGTCCAAGTGCGATACCAGAGCACTAAGAGCTACGAAGAGCTGGTTGCTGCGTTGCTTGCCGATGTCGGCAAGCAGCCGGTTCCCATCGATGATGTTGCGAAGGATTGCAGCAGCTGGGAATCCTACCGAGACGAGGTCGAATCTCATGTCGGTGCAAGCGGATTCATGTTGTTCGCGACGTTCGACCATGGCGGCTGGATCACGAAGGCGGGCATCGACCGGAAAGTGCTGCGCGTGATCATCGGCAACCCGCTGATCGCGATCACGATGTTGCGCCACGATGTGACCGCGGGGCTGTTTGCCCCGGTGGAGCTGCTGCTCGTCGGCGAGGAAAGCGGTGGCAGCAGCCTGATCTACGTCAAACCGTCCTCGTTGATGGTCGTCGAACCCAACCCTGCCCTGCTGGCGGCTGCTGAAGAACTGGACGTCAAGTTGGCCGTGCTGGCGAGCAAGGTCGCGGGATGAGCATGCGCGTCTTCTTTGCGGGTGCTTCCGGTGTGATCGGGAGCCGGCTGGTTCCGATGCTCGTCGAAGCGGGCCATAGCGTCGGCGCTATGACGAGGTCGGCCGAGAAGGCCGACCGGCTGGCCGCAATGGGGGCGCAGCCGGTCGTCTGCGACGTATTCGACCGTCCGGCTCTGACCCGGGCCGTCCGTTGCTTTGCGCCTGACGTATTGCTGCATGAGCTGACCGATCTACCCGACGATCTGGTGGACCTGCCCGAGGAATCGTTGCTCAACGCCCGGATACGGGCCGAGGGCACCCGCAATCTCATCGACGCGTTGGACGGACTGAGTCCGACGAAGATCATCGCCCAAAGCGTCGCGTGGAGGATGCGTCCGGGCCCGGAAGCCGACGCGGTCGCACTGCTTGAAAAAGCGGTGCTGGCGGCGAATGGCGTAGTCCTACGCTACGGACTGTTCTACGGGCGCGGTACCTACTACCAGGGTGAATTGCCTTCGAAACCACGGGTGAACATCGACACCGCCGCCGCGCGCACGTTCGATGCCCTCGGTGCTCCCGCGGGCATCCTGACGGTCGTCGACGACTGAGTGGACGGCGCCGCGCCGGGCGACCCTTCGGGCTTGTTTCGCTGCCACGGTCCCATTTGGGAACAAACCCGGGACCCCTCCCGTTGACCACTTCGACAAGTTGAGTCACAAGCACTCAAGTCTGGGTTGACAGCCAAGCCGCTGAAGGAGCATCCTTGAGCGCAGTCCGCTCAGACTAGGGATATCGTCTACCAGGGAGGAACCACAATGGCTCGTGCGGTCGGAATCGACCTCGGGACCACCAACTCGTGCGTCGCAGTGCTGGAGGGCGGCGACCCCGTCGTCGTAGCCAACTCGGAGGGTTCGCGCACCACCCCATCGGTCGTCGCGTTCGCCCGCAACGGCGAAGTGCTGGTCGGCCAGCCCGCCAAGAACCAAGCGGTCACCAACGTCGACCGCACCATTCGCTCGGTCAAGCGCCACATCGGCACCGACTGGAAAGTCGAGATCGACGGCAAGGACTACACCTCGCAGGAGATCAGCGCCCGCGTGCTGATGAAGCTCAAGCGCGACGCGGAGGCCTACCTCGGTGAGGACATCACCGACGCCGTGATCACCGTGCCGGCCTACTTCAACGACGCCCAGCGCCAGGCCACCAAGGAAGCCGGCCAGATCGCCGGCCTCAACGTGCTGCGCATCGTCAACGAGCCGACCGCTGCCGCACTGGCCTACGGCCTGGACAAGGGCCACAAAGAGCAGACCATCCTGGTGTTCGACCTCGGTGGCGGCACCTTCGACGTCTCCCTGCTGGAGATCGGCGAGGGCGTGGTCGAGGTGCGGGCCACCTCCGGTGACAACCACCTCGGTGGCGACGACTGGGACGACCGGGTCGTCGACTGGCTGGTCGACAAGTTCAAGGGCACGTCGGGCATCGACCTGACCAAGGACAAGATGGCTATGCAACGGCTGCGTGAAGCCGCCGAGAAGGCCAAGATCGAGCTGTCCAGCTCGCAGAGCACCTCGATCAACCTGCCCTACATCACCGTCGACGCCGACAAGAACCCGCTGTTCCTCGACGAGCAGCTGACCCGTTCGGAGTTCCAGAAGATCACTCAGGATCTGCTGGACCGCACCCGCAAGCCGTTCCAGTCGGTGATCAAGGACGCCGGTATCTCGGTGTCGGAGATCGACCACGTGGTGCTCGTCGGTGGTTCCACCCGGATGCCCGCGGTCACCGAGCTGGTCAAGGAGCTGACCGGTGGCCAGGAGCCCAACAAGGGCGTCAACCCGGACGAGGTCGTCGCCGTGGGCGCCGCGCTGCAGGCCGGCGTGCTCAAGGGTGAGGTGAAAGACGTTCTGCTGCTTGACGTCACCCCGCTGAGCCTTGGTATCGAGACCAAGGGCGGCGTGATGACCAAGCTGATCGAGCGCAACACCACCATCCCGACCAAGCGCAGCGAGACCTTCACCACCGCCGACGACAACCAGCCGTCAGTGCAGATCCAGGTCTTCCAGGGTGAGCGCGAGATCGCCTCGCACAACAAGCTGCTCGGCTCCTTTGAGCTCACCGGCATCCCGCCGGCCCCGCGCGGTGTCCCGCAGATCGAGGTCACCTTCGACATCGACGCCAACGGCATCGTGCACGTCACCGCCAAGGACAAGGGCACCGGCAAGGAGAACACGATCAAGATCCAGGAGGGCTCCGGCCTGTCCCAGGAGGAGATCGACCGGATGATCAAGGACGCCGAGGCGCACGCCGAGGAGGACCGCAAGCGTCGCGAAGAGGCCGACGTGCGCAACCAGGCCGAGTCGCTGGTCTACCAGACGGAGAAGTTCGTCAAGGAGCAGCGCGAAGCCGAAGGTGGCTCGAAGGTTCCCGAGGACACCCTCACCAAGGTCGACGCAGCCATCGGCGACGCCAAGAAGGCGTTGGAGGGCACCGACATCGGCGCCATCAAGTCCGCGATGGAGAAGCTCGGCGTCGAGTCGCAAGCGTTGGGCCAGGCGATCTACGAGGCCACTCAGGCTGAGCAGGCCGCTGGTGACGCCGGCGGACCGTCCGGTGGCGACGACGACGTCGTGGACGCAGAGGTGGTCGAAGACGGAGACACCAAGTGAGCGAAGAGAACTCACGCGAACAGTCTCCGGAAACCATCACCGTCACCGACAAGCGGCGCATCGACCCGCAAACCGGTGAAGTGCGGGAGAGTTCCTCCGGGCCGGCCCCTAGTGGGCCGGCGCCGGAGGAGCCGGCCGCCAACGACGCTCAAGCCGCTGAGGCCGGCCAGGCCGACCAGGTCGCCGAGCTGACCGCCGACCTGCAGCGAGTACAGGCGGACTTCGCCAACTACCGCAAGCGGGCGCTGCGCGATCAGCAGGGTGTCGCGGACCGGGCCAAGGCCGCAGTGGTGACCGAATTGCTCGGAATCCTCGACGACCTGGACCGCGCTCGCAGCCACGGTGACTTGGAAGCGGGTCCGCTGAAAGCAGTGGCGGACAAGCTGACCGGTGTGCTCACCGGAATGGGACTGACATCGTTCGGCGCCGAGGGCGACGAGTTCGACCCGTCGCTGCACGAGGCGGTTCAACATGAGGGCGACGGGACACACTCTGTGATCGGCACCGTCCTGCGGCAGGGCTACAAGCTCGGTGAGCAGGTTCTGCGGCACGCGATGGTCGGGGTGGTCGACACCGTCCCGGACGCCGGTGCCAACGGAGCGGTTGTCGAAGGCGACATTGCTGAAGAGAATTGACAGGTAAGGAGGTGACGCGGCATGGCTCAGCGTGAATGGGTCGAAAAGGACTTCTACAAGGAGTTGGGCGTCTCCTCCGACGCCAGCGAGAAAGAGATCAAGAGCGCCTACCGCAAGTTGGCCTCCGAACTGCATCCGGACCGCAACCCCAACAACCCGGCCGCCGCCGACCGCTTCAAGGCGGTCTCCGAGGCCTACAGCGTGTTGTCCGATGAGGCCAAGCGCAAGGAGTACGACGAGACCCGTCGGCTGTTCGCCGGTGGTGGGTTCGGGCGGCGCTTCAATGGTGGTGGTGGATTCGGCGGCGGTAACTTCGATCGGTTCTCCACCGGCGGCGACGGCAGCGAATTCAACCTCAACGACCTGTTCGGCGCTGCCGGGCAGACCGGTGGGGCCAACATCGGTGATCTCTTCGGCGGCCTGTTCGGGCGCGGCGCGCAGCAACGGCCCAGCCGGCCGCGGCGCGGCAACGACCTGGAGACCGACTCCGAGCTGAGCTTCCTGGAAGCCACCAAGGGCGTCGAGATGCCGCTGCGGCTGACCAGTGCCGCGCCGTGCACCAACTGTCACGGCAGCGGTGCCCGGCCAGGTACCAGCCCCCGAGTCTGCGTCTCTTGCAATGGATCCGGAGTGATCAGCAGCAATCAGGGCGCTTTTGGATTCTCGGAGCCGTGTACCGACTGCCGTGGCAGTGGGTCGATCATCGAGCACCCGTGTTCGGAGTGCAAGGGAACCGGGCGGGCAGCTCGAACCCGCACCATCAATGTGCGGATTCCCCCCGGTGTCGAAGACGGCCAACGGATTCGGCTGGCGGGCCAGGGTGAGGCCGGACTGCGCGGTGCACCCTCGGGCGACCTGTATGTGACGGTGCGGGTGCGTCCGGACAAGGTCTTCGGGCGTGACGGTGACGACCTGACGGTCACCATCCCGGTGAGCTTCTCCGAGCTTGCCCTGGGCACCACACTCTCGGTCCCGACACTGGACGGCAAAGTCGGTGTGCGGGTGCCGAAGGGAACCGCCGACGGCCGGATACTGCGGGTACGCGGGCGCGGGGTACCCAAGCGCGGCGGCGGAAGTGGTGACCTGCTGGTCACCGTCAAGGTCGCGGTCCCACCGAATCTGGAGGGCCAGGCGCAAGAGGCGCTCGAGGCGTACGCGGCAGCCGAGCAAGCCAGCGGGTTCGACCCGCGGGCCGGATGGGCGGGTAATCGCTCATGAGCAAGTCGGAGAACTCCCGCACCTTCCTGATCTCGGTAGCGGCCGAGCTGGCCGGGATGCACGCCCAGACGCTGCGGACCTATGACCGGATCGGGCTGGTGACTCCAAGCCGCAGTTCCGGCGGCGGACGTCGCTACTCCGAACGGGACGTCGACATGCTGCGCGAGGTGCAGCGGCTTTCGCACGACGAAGGCGTCAACCTCGCCGGCATCAAGCGGATCATCGAACTGACGAACCAGGTCGAGGCGCTGCAGTCGCGGGTCAAGGAGATGACGGCGGAGTTGGAGATGTTGCGCGGCAACCAGCGTCGGGAGATCGCGGTGGTGCCCAAGAGCACCGCTGTGGTGGTCTGGCAACCGCGCCGCCCATAGCGCCGCTCTAGGCGACCTGCAGCGAGAATTGGGCCACGCCGGGCTGTCCCAGACGGGCCACCGCGTAGCCGCCGCGGCGCAGCGCGTCGGTAGGGGCGGCCATGGGCTCGAAACAGACCACGGATTCGGTGGCCGGCGCATAGATCTGCGCCGCCGGATAGCCCCGGTCGAACCGGACCTCGATGCGTCGACCGCCGCCGGAGACTGCGAACACCGCACCAGGGGCCAACTCGTCGAAACCGTGGTCGAACACCGTGTCGCCCAACAACTCTGCCGATGCCGGGTGCGGCGCGAGCGCACCGGTGGGGATGTTGTGTGCGTCGACGATCCGGGACCGCATCGTCGGGGTCTCGATGAGCCACTGCGCCCTGGGCACGTCGGGAACGTGAAGGTAGGGGTGGAAGCCGAAGCACAGCGGCACCGCCGACTCGCTGGTGGCGGTGACCGTGGTACGTACCGTCAAGGTGCGGTCCGCCAACGTGATGGCCAGCTCCAACAGGTGCGGGAACGGAAATGTTGCCAGCAGATCCGGGCGGGCCCCGAAGTCGAGTTCCGCGGTCAACGCCGATTCCGATCGGGTGCGCACCTGCCAACCGGTATCCCCGGCCAGGGTGCCGTGGATCGGGGCGCCGTACTCGTCGGCGTGCACCCCGCCGATCCCAGGAGTAAGCGTTACCTCCGTGGCGTCTACCTGGTAGCCGTTGCCGCTCAGGCGATTCGCCCACGGATATAGCAGCGGAATGCCCATGGTCTTCTGCTCGGCAACGTAGGCGGCCACGCCCCGACGCTGACCGAGCAGTTCCACGCCGTCGTCGCACAGCGACGTCCCGATCATCCCCGCGCCAGGAACAAACGTCGCCGTCAGCGACGATGACGGATCAACCAACACGCAGGGCTCGAGATCAGTCACTTCTCACTCCGACAAGGGGTCGTGTTGAATGCGTTGTGGGGGAGCTCCTTTAGCGACGAGCGCAGCCACGGTAGCCCGCGTCATCTCCGGTCCTCCGCAGACCAGAATCTGGCGGTCGCCCCAGCTTCCGTAGCTGGTCACCACCTCCGCCAACCGCCCGGTCTGCCGCACATGCAAGCCGCGCGGCGGGGTGACGTCGGGATAGTCGGCGGCCCATTCCGGGTCGCCCGCGTACTCCGACACCGGTGTCACCGACAGCCACGGGTTGTGTGCGGCGATCTGCCACAGCGTGGGCAGGTCGTAGAGCTCGCAGGGATAGCGGCCACCGAAGAACAGGTGCACACGGGGATTCACGCCCCACCGGGTCAGGTCCATGACGATCGCCCGTAGCGGTGCCAGGCCGGTACTTCCGGCGACCATCAGCACGTCACCAGCATCGCGATCGACGTGCAGGCCGCCGTGCGGGCTGGACAGTCGCCATCGGTCACCGGGCCGGGTTTCGTTGACGATCGCGGTGCTGACCAGGCCGGCAGGGACCGCCCGGACGTGAAACTCGATGGCCCCGGTCTCGTCGGCGGGCATGCTCGGGCTCAAGTAGCGCCATGACCGCGGGCACTGCGGTACCTCGACTTTGACGTACTGGCCGGGGTGATACGGCAGCGGTTGGTCCAACTGGATCCGGACGACGGCGAGGTCGCGGGAGACCCGCAGGTGCTCGACGACGGTGCCGTCCCACCAGGCGGGTCCCTCTTCGGCATCGGCCGCCCCGCCCATCACGCCGATGATCAGATTCAGCGCCTCGCGGGCGGCGTCGTCGACGGCTGCGGTCCAGCTGTCGGCCAACTCGTCACGCAGGGTGACTAGCAGCACTTGGCCTATGACGTGGTAATGGCGTTGCGTCACACCGTACTTGCGGTGGTCACGGCCCAGTTGGGCCAGAAGCGTTACGGGTTCCTGCGCCCGTTGGGCGATGAATTCGCCGAGCACCCAGCTCATGGCATGGGCGAAAGCGGCCCGCTGGGTGGTCAGGTCAGCGGGGAACAGATCACGCACCGACGGGTCGGTGCCGAACCATCGGGTGAAGAACTGGGCGACTAGGCCGGAACCGTCGGACGGCACGGCAAACGCCTCATGCAGCACGCGCAGCGCGTCGCGATCATCCAGTCCCACGGCCGCGATCTTAATGCTGGCCGGCGGCGATGCCGGCTATAGCGCGTGAATCCCGTTGTAGACCACCATCGCACCAATGAGTACCAGGATGACGGCGACCAGCGCGGCGTGCTGCTGCTCCATCCACTTCTTGAGCCGGTTCAGTGCCGGATCGAGTCGGTCGCTGGCCGCCAGGTAGCCCAGAATCGGGATCAGGACCGAGGATGCGGCCAGGGCGACGAAAAATATGGCCGCCGGCCAACTGTCCTCTCTGCGCAGTCCGGCACTACCGATGGCCAGCCCGGCCGCCGCACACATGAACAGCACTTCCGGTCGGATCACCGCCAGCGCCGCGGCCGTTAAGCCAGCGCGCAGCGGGGACATCGAGGTGAATGAGCGCATCCAGCGCGGCATCTCGCCGTGGCCGTGGCGGGTCGCCCACCGGTAGAGGCCGAACGCGATCAGCGCCGCACCGACGACAATCCGCAACCACGACGCCCAGGTCGGCGGCGTCGTGTGTAAGCCGCCCAGCAGCCCGGATACCGCGATGAAGGCGGCGGTCAGTGCCGCCAGGCCCACCAACCAACCGAGGAGGAAGGACAGTCCGGTCTCGCGTGGGCGCGCGGTGTGCAGCACCAGCACGGCCGGGATGACGGTGATCGGAGAGAGGGCCACCACCAGTGCGAGCGGGATCAAGGCGGTCCACACCGAAGCCAGGCTGGTCGTCATAGCAGCACCGTAGCCGACTAGATGGCACGGACCGAGTTACGCAGACCTTGCTAGATACCCATACGGGGTATAGGTTCGCAGAAATACCTACGAAGGGCGGACATGTCACCCACGTCAGAATGTCGCGACCGGCCCCGCTGGCGCAGGCCTACCGGACGCCGGTTCGGGGCGGCGGGAGTTGTTGCCGCGCTGACCTGCACGCTGGCCTGTTGCCTGCCGGCGATTCTGGTGGCGCTTGGCGCCGGCGCGTCGGCCGCGGCCGGTGCGGGACACGCCGGTCACGGCGCCGGCGGATCTTCGGGGTGGCTCGCCACGTTGCTCGACACGCTGCACCGGATCAGTCCTGTACTGCTGATCGTGTCGATCGTGCTCGTCACGGTGGCGTTCGCGCTGCGGCGTCGAGCGGCAGTGCTGCCGGCGCTGCTTGCCGGCGTGGTGCTCTACCTCAGCGTGCACGGGCAGGGCGATCCCGCTGTCATGTACGCGGGGATGGCGCTGGGCTACGGCGCCTGGATCGTGCTGTATCTGTGGACGCGTCCACGGCCCGGCGCAAGCTCATGTCAGAAGTCAACGCTGTGACGGGATTGCCAAGCTCAGCTCGGCGCGCACCAGGTCGGCCGCGAACTTCACCAGTTCGGCACGGCTGACGCGCAGACGGCCATCGGCCCAGTCGAGAACCAGTGTGGTGAGCGCTCCGGACAGCGCGCTGGCACCCATGGCTTGTGCAGCGGTGATGGGCGACGAATTGCCGATGCCGGATGAGCCGATCAGCGCGCCCAGTAGGCCGGGCAGGATATCGGCGCGATGATCGGCCAACAGGCTGCTGGACTGCGGTTCGCGCAGCAGGATTCGCAGCCGACGTGGATCTTCCTCGAAATAGGCTGTCGCCCTGTCGAGTGCCACGCTGATCGGCGCCGCTTTGCCGGCGACACCGGCCATGGTGGCAAGCAGCTCTGCGTTGCACCGGTCGTATACGGCCAGGATCAGCTCGTCTGTGTCACTGAAGCTTTCGTAGAAGTAGCGAAGACTGAGCCCGGCGTCGCGGCACGCCGCGCGCATGGTGACGCCGGCCGTGCCCCCGGTGCCCAGCAGCTCCACCCCCGCCTCGATCAGCTGAGTCCGACGTGCCTGGGACCGGGCATCGTGGGTCTGACCGCGCCACACCCGCGGCTCCCGCTCGCCACCCATGTGCACCTCC
This sequence comes from Mycolicibacter sp. MU0102, assembly GCF_963378105.1. NCBI lineage: Bacteria > Bacillati > Actinomycetota > Actinomycetes > Mycobacteriales > Mycobacteriaceae > Mycobacterium > Mycobacterium holstebronense. Next base: position 376,979 of record NZ_OY726398.1, read on the forward strand.
GAATCGTGGGGAAGCTTGAGGATACGTTCCCGCGCCTGCTTACATAGAGGAATCAGACGATTCCAGTTGGCCGGAGGGTTGGGATATGTTCGACGAAGCCCGATTTCGGCAAGCCATCGCCAAGCCGAGGCTGCGCCAGCCGTTGCCGGACTATCTTCCCGGCAACCGGGCGGGTGGGAAGGTCGACGAGCGGGCGGGTGGGAAAGTCAAGGTGCTCAACGAGTTTGAGCTCAACGCCATGACGCAGCAGTGGTTCGTTGACCTGGACCGCAAGATCGCTCACTATGCCGACCGTGGGATCGGCGTGGCCTTCGCGGCCGAATGGGCCAAAAAGTATTGGTGGAGTTGGCTGATGAGGGATATGTCACTCAACCACGAGCTCTATACCCCGGACCTGCGCTACAAGGTCATCGTTCGCTACATCGGCAGCGGGCACTTCAGTGGCACCCTGCGGTTCTATCCCTACGACGAGTCGACCCCGGCGATCCACGGTGTCGGTACGTTCGCGCAGTGCACTGCGGTGGACCGCTATCACTTCAACGCCGACGGGCTGATGTATGAAGGGGAGACGCTGTTCGACCTGCTCGATGCCACCCAATCGGCCGGCGTCCTGCCGTCGGACGACAGTTGGCTGTTCCGGGCGCCGATGGGCGCCTCGCGGCTGCCCCGGTTGGTGCAGAACGCCCGTCGCACGCTGCGCCTGGGCTGAGCCGACCATCTGCTCGGCAGAAAAATAGACTTGAGCGGAACAGACTCAACCTTGACGGCGTTGGACAACACGACAAGCATTTTCGGCGGGACCTTCTCGGCCCGCTCTGACCCCGAATGGAGGTGTCGTGGACTCGTTCAACCCGACCACCAAGACGCAGGCAGCTTTGACCGCGGCTCTGCAGACGGCCACCGCCGCCGGTAACCCCGAAATCCGGCCCGCGCATCTGCTGCAGGCCCTGCTGACCCAGAACGACGGGATCGCCGCGCCGCTGCTGGAGGCGGTCGGTGTGAACCCGGCGGCGATCCGCAACGAAGCCCAGCACCTGATTGATCTGGCACCGCAGGTCGCCAGCTCCAACGCGCAACCGCAGTTGTCGCGCGACTCCCTGGCCGCGATCACCGTGGCCCAGCAGCTGGCCACCGAACTCGACGACGAGTACGTCTCCACCGAGCACCTGATGGTGGGCCTGGCCACCGGCGACTCCGATGTCGCCAAGCTGCTGAGCGGCCACGGCGCGTCCCCGCAGGCGTTGCGGGAGGCGTTCGTCAAGGTGCGCGGCAGCGCCCGGGTCACCAGCCCCGATCCGGAGGCCAGCTACCAGGCGTTGGAGAAGTACTCCACTGATCTGACCGCGCGAGCCCGTGAGGGCAAGCTGGACCCGGTTATCGGCCGTGACACCGAGATTCGCCGAGTGGTACAGGTTTTGAGCCGGCGCACCAAGAACAACCCGGTGCTCATCGGTGAGCCCGGCGTCGGCAAGACCGCGATCGTCGAGGGCCTGGCTCAGCGCATCGTCGCCGGGGACGTCCCCGACAGCCTGCGCGACAAGACCGTCGTCAGCCTGGACCTGGGCTCGATGGTGGCCGGCGCCAAGTACCGCGGCGAGTTCGAGGAACGCCTTAAGGCCGTGCTGGACGAGATCAAGGACTCCGCCGGGCAGATCATCACGTTCATCGACGAGCTGCACACCATCGTCGGCGCCGGTGCCACCGGCGAGGGCGCGATGGATGCCGGCAACATGATCAAGCCGATGCTGGCGCGCGGCGAGCTGCGGTTGGTCGGCGCCACCACGCTGGAGGAGTACCGCAAGTACATCGAGAAGGACGCCGCCCTGGAGCGTCGTTTCCAGCAGGTCTACGTCGGTGAACCGTCGGCCGAGGACACCATCGGCATCCTGCGTGGACTCAAGGATCGCTACGAGGTGCACCACGGTGTGCGCATCACCGACTCCGCGCTGGTGGCTGCCGCCACGCTTTCCGACCGCTACATCACTGCAAGGTTCTTGCCGGACAAGGCCATTGACCTGGTGGATGAGGCCGCGTCGCGGCTGCGGATGGAGATCGACTCGCGGCCTGTGGAGATCGACGAGGTCGAGCGACTCGTGCGCCGGCTGGAAATCGAAGAGATGGCGCTGAGCAAGGAATCCGATGACGCGTCCAAAGACCGGTTGGCGAAGCTGCGCAGCGAGCTGGCCGATTACAAGGAGAAGCTGGCGCAGCTGACGACCCGGTGGCAGAACGAGAAGGGTGCCATCGACATCGTCCGTGAGCTCAAGGAGCAGCTGGAGACGCTGCGTGGCGAGTCCGACCGGGCCGAGCGCGACGGCGACCTGGCCAAGGCGGCCGAGCTGCGCTACGGGCGCATTCCCGAGGTGGAGAAGAAACTCGAAGCCGCGCTGCCCAATGCGCAGGCCCGCGAGGATGTCATGCTCAAGGAAGAGGTCGGCCCGGACGACATCGCCGATGTGGTGAGCGCCTGGACCGGCATCCCGGCCGGGCGGCTGCTGGAAGGCGAAACCGCCAAGCTGCTGCGTATGGAAGAGGAACTCGGCAAGCGTGTCGTCGGGCAGCGCAAGCCGGTGCAGGCCGTGTCGGATGCGGTGCGGCGCAGCCGGGCCGGGGTCGCCGACCCCAACCGGCCCACGGGCTCGTTCCTGTTCCTGGGGCCCACCGGCGTCGGCAAGACCGAGCTGGCCAAGGCACTGGCCGACTTCCTGTTCGACGACGAACGGGCCATGGTCCGCATCGACATGAGCGAGTACGGCGAGAAGCACTCGGTGGCTCGCCTGGTCGGTGCGCCTCCGGGCTACGTCGGCTACGACCAGGGCGGTCAGCTGACCGAGGCGGTGCGCCGCCGGCCCTACACCGTGGTGCTGTTCGACGAGGTGGAAAAGGCCCACCCGGACGTGTTCGACGTGCTGCTGCAGGTCCTCGACGAGGGCAGGCTCACCGACGGACAGGGCCGCACGGTGGACTTCCGCAACACGATCCTGATCCTGACCTCCAACCTGGGGTCCGGTGGCACCGAGGAGCAGGTCATGGCTGCGGTGCGGGCGGCGTTCAAGCCGGAGTTCATCAACCGGCTTGACGATGTGCTGATCTTCGAGGGCCTCAACCCCGAGGAGCTGGTGCGGATCGTCGACATTCAGCTGCAGCAGTTGGCCAAGCGGCTGGCGCAGCGACGGCTGACCATTGAGGTGTCGTTGGAGGCCAAGAAGTGGCTGGCTCAGCGCGGATTCGACCCGGTCTACGGGGCGCGTCCACTGCGCCGGTTGATCCAACAGGCCATCGGCGACCAGCTGGCCAAGATGTTGCTGGCCGGCGAGGTGCACGACGGTGACATCGTGCCGATCAACATCAGCGCGGACGGCGATTCGCTGGTCCTGGGCTGAGACTTCCCTCACGGCAAGGCCCCTCGGAAGCAGTTCCGGGGGGCCTTGTCGTCTGTCGGCGCTCCTTTGCGGATGCGGTGTTGAAGCTGATCGGTTAGCCTAACCATTACTGAGAAATTCCGGTGTATTCCTGCACCGTTATTCATCCGGAGGGTAGCCATGTCAGCTCGTCGCCATCGCCTGGTGGGCGCCGTCGGCGCCGTGGGCGCGGTCATGGCGCTGGGCGCGCCCGCCCCGGCCGCTCAGGCTGACTGGGACGACCTGTTCCAGCCCATCATCGACGCCATCAGCTGGGTCGACCCGGGCATCGCTGCCGACACCGACCCGGGTTCCGCGCTGTCCTCGTTGGACACCCTGTTCAACGGCTGGTACCAGGACCTCATTTACACCCCGCTCCACAGCATCGCGCCGTGGGCGTTCGCTGACACCCTGCCCGGCAGTGCTGTCGCGTACGACTCGGACAGTGCCAACCTCCCTGACAGCTTCACCGTCCCGCTGGAGGTCAATCTCAACACCCAACCGGTGATCAACGTGTCCGTGGGCGGCGGCGCGCAGACCGAGGTGCTGGTCGACACCGGCGCCGCGGGGCTGGTCATCCCGATCTGGAACATCAACCCGTTCGGCATCACCGGCCTGCCCACCGGGTTCAACATCGGCCAATTCGGCGGTGCATTGAACTACTTCTATCTGGAACTGCCCACCACGGTCACCTTCACCGGTGAGAACGGTGACACCGTCACCGCGGACACCACGGTGGATGCGGTGCTGTTCGCGTTCCCGGCGAACTTCAGCCTCGACGGCTCGTGGTCCATCGAGAGCTACCTGGCCGGCTCGTCCACCGGGATCTTGGGCATCGGACCTAACGCGCTCGGACCCACTCCCGATCACATTCCGACCGCCGACCTGCCGGGCAGTCTCGGTCACGGCGTGCTGATCGACCAGGCGGGCGGCAAATTGATCTTCGGGGACAACCCCTACGAGGGTGGCACCGTGATTCAGGGGGCGCCGTGGGCGGACTTGAAGGTGCAGCTCAACGACGGGCCGCTTACGCCGGTCAAGGGCGTGATCGACTCCGGCGGGGTGTACGGAACCATGCCGTCGTCGGTGCTCAACGCTGCGGGCGTAACTCCGACCTCCGACGGAAAGCTGCCCTTAGGGACGGAGATCTCCGTCTACGCCAAGGACGGCACGCTGCTGTACGAGTACAAGGTCAACTCACTGCTCCCGGCACCAACGGATGAAGCCACTCGCAGCCCGATCGTGGTCGGCGGAAACAACATGAACACCGGTAACTGGCTCTTCGGCCAACAGCCGGTCTACATCAACTACGGCGTACCCGGCGGGCAGACCATCATCGGCGGCACCCTCATCCAGCTGTGATGAGGTAGGGGCCGGGAGCCTCGGTAAGAACGTCCCCCAAGCGATTTTTGGTGCTTTCTTGGCTAAATCCCCTGGTGTTCTGCGCCCCTGGCTGGGTTAGCTGACCGCGGTTGGTTACGGCCCAGCGGATGTCCGTGACCTCGTGCGGGGAGGTTTCGGAAGATGGCAGCTCGTCGTCGCATGATCGGCGCGACCGCGGTGGTCGGGGCGTTTGTCTCGCTGGGCACACCCGCACCGACGGCACACGCCGACATCGATGATCTGTTCCAGCCCATCATCGACGCCCTCAGCGCGTTCGATCCCGGCATCGCTGCCGACACCGATCCGGGCTTCGCGCTGGCCTCGCTGGACACCATGTTCGACGGTTGGTATCAGAACCTCGTCTACGCCCCGATCAACGATCTCGAGCAGTGGATCTTCGGTGGGGCCGCCGACGCGAGCGTGGCCGGCAGCGCCGCCGCTTCCGGCTCAGACGCCACCATCCCGGACAGCTTCACCATTCCGCTGCAGGTCAACAGCGGCACCGAACCGGTGGTGAACGTCTCGGTGGGTGGCGGCCCGGAGTCGCCGGTGCTGGTCGACACCGGCTCGGCAGGTCTGGTGATGCCGATCTGGGACATCAACCCCTTCGGGATCACCGGCCTGCCCACCGGCATCAACATCGGTCAGTTCGGCAATTCGGTGGACTACGTCTACGCCGAACTGCCCACCACCGTCACCTTTACCGACGCCGCCGGGGCCACCGTCACCAGCGGCACAACCGATGTCGATGCCGTGTTGTTCTCATTCCCGGTCAGTCTCTCGGCGCTGTTCACCGGGTGGAATATCAGCTCCTACCTCGGCGCCAACGCCGACGGTGTCTTAGGAATCGGGGCGAACGCCGTTGGTCCCACGCCCGATGCCATCCCGACCACTGCGCTGCCGGGAGCACTCGGCGATGGCGTCCTGATCGACCAGAAGGGCGGCGCCCTGACATTCGGCGCCGACCCGCTGACCGGCGGAGTCACGGTCGACGGCTCGCCGAACTCGACGCTGTACGTGTCGTTCGACGGCGGCCAAACGGCCAGCCCGGTCAGTTCAATCATGGATTCCGGTGGGGTGAACGGGACGATCCCGGCCAGCCTGACGAACGGAAGCGCGGGGGACGTTCTGGCCGCCGGCCAGCCGGTCAGCGTGTACGCGGGCGACCCCACCAAGGGCGGTACGCTGCTGTACGACTACACGGTCAATTCGAACTCTTCCAACAGTCCGACGATCGTGTCCGGCGCCTCGATGAACACCGGCAATTGGCTGTTCCAGCAGAACCAGGTGTATGTCTCAACGGCCGGCGACGGGTCTATGCACATCGTTCCGAACAACGTCGTGACGCCCTAGCGTCGCGGTGATACAGGGTTGTGACCTGAGGACATTCGTCGAAGCCGCCGGAGAACAGATACGCTAGGCCCAATGGTCCCGCTCTGGTTCACGCTGTCCGCGCTGTGTTTCGTCGGCGCGGCGGTATTGCTGTACGTGGACCTCGACCAGCGGCGCGGCCGCAGCCGGCGCCGTAAGTCTTGGGCCCGTTCACACGGCTTCGACTTCGAACCGGAATCCGCCGAGATCCTGCACCGCTGGAAACGCGGCGTGATGTCGACGGTGGGCGAGGCACCGGTGCGCAACGTCGTCCTCGGCCAGATCCGCGGCGAGGCCGTCTACATCTTCGACCTGGACGAAGTGGCGACGGTGATCGCCCTGCACCGCAAGGTCAGCACCAACGTCGTCGTCGATGTGCGGCTCAAGGGGCTCAAGGAGCCGCGCGAGAACGACATCTGGTTGCTCGGGGCGATCGGCCCGCGGATGGTGTACTCCACCAACCTGGATGCGGCACGTCGGGCCTGCGACCGGCGGATGGTCACGTTCGCCCACACCGCCCCGGACTGCGCCGAGATCATGTGGAACGAGGCGAACTGGACCCTGGTGAGCATGCCCATCACCAGCACCCGCGCCCAGTGGGATGAGGGCCTGCGCAGCGTTCGCCAATTCAACGACCTGCTTCGGGTGCTGCCGCCGAACCCACGGCGTCAACCCGCCGAGGCCGCGGCCGCCGCCACGGGCCGCCGCAACGGGCAACCCAGTCGTCCGCTGGGCTCGTCGGGCGCCGCTGAGGCCGCGGAAGAGAGCGAGGCCGAGCAGCTTCCGTCGGCGTCGCGAGCAGTCGCGCCGGCACCGGGCAACGCGACCTCGGCTGCCGAACCGCAGCAGCGCCGCCGCAGCAGCCGGGAGAGCTCCTCCGACGTGCTGCACGCTCCCGGCGGGCGCAACGGTCGGCAGACCGCGCACTATCAGCGCTGACATCCGACGACGGTCGACACCAGCGGCTTCGTTACGCTGACGGGCATGTCTCGCCCCGTTGCCGTGGTCACCGGGCCCACCTCGGGGTTGGGCGCCGGCTATGCCCGCCGCTACGCCGCCGATGGCTATGACCTGGTCCTGGTCTCCCGCGACGTCGAACGCCTGGAGGCGCTGGCAACCGAACTGCGGGGCAGCCACGGCGGTGCCGTCGAGGTGCTGCCCGCCGACCTGGCCGACGCCGCCGGCCGCGCCAAAGTCGCCGAGCGGCTGCGCGCCGGGGTACGGGTGCTGGTCAACAATGCCGGGTTCGGCACGTCGGGGGAGTTCTGGACCGCCGACCCCGCCCTGCTGCAGTCGCAGCTGGACGTCAATGTCACCGCGGTGATGCAGCTGACCCGCGCCGCGCTGCCCGCGATGGTCGAGGCGGGTGCCGGCACCGTCATCAATATCGCCAGTGTCGCCGGGCTGCTGTCCGGACGCGGTTCGACCTACTCGGCCTCCAAGGCCTGGGTGGTGTCGTTCACCGAAGGACTGGCCGGCGGCCTGCACGGCACCGGCGTCGGCATCCACGTGGTCTGCCCGGGATACGTCCACACCGAGTTCCACGAGCGCGCCGGAATCGATATGGCCACATTGCCGTCCTTCATGTGGATGGAGGTCGACGACGTGGTCGCGGCCAGCCTGGCCGACATCGCCCGCGGCGACGTGGTCAGCGTTCCGGGCTTGCAGTACAAGGCATTGACCACCGTCAGTCGACTGATTCCGCGCGGGTTGTCGCGCACGCTGACCAACACATTCGGGAGAGGCCGTGGCCGCACTTAACAACGACGAACGCGATGAGCTCGCCGCGCTGGTGCGCGAGCTGTCGGTGGTGCACGGCCGCGTGACGCTGTCTTCCGGGGCCGAAGCCGACTACTACGTCGACCTTCGCCGTTCCACATTGCACCATCGGGCTGGTGCGCTGATCGGACGGTTGGTCCGTCAACTCACCGACGACTGGGACTACGTGGCCGTGGGCGGCCTGACCCTGGGTGCAGACCCGGTGGCGACCGCCGTCATGCACGCTCCGGGACGCCCGATCGACGCATTCGTGGTGCGCAAGTCAGTGAAAGCCCATGGCATGCAGCGCCTTATCGAAGGATTCGACGTGGCCGGCCAACCGGTTCTGGTGGTGGAGGACACCAGCACCACCGGTGGGTCGGCGCTGACCGCGGTGCGCGCCGTGCGTGAGGCGGGCGGCAAGGTGGTCGGAGTGGTGACTGTGGTCGACCGTGCCACCGGCGCGGCCGAGGCCATCGAGGCCGAGGGCGTGCCGTATCGCAGTGTGCTCGGCCTGGCCGAGCTGGGCCTGGACTGAACTCCCCGAGGACGGTTGTGCGGAGTCTGATCACGCTGATATCGGCGTTGGCCGTCGCCTGCGCCGCGGCCTGCTCGGGTTCCGGCGCGGCCGGACCCTACGGCGCCCAGGGCGCCCCGATTGGTTCGGCGCTCACCATCTTGGGTTGGGAGATGACCCTGTCCAACCTGCGGTGGGAAGTCGACTACGCGCTGGTCGACGTCAAGGCCCAGGTCGCCGATGCAGATGCTCCGCACGCCGCCGCCGGTGATCTACGGTTTGGGGTGTACGGAACCCCGGCGCACCCGATCGAGGCCACCGGACTGGGTAGCTGCCAGTTGCTGGGGGAATTGGTGCCGACGCCGCTGTCGGCCAAGGAAGCCGACCGGTTGAACGGGACCGTGTGCTTGGGTCCGCTCAAGGAGCGCAGCGCGCTGCGCGGGCTCTATGTCTACTCGCCCGCCGACCGGATCAAAGACACCATGGTGGCCTACGCCGCGGCGTTCCCGGTAGGGCTGGCGCCGGTCAACCCGGGCGACACCGGTCTGCAGCTCACCACCCAGGGTGTGGCGGCCTACCGCGGCAACGGCGTGCCGCTGGCGCCGGCGGCGCTCGGTGACCCGAAAGCGTTCACCGGCACCGGCTACATGATGCTCAACCTGTCGGTCGACGCGGTCGCTACGCAGTACCGCGACGACGCGAAGGCCCGTGGCGGACCGCTGATGTTGATCGCCGGACCGTCGACGCCGATGCCCGGGTTGGGTGCGGACTGCGTTGCGGCGGGGTCGTCGGTGTTGATCCTGCCGGAGGCGTCGCTGAACTCGGTGCACGTGCCGACCTCGCTGTGCACGCACGGGGAGATCAACGCCGCGCTGCTGTATCCCTCGGTGTCGGTGGTGGGCACGCACGCCGCCGTGTGGACCACCTCGTGACCGATTCGTCGGACCATCCCGGACCCACCGAGTGGTTCTCGCCGGCCAACGGCGTCGGCCCCTGGCAAGGCCCCCTGCCGAGCGACTCCCATTACGACCCGGAGCTGCTTCGGGAGGGCGACCGTCGCAACGTCGTCGACGCGTACCGCTACTGGACCCGCGAGGCGATCGTCGCCGACATCGACCGCCGGCGGCACCGGCTGCACATCGCGATCGAGAACTTCGGGCACGACGCCAATATCGGCTCGGTGGTGCGCACCGCCAACGCGTTCGCCGTGCACACGGTGCATATTGTTGGTCGGCGGCGCTGGAATCGGCGCGGCGCCATGGTCACCGACCGCTACCAGCGACTGCTGCATCACGAAACCGCCTCGGAACTCCTGGAATTCGCCGCCCAGCAGGGGCTCACGGTCGTCGCGGTCGACAACGTGGCCGAAGCGGCGCGCCTGGAGCAGACCGCGCTGCCGGTCGACTGCCTGCTGGTGTTCGGCAGCGAAGGCCTCGGTATCAGCGACGAAGCCCGTGCCGGCGCGGGCCTGACGGTGTCCATCGCCCAGTTCGGTTCGACCCGCAGCATCAATGTCGGGGTGGCCGCCGGAATCGTGATGCACGCCTGGATCGCCCAACACGGAGACCTCAGCCGCGCTTGGTGACGGTGACCCGTCACCCCGCAGGCATTTCAATCCTGAGCTTTTCTAGGCATCTGTTCCGTCTATACACGGCTGATGCTTATCGCCATTCGGCTGAGTTCACGAGCGGCCAAGCTGCGGAGCACGCTTCGGCGACCGTTTCCGGCCGGTGTCCCGTCGGCGAATTTCGCACTTGGTGGGCTGGTTCAGGGAGAAATCAAGGGATTTCCCTGTATCGCCGCCGCGCGGTCGACCCGTAACGTACCGGCTCTCAGCTTCTCGTAAGAAATGAGGTTTGCTATGCAAATACATAAGAATTTGTGCGCCTACGCGACTATGGGTGTTGCGCTGGTGGGTGCCGGCGCGATCATGACCGCTCCCGGGGCGGTCCCCGGCGCGGCCGTGAATACCGTCGCCGCCAAGGTCGCCCTGACCAGTCTGGGTTGGCAGGATGTCGAATTCGCGACTCCCGACGGTTGGACCACCTTCGACACCGCCGCGCTGGCGCAGGCCTATGCCGACGAAACGATCGCGACCACCTTGTCCACAGGCCAAACCGCGGTCGAGTGGGCCGGCTGGCTCGACCCGTTCTTCTCCATGGCCGGGATCTCCGGACTTGGGGACTGGGTGTCCGACCGGTATGACCTGTTCACCGAGATCGTCGCTCCCGGTTGGGATCCCCTGGACTGGTTCGCGGGATTCTTTGAGTCCGTCGCCAATGACCCCAACGTTCTTTTCGGCCCCATGGCGGACATCGACCTCGGCTGGATGTACGGCCTACTGGGGATCTCGGGCGAGGATGGCGATCAGCTCAACGCCCTGATGGAGCTCGCGTCGGGCTACGCCGGCGGCATGCTCACGTGGGAACTGATGGGGCTCTACGCGGTCGTACCGGGAGCGATCAACGCCGTTGTCGACGGCATCGTCACCCTCGACGAACTCTTCCCTGAGGAGGGCAGCCAGCTGGATCTGCTCAGTAACCTCGCCGGGGAGTCGATGATGAACTGGATGACGTCGACCGAGGAGACGCTGAGCAACTCGATGGAGAACGCGGTCAGCATCCTTGAGAATGCGCCGGGCGTTCAGTGGATTCTGGACATCATTGACCAGCTCAGTGGTGGGGCCGGTGTCGAGCTGCCCTTCTGACGCCTGACGTCCCGGTAGCGGGCATCTTTCCCGCGGCACGACTGCCTTGGGAAAGATGCCCGCCCTGGAACTCGCCCCATAGGGCAGGATCTGAGGCTATGGATCTCCTCTGGGCAAATCGGGCCGAGAGCGCCGAGGCTGCCGTCACAGCGAGACACCTCAAGTCACTCTGGCATCTGCCGGGCACCCAGCTGGGGGTGGTGGCGTGGCCGCCGATCCGGCGCGCTCCGCACTGGCACTACTGGTGGCAGGCGCATCTGCTGGACTGCTTGGTCGACGCCCAGTTGCGTGACCCCCAGCCCGCGCGGGCGACGGCGATCAAGCGGCAGATCCGCACCCACCGGCTGCGCAACGTGGGTCGCTGGACCAACGCCTACTACGACGACATGGCGTGGCTGGCGTTGGCGATTCAGCGGGCCTGCCTGGTCACCGGCCTCGACCGGCACCGCGCGCTGGGAACTCTGACCCGACAGCTGACCGATTCCTGGATGCCCGAGGCCGGTGGTGGCATTCCGTGGCGCAAGGACGAGCAGTTCACCGCCCCGTTCTTCAACACCCCCGCCAACGGTCCGGCCGGGATCTTTCTGGCCCGCGAACCCGGGTGGCTTCAGCGTGCCCAGGAAATGGGCGACTGGATCGACGCCACCCTGATCGACCCGGACACCGACTTGGTGTTCGACGGCATCAGGGAGGGTTCGCTGGTACGCGCTGAGTACACCTACTGCCAGGGCGTGGTGCTCGGATTGGAGACCGAGCTGGCGGTGCGCACCGGGGCGGCGCGCCACGGTGCTCGGGTGCACCGGCTGGTGGCCGCGGTGAGCAAGCGGATGGCCCCGGGCGGGGTGATCAAGGGCGCCGGCGGCGGCGACGGCGGACTGTTCGCCGGGATCACCGCCCGCTACCTGGCGCTGGTCGCCACCGCGTTGCCGGGGGAGTCGGCGGCCGACGCCGAAGCGCGCGATACCGCCGCCAAGCTGGTGCTGTCGTCGGCGAAATCGGCGTGGGATTACCGGCAATCGGTCGACGGGCTGCCGTTGTTCGGGGCGTTCTGGGACCAGGCCGCCGAGGTGCCCCGGGCCGACGGCGCGGTGGCCATGTCCATCGCGGGCGCGGTGCGTGAGTCCGAGATCCCCGAACGGGATCTGTCGGTGCAGTTGGGCGGCTGGATGCTGATGGAGGCCGCGCACAACGTCGCGACCGCCGTGCCGGCCCGTTGACTCTGCGCTGAGGGCGCGGCCTACTCGGGATTCTGCGCCGTGAGCGCAGAGTCAGTGCTGACGTTGGCGGGTGCTGCGCCACCGCGGCGGCTGCGGTAGGCCTTCGCCGTGGCGATGAACGCCGGGATCATCGACACGAACAGGATCACCAGGATGATCTTTTCCAGGTTCTCGTGGACGAACGGCACGTTGCCCAGGAAGTAGCCCAGCGTCGTCACTCCGGCGCCCCACAGGATGCCGCCGACGATGTCGAACGCCAGATACACCGGGTAGCGCATGTAGGACACGCCGGCCACCACCGGCACAAACGTCCGGACGAAGGGTGCGAACCGGGCCAGGATGATCGCCCACGGCCCGTACTTCTCGAAGAACGCGTGCGACTCGGTGACGTAGTGCTTCTTGAAGAAGCGGGAATCTTCCTTCTTGAACAGCGCCGGCCCGATCCGCCGGCCGATGAAGTAGCCGCACTGATCGCCCAACACCGCCACGACAGCGACCGCGGGCGCCAAAATCCAGATGTCGGGCGCCAGTCCCTTGGCGGCCAGCAGACCGCCGGTGAACAGCAGGGATTCCCCCGGCAGCAGGGGGAACAGCAGGCCGGTCTCGATGAAGACCACCACCAGGATGGCCGGCAGCACGGCGCCGTGGAAGATGCCCCCGGCGCCCAGCCAGTACATCGGGTCCAACAGGCCGGGCATCGCGACCACGGTGGTGCTCATGACGCACCAACATACCGGGGGGCACCGGTGAAACCGCCCCTGCGATACTCGATGGCAGTTTCGGTCAGCTCAGAGGAGAGATTTCCCATGCCCATCGCCACCCCCGAGATCTATGCCGAGATGCTGGGCCGCGCCAAGGAGAACGCCTACGCGTTCCCCGCGATCAACTGCACGTCGTCGGAGACCATCAACGCGGCGATCAAGGGATTCGCGGACGCCGGCAGTGACGGCATCATCCAGTTCTCCACCGGCGGCGCCGAATTCGGCTCCGGACTGGGCGTCAAGGACATGGTGACCGGCGCAGTGGCGCTGGCCGAGTTCACCCACGTGATCGCCGCCAAGTACCCGATCAACGTTGCCCTGCACACCGACCACTGCCCGAAGGACAAGCTGGACGGGTTCGTGCGGCCGCTGCTGGCGATCTCGGCCGAACGAGTCAAGGCCGGCGAGAACCCGCTGTTCCAGTCGCACATGTGGGACGGCTCGGCGGTGCCGATCGACGAGAACCTCGAGATCGCCCAGGAGCTGCTGGCCCAGGCCGTGGCCGCCAAGATCATCCTCGAGGTCGAGATCGGCGTGGTCGGCGGCGAAGAGGACGGCGTCGAAGCCGAGATCAACGAGAAGCTCTACACCTCGCCCGAAGACTTCGAGAAGACCGTCGCCGCCCTGGGCGCCGGCGAGAAGGGCCAGTATCTGCTGGCCGCCACCTTCGGCAACGTGCACGGCGTCTACAAGCCGGGCAACGTCAAGCTGCGCCCGGACATCCTGGCCGAGGGCCAGAAGGTGGCCTCAGCCAAGCTGGGTCTGGCAGAGGGCTCCAAGCCTTTCGACTTCGTCTTCCACGGCGGCTCGGGTTCGCTGAAGTCCGAGATCGAAGAGGCGCTGCGCTACGGGGTGGTGAAGATGAACGTCGACACCGACACCCAGTACGCGTTCACCCGCCCGGTCGCCGCGCACATGTTCACCAACTACGACGGTGTGCTCAAGGTTGACGGCGAGGTCGGCAACAAGAAGACCTACGACCCGCGCAGCTACCTCAAGAAGGCCGAGGCCGCCATGACCGAGCGGGTCATCGAGGCCTGCAACGACCTGCACAGCGCCGGTAAGACCCTGGCCTGAGTCGTTGACTCTGCGTCCACGGCGGGGAAGTTCGAGTAACCCTCGCCGTAGGCGCAGAGTCAACGAACCTTGCTAGCTGCCGTGCCTGATTCGGCAGCCCAGCTTCGCCTCTCCTTCGTCGAGGATCGCTAGCTGCCGTGCGACTGGCAGATCTTCCACTGGTCGTCACGGAACTGTAGGTCGAAGCTGCGGGTCGAGCGGACCCGCGGCTCGTAGGCCATGAACGCGGTGACGTTGGCTTCGGCCTGCCCTTCGTTGACCACCACCTCGTCGATGCTGGCGACCACCGGGTACTGCTTTGCCGCCGAAATGCGCTGATAGGTGTCGTCCCAAGCCTTTTGGTCATAGTTGACGTAGCGGTCGCGGATATCGCCGCAGGTAAGGCTGCGCAGTGCGGCCAGATCACCGTTCTGCATGGCGATGTCGAAGTTTTGGATCGTGGCCCGCACATGCTCTTCCTGCGAGGCGGCCTGCCGCGTGTCGCGGGTCAGCCACAGCGTGCCCAGCACCGCGATGGCCGCGAGCGCCAAGATGATCAGGATCACCGCCATCACCCAGCCCCAGCTGCGGGACACGGTAGATGGCAGTTTGCCTCCCACTCGTGCCGGGATCTGTTGCGGTATCGCCTTTCCCGTCTCATCGCTCTGCTGAGCGATCAGTTCGGTGTCCGCATCGCCCACCGACGGGATGACCTCGGTGTGCCCGGCGTCGAATCCGGGTGCGGTGAAGCGGCGTTCCGGTGATCCGTCGGGTCCGGGTTCCTTCGGCGTGGCCTCAGTGGTGATCACCTCGGTGACGGCGTCGGCTTCGGCGGGTGTTTCCGCGAGGATGGCCGTCGCGGTCTCGTCGTCCGCTGAGGTGACAGGCTGGATCTCGGTGACCTGATCGTCGCCGTCGGGCTGCTCCGTGGGAGCGCCGCTGTCGGTCGACTCGGTGTTATCCGGTTCCGGTGGGTTAGGCATGGGTGGCTGATCCTCCAATGTCCGCCGGCTGTTTCGGATCGGCTGCCGTTAGCTTACTGAGCGAGGCGCCGGCTTGCGGGAGTGGCTGGCCAAGGACGGCACGGCAGAATAGACGATGTGACTATCACCGGTGATCTCCTCAGGCCCGATCCGATCTTGCTGCCCGGCGACCCCGACGCCGAGGCCGCCTTGCGGGCCGACCAGAACCCCGAGATTGTCGCGGCCGCGCATCCGGCGGCCTCGGTGGCGTGGGCGGCGCTGGCCGAAGCGGCATTGGCCGAGGACAGGGCCGTCACCGCCTACGCCTACGCGCGCACCGGCTACCACCGGGGCTTAGACCAGCTGCGCCGCAACGGGTGGAAGGGCTATGGCCCGGTGCCCTACGCGCATGAACCCAACCGGGGCTTTTTGCGGTGTGTGGCCGCGCTGGCGCGTGCCGCCGACAGCATCGGGGAGACCGACGAGGTGACGCGTTGTCTGGCTCTGCTCGATGACTGCGACCACACCGCCCGCTCGCCGCTGGGCCTGAGCTGACCCGCTAGGGCATCAGCAGCCGAGTGGGCAGCGGCCACCCTGCCCGGCAGGTTCCACCTGCACGGTGGCGTGGGTCAACCCGCGAGCGGCCAGCACGGCCCGAGCCTCGGCCAGTACGCGCCCGGTGTCGGCGCTGGTGCCCAGGTGGGCGGTGGCCATGTCCTGGCCCGGAACCAACGTCCAGACGTGTAGGTCGTGCACGTCGGTGACGCCGTCGACGGCGGCGAGCGCGGTACGGAGCTCGGCGACGTCGATGTGGCTGGGGGAGGCCTCCGACAGGATCCGCAGGGCCGCGCCGGCCAGCGCGAACGCCCGCGGCAGTACCCACAGCGCGACGAAGACCGCGACCACCACGTCGGCGTAGGGCCATTCGGTGGTGATGGTGACCACGCCGGCGATCAGCACCCCCACGCTGCCGACGGTATCGGCGACCACCTCCATATACGCGCCGCGCACCGCGAGACTCTCGGTCGAGTGCGATCGCAACAGCAGAGCGACGCCGATGTTGACGGTCAGTCCGGCGAGGGCGACCACGATCATCGGCACCCCGGGCACGTCCGGTGCGGTGCCGATGCGGCGGATCGCTTCGGTGAGGATGAACGTCGCCACCCCGATCAGCAGCACCGCATTGGCGACTGCGGTGAACACCTCGGCGCGGTGCCAGCCGTAGGTGCGCGACGGTGACGTGCTGCCGCGCCGGGCCAACATCACCGCCGCCACTCCCATGAACAGGGCGGCCAGGTCGGTGAGCAGATGGCCTGCGTCGGCCAGCAGCGCCATCGAGTTGATGGTGATCGCGGTGGTCAGCTCGATGACGAAGAACGCGCTCAGGATCGCGGCGCCGACGACCATGCGCGAGAGCCGGGAGTCGGTGTGACGGTGATCGTGACCGGCGCCCATGGGAGGTGAATATAGGCGGACCGGACCGCTGTCGGGCGTGAAGTTGGGTTCACGCCGGTGGGCAACGTTAGAACCAGGAGTTCCAGAACTGCGTCAGGCTCAAACCCCACGACACCAGCAGGCGCGGCACGTCGAACAGGTCGAAGAACCACAACACCAGTGAGAAGAACTTCTGGTTCAGCACCGGCGACGCAAGCAGCAACACCAGCAGCACCAGCAGGCCCCACTGCTGGAAGGGCGCCACGGCGCGGCGGGTCGCCGGACTCAGGTGCGGCTCCAGCGCGCCATAGCCGTCCAGCCCCGGTATCGGCAGCAGGTTCAACACCACCGCGGTCAGCTCCAGGAAACCCAGGAACGCCACCCCCGACCAGAACACCGGGTGTGCGGGATCGTAGAAGGCTCGCGTGGCGCCCAGCAGCAGCACGGCCAGCATCAGGTTGGCCGCCGGACCCGCCAGGCTGACCAGGGTGCGCCGTCGCGGTGTCATGAACGATGTCTGTACATAGACCGCCCCGCCCGGCAGCCCGATGCCGCCCAGCATGATGAACAGCATCGGCAGCACCAGCGACAGCCCCGGATGGGTGTAGCGCAGCGGGTTGAGGGTCAGATAACCGCGCATCTGCGCGCCGTGGTCACCGAACCGCCAGGCGGTGTAGGCGTGGCCGAACTCGTGCAGGCACAGCGAGACCAGCCAGCCGGCGATGACGAACACGAACACCCCGGCGTAGGCGAGCGGCCGGATCTCTTCACCGGCGTGCCACGCCAATGCACCGCCTAGGGCAGTCACCGCCACCAGCGCCAGGAACACCGGGCTGGGCCGTACCGCCTGGCCGCGTAGGGGATGCACGTTCACGCCCGTGAACCTATCGGACGACCAGCCAGTCCTCGATGTGTCGATAAAAGGTGGACCGCTTCACCGTTCGGCTGCTGTAGATGCCGTCGCGCACCACCAGCGCGCCGGTAGTGCCGAGCTGGGCAGCGCGCCCCGCCACCCAGCGTCGTACCCGGCCACGCCGATCCGGGACACCGGCGCGCACGCCCGGTGCGATGCCCATCGGCTCGATCAGCACCTCGGTCACCTCGCCGTCGAACAGGGCGGCGTCATCGACGATTCCCTCACCGTGCAGCACCGCGGCGCCGTCCACCGGCAGCCACCGGCCGACACCCACCAGTGCGGTGCCGGCGTCGTCGCGGACCAGCGGCACTGGTGCAGCGGAGCCCCGCCGGGCCCGTCGCGCGGCCCGCCACCCGGTCGTCAGCCGGTAGGCCGCAGTGGCCGGTGTGCGCCGTCGTGGTGCGTACCCGAGCTCGACATCGAGGCGGTCGGTGCGCAGCAGCCGGGTCAACGTCTGTGCCAGGTGCGCGTCGGCGCCTACCACCACCAACCTGCGATAACGGGCGATGGCGGCATCTAAAGCGTTCAAGTCATCGGTGCCCGGATCGTCGCCGACCTGCACCGTTGGCAGGCCACGCAAGGGGCGCGGCAGCGGCCGTCCGGCAAACAGCAAGACGACGGTTTCGGGCGGCATCTTCAGGCTCCTGGTGCCGTTAGTGGCGTTCAACACGCTCCTTGTGAATCTCTTCAGATAGGCTCAGTCACCGGCTGGACCACAGTAAGCCAAGACAGTTAGCGAGAATTCCATGCCGGCAATCGTCGTCATCGGCGCCCAGTGGGGCGACGAGGGCAAAGGTAAAGCGACCGACCTACTCGGTGAACGAGTGCAATGGGTGGTGCGCTACCAGGGCGGCAACAACGCCGGCCACACGGTGGTCCTACCCACCGGGGAGAACTTCGCGCTGCACCTGATCCCGTCCGGGGTCTTGTCGCCGCACGTCACCAACGTCATCGGCAACGGTGTGGTGGTCGATCCCGGAGTGCTGCTCGACGAGCTGGCGGGCCTGGAACGCCGTGACGTGGACACCTCGCGGTTGCTGATCTCCGCCGATGCGCATCTGCTGATGCCCTATCACGTGGCCATCGACAAGGTCACCGAGCGCTACATGGGCAGCAAGAAGATCGGCACCACCGGTCGCGGCATCGGCCCCTGCTACCAGGACAAGATCGCCCGTATCGGGATCCGGGTCGCCGACGTGCTCGACCACGAGTCGCTGGCCCAGAAGATCGAGGCCGCCCTGGATTTCAAGAACCAGGTGCTGGTCAAGATCTACAACCGCAAGGCGCTGGAGCCGCAGCAGGTTCTCGAAGATCTGCTGGAGCAGGCCGAGGGCTTCAAGCACCGCATCGCCGACACCGGCCTGCTGCTGGGTGCCGCGCTGGACCGTGGTGAGAACGTGCTGCTGGAAGGCTCGCAGGGCACTCTGCTCGACGTCGATCACGGCACCTACCCGTACGTGACGTCGAGCAACCCGACCGCGGGCGGCGCCGCCGTGGGCTCCGGTGTCGGTCCGACCCGCATCACCACGGTGCTGGGCATCCTCAAGGCCTACACCACCCGGGTCGGTTCGGGACCGTTCCCCACCGAACTGTTCGACTCCTACGGCGAGTACCTGTCCAAGACCGGCGGCGAGGTAGGGGTGACCACCGGGCGCCAGCGGCGCTGCGGCTGGTTCGACGCGGTGATCGCCCGCTACGCCACCCGGGTCAACGGCATCACCGACTACTTCCTGACCAAGCTCGACGTGCTCTCCAGCCTGGAGACCGTGCCGGTCTGCGTCGGCTACACCGTCGACGGCAAACGCACCGACGAGCTGCCGATGACTCAGGAAGAGTTTGCGCGTGCCGAGCCGGTCTACGAGGAACTGCCGGGCTGGTGGGAGGACATCTCCGGTGCTCGCACGTTCGAGGACCTGCCCGCCAACGCGCGCGACTACGTGTCGCGGATCGAGGAGATCGCCGGCGCGCAGGTCTCGTGCATCGGGGTCGGTCCCGGACGGGAGCAGACCATTGTGCGACGCGACGTGGTGAGGGGCACCGGCGCGTGAGCGAGGGACAGTCCCCGCAGGACGCTGACGACACGACCGTCGATCCCGACTACGCCAGCCACGGCGGATTCCCGGACTATGCGGTCGTCGACCCGAGTCCGGGCTTCGCACGGTTCCTCACCACGATGCGGCGTCTGCAGGACCTGGCGGTGTCGACCGACCCCGACGACGCCACCTGGGACGACGCCGCGGACCGCGTCGAAGCGCTGGTGGGGTTGTTGGAGAAGTTCCCGGCGTCGCAGGCTGTCGCCCCGGCTGGGCGCGCGCCGTCACTGCCGGGAATGGGCAGCCTCCTGCTACCGCCGTGGCGGGTCAGCCGGTTCGAGCCCGACGGCGTCTCGATGACGGGGTCGTTCAGCCGGTTCCATGTGGGCGGCAACTTCGCGGTGCACGGCGGCGTACTGCCACTGCTGTTCGACTGGATGTTCGGGATGGTGGTGCACGCGGCCAATCGACCGATCAGCCGCACGGCGTTCCTGCACGTCGACTACCGCAAGGTCACCCCGATCGACACCCCGCTGCTGGTGCACGCCCGGATCGAGAGGGCTGAGGGGCGTAAGGCGTTCATCGGCGCCGAATTGACCGACACCGACGGCACCGTGTTGGCCGAGGCGCAGGGCCTGATGGTGCGGCTGCTGCCGGGGCAGCCCTAGCGGCGCGGTCCGCGCAGCGTCATCGACGCGAACAGGGCCAGAAACGACGCAGCCGGCACGGTGTTGGCGATGCTGTCGCGCACCCGGATGTGCGCGCCGACCGCCAGGACGAAGTACAACGTCAACGCCGCCGTGGTCAGCCGTGCCAGTCCCGGAAACCGGTGGACCGACAGCAGGCCGACCGCCGAAGCGGCTTTGACGATCGGCAGGACTGGCCGGATCTCTTGCGGGCATCCGACGGTGTCGAGTGCGGTGGTGATGAACGGCGCGGGGATGGCACACAGCACCGCGTCGGCGGCCTGGAAGGCGGCCAAGCCGGTATAGGTCTTCGGTGACGTCAGCACACTCATGGGATCGACAGTAGCGGCGGGGTAGCGCCCGTCGCGAGTGGGAATCTCACGACGCGACACGCCAACTCAGGCGTCGTGGAATTCCCGCTCGGCGAGGGGCCCCGCTAGTCCAGATTCAGCGTCGCCTCTTCCAGATCCAGCCGGTGCAGGACGTTGCGCAGCACCTGGTCGTCGATGCGGCCAATGTCGCGCTCATGGATCAGCGCCATCCGTTCGGCCGCCAGCATCTCCAGCCGGAGCCGGCGAAATGCCGCAGCGGCGGTCTCGTCGCTGTCGTCGTGGGCAGGGTCGAAGCGCCGCAGCCGTTCCCGCGCCGCGTTGCGCCGCCGGGTGTTCAGGCCGCGCAACGCGTCGGCGGCGCGCTCGCTGGCCGGTGACGGCTCGGTCGAGGCGAGTACTTCGTCGAGCCGTTGGGCAGCGGCCAGGGCCGCCTTGTCCTGCGCGGCGGCCGCGGCGACCGCATCGGCGTGGTCCTGGTTGGTGGGTACGCCCAGCCGGCGGATCACCCAGGGCAGCGTGAGCCCGTGCAGCAGCAGGGTGCCCACCACCACCACGAAGGTCAAGAACACCAACTGCGGACGCCCCGGGAACGGTGCCCCGGACAGTGTCGTCAGCGGCACACCGAATGCGGCCGCCAGCGACACCACACCGCGCATGCCGGCCCAAGCCAGCACGAACACCTGACCCGGGGTCGGCGCGGCATCGCGTTGCCGGACCTTCTCCGACAGGATTCGTGGCGCGTAGGCGAAGGTCACCACCCACACCGCTCGCACAGCCAGCAACGTCCCGAACACCGCCAGCGATGCCACGATCAGCGTCGAGAAACGCACGCCATGCAGGTTCGCCACCACGGCGGGTAGCTGCAGCCCGATCAGCAGAAATGCCAGTGACTCCAGGACCAGTTGCACGGCGCGCCAGACGGCCTGGTCCTGCAGTCGGGTGGCGTAGTGGGCGCGGGTGAAGCGCTGCCCGAGGATCAGCGCGGCGACCACCACCGCGAGCACCCCGGAACCGTGGATCTCCTCGGCCGCCAGGTAGATGACGAACGGGGCCAGCAACCCGACCGCGCTCTCCACCACCGGATCGGTCAGCCGGGCCCGGATCACCACGATGATGGCGCCGAACGCCACCCCGACCGCGACGCCGCCGACGGCGGCCAGCGCGAAAGTCAGCAGGCCCATGCCCCAGCTGGTGGCCACGCCGATCGCCGCGGCCAGGGACACTTTGTAGACGGTCAGCGCGGTCGCGTCGTTGAGCAGGCTCTCGCCGCCCAGCAGCGTCATGATCGGACGCGGCAACCCGATGCGGCGGCCGACGGCAGTCGCCGACACCGCGTCCGGCGGCGCCACGATCGCGCCTAGGGTCAACGCCGCGGCCAGGGTCAGCTCCGGCACGGTGTAGTAGGCGACCACGCCGACGGCGACGGTGGTGGCCAGCGGCAGGCCGACGGCCAGCAGGATGATGGGGCGCCGGTTGCGGCGCATGCTGATCACGGAGCTTTCCAAACCGGCCGACCACAGCAATGGCGGCAGGATCACGAACAACACAAGTTCGGGCCGCAGGATGATCTCCGGTACCGCGGGGATCAGTCCGACCAGCAGGCCGGTAATCACCAACACCAGCGGCGCGGACAGTCCGCGATGCCGCGCGATGGCCGCGACCAGCACCGCGGCCACCAGGGGCCCTAACAGTGCGGCGTTCACCGTCGCTGCACCTCCATCCGCTTTCCCCCTATCCTGGAGCAGCATGCAACATTGCCGTGGCACGGGGAGGGTGGGGCGGTGAACGGCGAGGCGGGTGAATTGGCGACCGAGCGGTTGTCCGTCGACGGTCCCAGCCGTACCCGGGTCGCGTTGCTCGGGTCCGGTGATCTCAGCCGTGAGCTGGTGACGGCGCTGCAGCGCCTGGGCGCCGAGGTGATCGCCGTCGATCGCTACGCCGACGGCGCGCTGCACGGCATCGTTGATCGCTCGGTGGTGGTCGATCTCGGTGACAACGACGAATTGGCGGCGGCCATCCGGTGGTTGCAGCCGAAGTTCGTGGTGGTTGCCTCCGAGGTGGTGGCAACCGACGCGTTGACCGCCGCCGCCGACACCGGCTTCACCCAATTGGTGCCCGGCATCCGCGGGGCCCGGTTGGCGGCAGACCCCGAGGGCATGCGGCGGCTGGCCTCCGAGGAGCTGGGGCTGCCCAGCGCACCGTATTGGTTCGCCGGCTCGGTTGAGGAACTGCGCGAGGTGGCCCAGCGGGCCGGTTACCCGATGTCGGTCAAACCGGTGGGCGGCTCGCTCGGCGAGGGCCGTTCGGTGATGGTCCGCGACAGCGACATCGAGCCCGCCTGGCAGCGCGCGGTGGCGGCCAGCGCATCGGAGACACCGCCGCGGGTGCTGGCCGAGACCGTGGTGGAGTTCGACAGCGAGGTCACCCTGCTTGCCGTCCACCGTGACGGCCTGGACGGGCCGGCGTTGGACTTCTGCGCGCCCATCGGCCACCGCAGCGTGGAGGAACCGAACGGGCAACTGACAGTGGAGTTTTGGCAGCCGCACCCGATGAGCGCGGTGGCGCTGGATGCGGCCAAGTCGATCGCCGCGCGGGTCGCCCGCGCTCTCGGTGGACGCGGCCTGTTCGGGGTGGAGCTACTGGTATATGGCGATGAGGTGTATTTCGCCGGGGTCAATGTGCGCCCGTATGACGCCACGCTGCTGACGTTGCGCACCCAGCGACTCTCGGGGTTCGAGCTGCAGGCGCGCGGGATTCTGGGGCTGGCGACCGACGCCATCATGGTCTCGCCCGGGGCGGCCCGGCTGATCTATTCGCGCCGCCGCGTCGGCACCGCCGTCGAGACCACGCCCGACAGTGTTGCGGTGGTCGCCGATGCACTCAGCGTGACTGAAAGTGATGTGGTGGTGTTCTCCCACCACGAGGGGCACCCCCGCCGGCGGCTCGGCTTGGCGCTGGCCACCGGGCCAGACGTCGCGGTCTCCCGGGACCGTGCGGCGCAGGTGGCGACCGTTCTGGGCAAGCTCTGGCCGTGACCCACCGTGGCGTGAATCTGGTTCAGGTGCGAGACTTCCGCAGGTGAGCTACGCAGGAGATATCACACCTGAGCAGGCCTGGGCGATACTGCGCGATGACTCGGCGGCGACGCTCATCGACGTGCGCACCGACGCCGAATGGCGCTTCGTCGGACTGCCCGACGTGTCGGGGCTGGGCCGCGAACTGGTCTGCATCGAGTGGGTTCATTCCGACGGAACTCCGAACCGCGACTTCTCCCGTGAACTGGCGGCGCGCGTCGCCGGTGGGCCGGCGATCTTCCTGTGCCGCTCGGGCAACCGCTCCATCGGGGCAGCCGAAGCCGGTACCGCGCTGGGTCTGACCCCGTCCTACAACGTGCTGGACGGCTTCGAGGGCAATCTCGACGAGCACGCCCACCGGGGTGGCACCGGCTGGCGGGCCGTCGGCCTGCCCTGGACGCAGTCATGAGCGACTCGCAACCGACCCGCTCCGTCCGCATCCCCAAACCGCTGCCGGACGGTGTCAGCGCGGCCACCATCGGGGTGCGCGGCGGTCTGCTGCGCACCCAGTTCGAGGAGACCGCCGAGGGGCTGTTCCTGACCTCGGGATACGTATACGACTCGGCGGCCGCCGCGGAGCAGGCGTTTACCGGCGAGGTCGACCGGTTCGTCTACTCGCGCTACGGCAACCCGACGGTGTCGATGTTCGAGGAACGGTTGCGCCTGATCGAAGGGGCCCCGGCGGCGTTCGCCACGGCCAGCGGCATGGCGGCGGTGTTCGTAGCGCTCGGCGCGCTGTTGAAGGCCGGCGATCGTCTGGTGGCCGCGCGCAGTCTGTTCGGATCCTGCTTCGTGATCTGCAATGAGATCCTGCCCCGCTGGGGCGTGGAAACCGTGTTCGTCGACGGCGAGGACCTGGCGCAGTGGGAACAGGCCCTGTCGGTACCCACCAACGCGGTGTTCTTCGAGACTCCGTCCAACCCGATGCAGTCGCTGGTGGACATCGCCGCGGTCACCGAACTGGCGCACGCCGCCGGTGCGAAAGTGGTGCTGGACAACGTGTTCGCCACCCCGCTGCTGCAGCAGGGTCTACCGCTGGGCGTGGACGTGGTGGTGTACTCCGGCACCAAGCACCTCGACGGGCAGGGACGCGTCCTGGGTGGGGCGATCCTGGGCGACCAGGACTACATCGACGGCCCGGTGCAAACCCTGATGCGGCACACCGGACCTGCGCTGAGCGCCTTCAATGCGTGGATCTTGTTGAAAGGTCTTGAAACGCTGGCGATTCGGGTTGACTATGCAAATTCCGCGGCGCTGCGGATCGCGGAGTTCCTGGAGCAGCATCCGGCGGTGAGCTGGGTCCGCTACCCCTTCTTGGCGTCGCACCCGCAATACGATTTGGCGCGCAAGCAGATGTCCGGCGGCGGCACTGTCATCACCTTCGAACTCGACGGGCCCCAAAGTGGTGCCAAGCAGCGGGCATTCGAGCTGCTGGACAAACTGAACCTGATCGACATCTCCAACAACCTCGGGGATGCGAAGTCGTTGATCACCCACCCGGCCACCACCACCCACCGGGCGATGGGGCCCGACGGGCGTGCCGCGATCGGACTCGGCGACGGGGTGGTGCGGATCTCCGTCGGGCTGGAGGGCACCGACGACCTCATCGCCGACCTGGATCAGGCGCTGGGATAGGCAGACGCCCGGGATCACTCTGAGAGTGATCCCGTGGCCCTCAGTCGTCTTCGACGACGCCGGTGGCGTGCTGCGCGCGGTCCTCGTAAGCCTTGCGGGCCGCGGTGTCGAACTGCAAGAACACCGTGTCGTTGTGAGTCTTCTTGTTCAGCCAGCGACGGCCCCCATCGGGGAGCAGAGTCGCCAGGATCGAGACGCGACGCCCAAAGCTGGGCACCGAAACCAGCGTCTTGGGCTTGTCGAGCACCTTGACCACCCCGGCGGCGATGTCTTCGGGCTCAACCGGCTTCTGGGCACCCGACGGCGTTGTTCCCGAGATCAATTCGGTGTTGGTGAAGGTGGGCAACACGGCAGAGACTTTGACGCCCTGCGGTGCGAACTCGTCGGACATCGCGGTGCTCAGACCGACGACGGCGAATTTCGTTCCGGCGTAGAGCACCTGACCGGGTACCGCCACGACGCCGGCCAGCGAGGCGATGTTGATGATGTGGCCGCTGCGGCGCTTGATCATCTCCGGGAGCACCAGCTGGCAGCCGTTGAGCACGCCGTAGAAGTTGACCTCGGTCGCCGAGCGAATGGATTCGGGTGACTGGGCGAGGAACGGCCCGACCGGCATGACGCCGGCATTGTTGATCAGCACGTCGATGTGACCGTCGCCGTCGGCGCGGGCCTTGTCCAGGAAGGTCGCGAACGATTCGCGGTCGGTGACGTCCAGCGGGTGGCCGCTGACCTGACCGCCCGAGCTCAGCTGCTTTACGGCTTTGTCGAGAACCGCGACGTCACGGTCGCCGATGACGACTCGAGCTCCACGCGCCAGCAGGGCGGTGGCAGTGGCCAGCCCGATACCACGGGCGGCGCCGGTGATGGCGATGGTCTTACCGCGAATGTTGTCCACGACGACGAACTTAACAGGTGTCAAATTCGGTGTCGACGGTACGGGACGGCTGCGTCTAGGCCCAGCGGGCCAGGACCTCCCCGGCGTGCTTGCCCAGGGCGGCCTGCAGCAGTGGTCCGAAGCTGATCCGTGCGATGCCGAGTGGTCCGAACGAGGCGGGGTCGGCGGTATCGGGCGCGGCGAGCGCGTTGACCGGCTTCGGCAAGGCTTCGGCCAGGATGCGCAGGGTCTCTGCGTCATGGAAACCGACCGGGTAGAGCACGTCGGCTCCCGCGTGCGCGCATTCGGTCAGCCGTGCGATGGCGCGGTCGATGCGGTCGGTGTCGTCACCGTCTTTACGTAGGAACAGATCGGTGCGGGCGTTGATCACCAGGCGTGGGCCTGCGGCGTCGGCGGCTGCCCGCAGCGCGGCCACGTACTCGGCATGCTCGGGCGAGGACCGCAGCCGCTTGTCTTCGCTGTGCACCGAATCCTCGATGTTGCACCCGACCACACCGGCATCCAGCAAGCCTTCGACCAGCCGGAGGGGCGACTCGGCGTACCCGGACTCGATGTCGAGCGACACCGGCACGTCGACGGCGGCGGTGATCTGGCGGGCTCGGTCCAGGACTTCGGCGAACGACATACCTTCGCCATCGGTCTTGCCCAGCGATTCGGCGACCGGCTTGCTGCCGATGGTCAGCGCGGCGAATCCGGCGCCGACGGCCAGCTTCGCCGACCACACGTCCCACACGGTTGGCAGGATCACCGGATTGCCCGGTTGGTGCAGCGCCAGGAATGCCGCCGCCTGTTGCCCAAGAACCTCGCGACTCGTCATTTTCACAACCCTGCCATGTGAGAATTCCTCGGTCGTCATCGGGCCTCGGTCGTGGCCCGTCGTCGATGAATTCACGCCAACGGTCTTGCTTTGGCGAAGTAGGTGGCGCTTGCCGGTGTCCGGGCGATTCGATATGGACTCCACTCCGCTGTAGAAGATCGAATTGCATTGCGGGCCTGAGGGTTACGGGTTCCTATCCATGCGGTAGTGGGATAGTCTGGCCACATTCCGGGCGGGGGGTATGACAGTCCCGTGAGTCACCAAAAGACCTGCAGTGCCGCAGGCCGCCGATTCCGACACAACATTGCGTGTTCGGTCAGCAGTAGGGGGAAGTGCGCAGATGTCTGGTCAAGTTTTCGTGAGAAGCCTCAGCGCCGGAGCCGCCACGGCGGCGTTCGCGGCGTTCAGCCTCGGCTCGCTTTCCTCAGCACCCACGGCGCAGGCCGACGAGCTGGACTGGCTGATGGACTTATTCAACCCGGCCGACTGGGCGGCGCCGGCCGCCGACAGCGGGGCGACCACCTTCGACTGGGATGCGCTTGCCGGCCCGATGAACTCGCTGGCGGGCTCGGCTGACGCCAGTACGTCCGGCGCCGAGGGGTCGCTTCAGGCCACCGCCGACAGCCTGTTCGGCATCTTCCCGGTCGACGCGAGCACCTACGACATGATCCACAGCTTTGAACAGGCCTGGATCACCAGTGATTTCGGTCAATTCATCGACAACTCGATCAACACCCTGTCCGGTCAGTTCCTGATCGGCAACGGTACTGACGGCGTCGACGGCGGCACCTTGGCCGAGGCGGCCGGCGGCAACGGCGGGTTGTGGTTCGGTGACGGCGGCGTCGGTGGCACCTCTGCGGACGGCATCGGCGGTGTCGGGGGAGACGCCGGAATGATCGGCAACGGCGGCATGGGAGGTGCCGGCGCCGACGGTGGGATCGGTGGGGACGGTGGCGCCGGTGGGACCCTGATGGGCATTGGCGGCGCCGGCGGTACCGGTGGTACCGGCCTGGACGGCGAGCTTGGTGGTGACGGCGGCGCCGGCGGTGTCGGTCTGGGCTCGGTGTTCGGTGAGGGCGGCGTCGGCGGGACCGGTGGCACCGGTGGCGTGGGCGTCGCGAACGGCACCGGCGGCGACGTCACCGCGGGCAACGGGGGCAACGGCGGCCTCGGTGGCGTGGGTTCGGACATCGGTGGCAACGGTGGAGTCGGCGGGGCCGGCGGTGCGGCCACGTCCAACGGCTCAGGCGGAACCGCGGTCGGCGGCAATGGTGGCGAAGGCGGCACCGGCGGCGTCGGTGGCCAGACGATGGGCGACGGCGGCGTCGGCGGGGCCGGCGGTGCGGCTACCGCTAACGGCTCCGGTGGAAACACCACCGGTGGTGACGGTGGCCAGGGCGGCATGGGCGCCGGCACCGCCGCGGGGGCGGCCGGCCCGGTCGGTGGTGCCGGCGGTGACGGTGGAGCCGGCGGAGACGCGACCTCACACGGCGAGGGCGGCGCCGCTACCGGCGGGACGGGCGGCACGGGCGGAACAGGTGGGGAAGGCGGCACCGGCAACAACGGCGGTGCCGGCGGCAACGGCGGCGTCGGTGGGGGCGCAAAGACCACGGGCGCAGACGGTCAGCCGACCGGCGGGAACGGCGGCGACGGCGGGACCGGCGGAGTCGGCGGCACGGGCGCCAAGGGCGGCGCGGGTGGCGAAGCCGGCCAGCCCGGCCCGACCAGCGCCAACGGTGGCAGCACGGGCACACCCGGCACACCTGGTCAGCCGGGACAGCCCGGCGATGACGGGCCGCCCGCGTCTTAGCGGAAGGCGCCGAGGCCGGTGAACGCCTGGCCGAGCACCAGTTGATGCATTTCGGGGGTGCCCTCGTAGGTCAACACCGACTCCAGGTTCACCATGTGCCGAATCACCGGGTATTCCAGTGATATCCCGTTGCCGCCCAAGATGGTTCGGGCGGTGCGGCAAATCTCCAATGCGGTGCGGGTGTTGTTGAGCTTGCCGAAGCTGACCTGCTCGGGGCGCAGCCCGGCGCTGTCTTTGAGCCGGCCCAGGTGCAGGGACAGCAACTGTCCCTTGTGCAGTTCCAGAGCCATGTCGACGAGCTTGGCCTGGGTGAGCTGAAAACCCGCGATCGGCTTGCCGAACTGAGTGCGCGCCATGGCGTAGTCGCGGGCC
This sequence comes from Mycolicibacter sp. MU0102, assembly GCF_963378105.1. Lineage (NCBI taxonomy): Bacteria > Bacillati > Actinomycetota > Actinomycetes > Mycobacteriales > Mycobacteriaceae > Mycobacterium > Mycobacterium holstebronense. The sequence continues at coordinate 406,116 of NZ_OY726398.1, forward strand.
GCCTGCCAGGCTGAGCGGGCTGCACCCATTGCGCCCCAAATGATTCCGTAACGCGCCTCGGACAAGCTCGCTAATGCGCCCTTGACGCCGCGAGCCTTGGGCAGCATGGCCTCGGCAGGCAGACGTACGTCGTCGAGCACCAGTTCACTGGTGATCGAGGCGCGCAGTGACAGTTTGTGGTGGATGGTGTTGGCGCTGAATCCCGGGGTGTTGGTGGGCACGATGAAACCGCGGACGCCCTCGTCGGTGGCCGCCCACACCACCGCGACGTCGGCGATGGAGCCGTTGGTGATCCACATCTTGCGGCCGTTGAGAACCCAATCGGATCCGTCGCGCTTGGCCCGGGTGGTCATGGCGGCCGGATCGGAGCCGACGTCGGGTTCGGTCAGCCCGAAGCAGCCGATCAGCTCACCGGCGGCCATGCCCGGCAGCCACTGCTGCTTCTGCTCTTCGGAACCGTTGTTGTAAATCGAATACATCGCCAGCGAGCCCTGCACCGACACCAGGGAGCGCAGGCCAGAGTCGGCCGCCTCCAACTCCACGCAGGCCAATCCGTAATGCACCGCCGACGCCCCGCCGCAGCCGTAGCCGTCCAGGTGCATGCCCAGCAGCCCGAGTTTGCCGAATTCCCGGGCCAGCTCGCGGGCCGGTAGGTCGCCGATCTCGAACCACTCGGCGATGTGCGGCATGACGTGTTCGGCGCAGAACTTGGCGACGGTGTCGCGCAGCGCGATTTCGTCGTCGGAGAGCAAGGTGTCCAGGCTCAGCGGATCGATCGGGTCGAAGGGCGCGGTGCTACCGGTTGCCATTCGTTCATCCTGCCACCCGGCGGGCGGCTTGGATCAGGTCAGCTTGCGCTGTCGGAACTCGCGCTGGGCGTCCCGGGCGCACCCGGGGTTCCGTCGGCGCTGCCGTTGCCGCCGGTTCCGCCGGCCTCGCCAGCCACGCCGTCCGCACCTCCATCGGCGCCGTTGCCCCCGACACCGCCGCGGCCGTTGCCGTTCGGCCCGATCTGGCCGCCGGTGCCACCGGCGCCGCCCGCGCCGCCGGCACCGCCGGGGCCGGTCTCGGTGGCGTCTCCGCCCTTGCCGCCGTTGCCGCCGGCACCGCCGTCGCCGCCGTTGGCCGCCGCAGTACCGGTGCCGCCGTCGCCGCCCCGGCCGCCGGCACCACCGGTACCGCCGGGGTAGGTGGTGGAGTCGGTCGTGTCGTCACCCCGCGTGGTGTGGCTGGTACCGCTGGCGCCGGCGTTGCCGCCGGTGCCGCCGTTGCCGCCCTTCCCGCCGTCCAGTCCGGTACCGCCGTTGCCGCCGGTGCCGCCCTGCACCGTGGTGCTTCCTCCGCCGGTGCCGCCGTTGCCGCCGGTGCTGCCTGCACCGATGCCGGCACCGCCGTTGCCGCCGGTACCGCCGGCAGCACCGCCGTTCAATGAAGCCGCGGAGCCGCCCTGGGCGCCGGCACCCCCGGTGCCTCCGGTCCCGCCGTCGACACCGGCACCGCCGGTGCCGCCCTGACCACCGGTGGACTGGAGACCCCCACCGCCGGTACCACCGTTGCCGCCGGTGCCGGCGTCTCCAGCACCGCCACCGCCGCCACCGCCGCCGCCGCCCGCACCGGTTTCCGGCCGGACGCCGCCATTGACCATGTTGCCTATGGCGCCGAAGAGGCCGCCGAGCCCGATGGCACCAGTACCACCGGCACCACCTTGACCGGCGACGCCGCCGCCGCTGGTGCCCCCGGCACCGCCCGTTCCGCCGGCGCCGCTGCCGCTGCCGAGAAGAGAACCAGTTCCTCCGTTACCGCCGCTGCCGCCATACCCGGCGGATCCGCCGTTGCTGCCGTTTCCGCCGTTTCCGCCGTCGCCTCCGTTGCCGCCACCGCCAGAGAATGGATTGCTCGAGGCACCCTCGCCGCCCGTTCCGCCATTGCCGGCGAGGGCGTCAGTTCCGCTGGCGTCGCCGCCGTTGCCGCCGGTGCCACCATTACCGGGCGTACCTGAGCCGCCCAGCATGCCGCCACCGCTGCCGCCGCCACCATTGCCGCCGTCACCGGCTAGGCCGCCGGCCCCGCTGGCGGTTCCGCCGGTTCCGCCGGCTCCGCCGTCCGCCCCGGTTCCGCCGAAAATCGACGTCGTCGAGCCGAAGAGTGGATTTCCGAGAGTTCCAGTCAGTACGGCGAGCCTGTCGATCTGAGCTTGGACTTCCTCGGGCGTTTTGCCGCTCAGCGCCGCGAGCTGGGTGAGGGTAGCTCCGAACTGCTCGGGCGAACCGAAGAGCCTGCCCAGGGAACCCGCATTGCCGCCGTCGCCGCCGCTACCCGCACTGCTGCCGGTGCCGGTGCTGGCGCCGCCCGTTCCACCGGCACCGCCCGCGCCCGCAGCGCCGCCGCTGATCATGCCGCCCAGGCCGCCGCTACCGCCGTTGCCGCCCGTACCGGCGACGCTGTCGACACCGGTGACAGCTCCGCCGGTCCCGCCGGTCCCGCCTGCCCCGCCCTGCCCGCCGAACAGGAATCCGCCGAGACCACCGGTACCGCCGTTACCGCCGGCGCCTGCGCTGCTGCCGTCGCCGTCCGCAGCTCCACCGGCGCCGCCGCTTCCGCCGGAACCGCCCGTGCTGCCGAAGATTGCCAGGGCGGTGCCGCCTTGACCGCCGATACCGCCCGCTCCTGCGGCGGCTTCATCGCCATCAACGGCGCCGCCTGCGCCGCCCTGGCCCCCGGCGCCGCCGGTGCCGCCGAACAGCGAGAAGGTGCCGCCGCCCATTCCGCCATTGCCGCCCGCGCCGGCCACCTCGGTGGCGTCGCCGCCGGTGCCACCGTCACCGGCCGCCCCGCCGACGACCCCGCCGGCTCGCGTCCACGACAGCCCGCCGTCGCCGCCGTTGCCGCCGGTGCCGCCGGTCAGTCCGCTACCACCGGCTCCGCCGGTGCCGCCGGACCCGCCGATTTTGAACAGCTGGGCCCCGAGAGCCGGTTTCTCGCCGTCGGCGGTCGGGCCGTTGGCGACTGTGGTGCCACCGTTGCCACCGTGGCCGCCGTTACCGCCGACGCCGTCCAGGACATCGCCGCCGGCCCCGCCGTTTCCGCCGACGCCGCCGAAGGAGAACCACTTTCCGGCCGCGCCGCCACCGTCGCCGCCATCGCCACCGTTACCGCCGAAAAGGCCCGCGCCACCTTCGCCGCCAGCACCGCCGATACCGATCAGCGTTCCGCTGGTGCCACCGTCACCACCGTCGGCTCCGGCGCCGCCGATTCCGCCGGCACCACCATTGCCGAACAACCCGGCCGCGCCGCCGGTGCCGCCGGCCAGGCCCGCGACATCGGAGTCATAGCCCGCGCCGCCGTCGCCGAACAGCCAGCCACCGCCGCCGCCGGTCGGGTCGTCCTCGGTGCCGGCCAGGCCGTTGCAGATCAGCCCGCACACGGAGTCGGAGGCGAACAGCGGATTGATCAGGTCGCCGAGCTGCTGCCCGAACGAGCTGGACATCCAGTCCTGCATGCCGGAGTGCAGATCCAGGTAGATGCCCTGCGCGAAGTCATCGAAACTGAACGCCGAGAAGCTGAAGTCGGCCGCGCCCACACCGTCGAACCAGGTCGACAGGTCCCCGAGACCCAGGGCATCGGGGTCGAAAACGGCGCTGCCGACATCGCTCGGGTCGAACCAGCTGGTCGGGTCCAACCAGAAGCTCGGGTCAAGCAGATCTTCCAGATCGGCACTGGCGGTCGGCGCGAAACCCAGCGGGCTCAGCCCCAATGCCAGCACGGCACCCGCTGCCAGGGTGCGGTGACGGCGCTGGGATACAACGGATTTGCGCTGGCGCGACATAGGTACCTCTCGGTGCAGCGGTCGCGGCCATAACGCCGAACCAGATTCAGGGGTCTGCGATCCGGAATTTACCGTAACTTAACAATGTCTGCAGTCCACTGGAAGTTCGCTGCCCACTGCCTGCGCAGATCCTGTGAGTTCACTGTCCGTCTGGTCGGGCGGACAGCACGTCGCGGAGCTGGTACTTCACCACTTTCCCGGACTGTGTGCGGGGCAAGGCGTCGACGAACTCCAGCCGGATCGGCAGTTTGAACGCCGCCAGCTTGTCCCTGGCGTGGGCACGCAGCTCATCGAGTTCTAACGTCGCGCCGGGCCGCAGCACCACCACGGCCGTCACCGCCTCGCCCCACTTCTCGTGCGGGGTGCCCAGCACCGCCACTTCGGCGACGGCCGGGTGTCCGTAGAGCACGTCTTCGACCTCGGCCGGATAGACGTTCTCGCCGCCGGAGATCACCATGTCCTTCACCCGGTCGAGCACCCACACGTAGCCCTCGTCGTCGGCCTGGCCGATGTCGCCGGTGTGAAACCACCCCTCGGCGTCGATCACCGTCGCGGTCGCCTCGGGATTGCGCCAGTAGCCGGCCATCACCTGCGGTCCTCGCACGCAGATCTCCCCACGCGTGCCCGCAGGCACCGGCTGGTTCTCGAGATCGACAAGCCGCACATCCGACAGCGGCAGTACCTGGTTGCCCGCGGCGCCGATCTTTACGCCGACCTCGTCGGTGCGCAGCACCAAGGCCAGCGGTGCGGTCTCAGTGAGCCCGTAGCCCTGCGCGAACGGGATGCCGCGCTCGGCGTAGCGGTGGATCAGGGGCTCGGGTACCGGTGCGCCACCGCAGACGAAGCTGCGCACGCTGGACAGGTCGGTGTCGGCGAACTCCGGGCGCTGACTCATGAACAAGAACATCGCCGGCACCCCAAACATGGTGGTGATCCGTTCTTCGGCCAGCAGTCGCAGCGCTTCGGCTGGATCGAAGGCGGGCATCAGCACGATCCGGCCGCCCTTCTGCAGGGTCAGCAGCGTCGTGACGTTGAGCCCACCGATGTGAAACAGCGGCGCGCAGACCAGTGACACGTCGTTCTGGCTGGTGTCGAAAGTCAGCAGGGCATTGATGTTGTTCCAGAACAGGTTTGCGTGAGTGAGCATGGCCCCCTTGGGGTGCCCGGTGGTGCCGGAGGTGTACATGATCACGGCGATGTCATCGGGCTCGGCGAAGACAGGGTTGGTCAGTGGTGCTCGCGTGGCCAGCAGTTCCTCGAGCACCTCCCAGCCCGGGACTGGAGCCAGCGCGATCACCCGGCGCAGCCCGGCCTGCCCCCGCACCGGATCGATCACCGCCGCGCGCTCGGCGTCGGCGATCAGGGTGTGTACCTGCGCATTGCCCAGGATGTAGCCGAGCTCGTCGGCCGTCAGTCGCCAGTTCAGCGGCACGAATGAGGCACCGATGCGCGCGGCGGCGAACAGGGTGACCAAAAAGTCCGGGTGGTTCAGGCCTGCGTAGCCGACTCGATCCCCGCGCTGCATACCCCCGGCGGCCAGTTCAGCTGCCAGCCTGTCGATCCGATTCGCGAAATCTCGGTAGGTCCAAGTGATTTCGCCGTAGGTGATGGCGGGGAGGTTCGGCGTCGCTGCGGCCCGCCGGGAGATCCAGGAGCCGAGATCGATGGGGGGTGTGTCCACGTCACGAACGCTAACCCGATGACTGTCGACGCAGGGGTGGTTCGACGCCTGGACGCTGTGAGCGCCGCCGACGAGTTTTATCGATCGCGCTGATTTTTTTATCCCGAAGGTGGCCGATCTTCAATAAAGGATAGGAACCGTGGGCGCTTTTATGTGGATAGCCGAATTATTCGCCGTGTGTTCGGTCCGAACCTTTGTGACACCGGTCTCAATTGCGGGCTCGACCAGGGGAAATGCTGTGTTTCCTGGGGCTGGTGACTGGAGCGGTGACGGAAAGTGAACGGTCTTTGAACATTGTTATTCACAGGGCTTTGGGGTCGCTTAATTGAGCCAGAAACAGCTACGTTCGTCTTCGCCCGAGCGGAGCATCGCCGGGCGAGGTTTATTGAGGAAGGTCTGGGCGGATGAGCGGTCCCCGAGGTGGCGCTGTAGGCCGAGGGCAGCGGGCGGCTGCCCGTGTGACGGCCACGATTGTGTCTGCCGGATTCTGCCTGCTGGTCGCACCGTCGGCGCATGCCGACTTCGAGGACTTACTCGACACCGTGATCGGCGCGGCGAGCGCCGGCCCCGACCCAGTCGATATTGCCGACCTTCCCGCGGGCTCACTGGATCTGGACGCCTCCGGAGTTCTGCAGGACCCGCTGGCGCAGCTCGATCAGGTACTGCACGGCGAGCCAGCACAACTCAGTCCGGAGCCGGCTACCGCGGGCACGCCTGCCGAGGCCAATCCGGGCGGTCCCTCCGACACCAACCCGGGCGCCCCCGGCGACACCACCCCGACGCCCGCGAACGGCGAGCATCAGACCGAAAACTCCCAGAACTCCAACAATCCCACCAGTTTCCCGAAGTTCAGCATGCCCAGTGGCGGCAACGGCGGCGGCGGTTCCGGCGGTGGTGGTAACGGCTCAGGTGCCCAGGGTGGCAATAACGCCAAGACCAAGTCGAACACCAGCGCCGCCAAGCCCGGCGCCGACCTACCGAAAGCCGAGGGCGACGGCGTCAACTAGCGCCTGGACTGAAGCGCTGCGCCGATCGATGGCAGGCTGAACCGGTGCCCGGTTCGATCTGCGACATCCTGCCGTCCGCCGCCGCGCTCCTGGGAGTTCCGGGCGCCATCGACACGCTCGGTCTGCGCGAGCGCGTCGGTGACGTGCAGCGGGTGGCGGTGGTGCTGGTTGATGGGCTGGGCTATCAGCTGTTGCCGCAACTGACGCAGGACGCACCCCTGCTGGCCTCGGTGCTGGCCGGCAGCACCGGTCAACTGAGCGAACTGTCTTGTACGTTCCCCTCCACCACGCCAACCAGCTTGGTCTCGTTGGGCACCGGCGTGCCGCCGGGCGTGCACGGCGTGCTGGGTTTCACCGTCAATGTCCCCGGAACCGATCAGGTGCTCACGCACATCTTCTGGGGTGACCAGCCGCCACCGGAGGTCTGGCAGCCGGTGCCCACTTGGTTCGAGCGCCTGCACGCCGCCGGCGTCGCTGCCCGCGCCGTGCTGCCGGAGATGTTCGTCGGCAGCGGGTTGACCGAGTCCGCCTATCGAGGCGCGGAGTTTTGCCCGGTAGCCAAGGGAGAGCCATACGCCCAGCGGGTCGTCGCGGAGCTGGCCTCCCCGGGCTTGGTCTACGGCTACACCGCGGCACTCGACCACGCCGCGCACGTGTCGGGGATCGGCTCGGCGCACTGGCACGCCGCCGCCGCCAAAGTCGATGCGCTGCTGCGTCATCTCCTGGAAGAACTGCCGGACGACACGGCGCTGCTGGTCACCGCGGACCACGGCGGGCTCAATGTGCCCGAGGAGTCCCGCATCGACCTCGACGCCGACCCGGCGCTGCGCGCCGGAATCCGGGTGGTTGCCGGCGAGCCGCGGGTGCGCTACCTGCACACCGAACCCGGTGCCACGGCCGACGTGCTGGCGGCCTGGACGGAATTCCTGGCCGGGCGGGCCGTGGTGCAAAGCCGCGAGCAGGCCGTCGCCTCCGGCGTATTCGGACCCGTGCGGGACGGGCATCTGGCACGCATCGGCGACATCGTGGTGACCTGCACCGGGGACACCGCGATCCTGGCGACCGAACACGAACCGCCGCAGACGGCGCAACTGGTGGGCTTCCACGGCGGGCGCACCCCGGCCGAAATGGCGATCCCGCTGATCACCTTTTCTCGTTGACTCTGCGCTGAGGGCGTTGGCTACTCGCACTTTTGCACCCTGGACGCAGAGTCCACGCAGACGGGTTACTCCTTGTCGCCGTACTCGTCGAACCAGTGGGCCAGCTTGCCGCGCCGGCTGACCGCCCGCAGTCGACGTTCGGCCGACAGTCGGGTCTTGCTGGTGGTGACGATCAGCAGCTCGTCGCCGACGGTGATCCGGGTGTCGGGCTGGGGCACGAAGGTGTCGCCCTTGCGGATGATCAACGTGATCACACTCGGGTCGGGCAGCCGCAGCTCGAGCACCGAGACGTTGTGCAGCTTCGACCCCGGCTGCACGGTCATCGTCAGCAGCTCGGCCTCCAAGACGTCCAGCGGCGCCGCCTCGACCTGGATCTCGCGCGTGGCGTCGCGCGGGATCAGCCGCAGCCAGTGCGCGAACAGCCCCAGGCTGGGGCCCTGCACCACGGTGTAGACCACCACCAGGATGAACACGATGTTGAGCAGGCGGTAGCTGTCCGGTACGCCCTCGACGATCGGGAAGGTCGCGAGCACGATCGGAACCGCGCCACGCAGCCCCGCCCAGGACAGGAAGATCTGTTCCCGCCAGGGCACTTTGAACCAGATCAGCGACGCCACCACCGACAGCGGCCGGCTCAACAGCAGCAGCACCGCCCCGATGATCAGCGCCGGGATCAGTTCTCCAGACAGCTGGCTCGGGCTCACCAACAGGCCCAGCAACACGAACAGCCCGATCTGCGCCAGCCAGCCCAGTCCCTCGGCGAACGAGCGGATGGCTGCGCGGTGCGGCAGGCCGGAGTTCGCCAGCACCACACCCGACAGGTAGGCGGCGATGAATCCGCTGGAGTGCAACGACGCCGCCGCCGCGAACGCCACCATCGCCAGCCCGAACGTCGCCAAGGGATAGAGCCCGGACGCCGGCAAGGCCGCCCGGCGCAGCATCATCGCGCCGACTAGCCCGACGACCAGGCCGATCGCCGAGCCCGCTATCAACTCATAGAACACCCCGCCGATGGCGTGGACCGGGTCGATCACCAGCGGCGTGGTGCTCAGCATCAGCACCACGATCGCCGCCGGCGCGTCGTTGAAACCGGACTCCGCCTCCAACAGACCGGCCACCCGTCGCGGCAGCGGCAGCACCCGCAGGATGGAGAACACCGCCGCGGCGTCGGTCGGCGAGACGATCGCCCCCAGCAGGAACGCCAGTTGCCAACTGATGCCCAGCAACAGATGCGCGGCCACCGCGATCACCGCCATGCTGACCACGACACCGACGGTGGCCAGCACCGCCGCCGGTGCCAGCAATCGGCGAATGTTGGCGAAACGGGTGGTCAAACCACCTTCGACCAGGATCACCGCCAGCGCGGTGGTGCCCAGATCGCTGGCCAGTTGCACATCGGAGAAATCCAGGCCCAGCCCGTCGTTGCCGATCACCACCCCGACCAGCAGGAACAGCAACAGGCTGGGCAGCCCGACTCGATCCGCCGCGCGGGTGGCGATGATGCTGGCCAGCAGAACCAAGCCCCCGATCAACAGAGCCAGGTAGAGCTGTTCCAGGCTCATCTGATCCCCGTTCGGGCTGTTGGTGGCGGTCGGACCCGCCCATGTGATTCGCTCAAAGTCGGCGGGTTCGTGTTATCTGTCAGTAAATCAGTAGCGCTGTCACGACCGTGTTACGCCCGGAGCGGCAGGGACGAGGGGAGCCATCATGCGCATCGGGATCGCCGGCGCCGGCGCGGTGGGGCGATCCGTCGCACGAGAACTGATCGGCGACGGCCACCGGGTGCTGCTGATTGAGCGCAATCCGGCGCACTACCAGCCCCATACCGTCCCGGAAGCCGAGTGGCTGCTGGCCGACGCCTGCGAGCTGAGCGCGCTGCGGGAATGCGGCATCGAGATCTGTGATGTGGTGATCGCTGCCACCGGTGACGACAAGGCCAACCTGGCTACCGCGTTGCTGGCGAAAGCGGAGTTCGGAGTGGCCCGCGTAGTGGCCCGGGTCAACAACGCCCGCAACGAGCCGCTGTTCACCGAAGAGTGGGGCATCGACGTGGCGGTCTCCACCCCGCGGGCGATGGTCGCCGCGGTGGAGGGTGCCATCGATGTCGGCCACCTGGTGCCGTTGATGGGCCTGCGGCGCGGTCAGGCCAGCCTGACGAAACTGACCCTGCCCGACGACAACCCGCTGATCGGTAGGCAGGTCTGTGACATTGTGCTGCCCGAGGGCGCCGCGTTGGTCGCGGTGCAGCGCGGTGACCGGGTGATCCTGCCCCGGGCGACCGAGGCGCTGCAGGCCGGCGACGAGATGCTCTTCGCCGCGGCCAGCGGGATCGACGACGAGGTCCGGGCGGTGGTGCACGGCGCACCCGCCGGCAGAAGGGCACATTGACGTCGTGCCGCCGCGGTGGGGACCCATGAGTACGGCGCCGAACGAGCAGGGTGACGCCGGGAGCTTGGCCAGCGGCGCCGGCGTCATGGCCACTGTGCTGGCGGCCGCACGGGCCGCGGCGGTGTCGCGCGAGCTGATCAACGACCCGTTCGCGGCGCCATTGGTGCACAAGGTCGGCCTGGAGTTCTGCATTCGGGTCGCCGACGGAGACCTCGACATCAGCCGGCTCGGCAACGATGGGGGATTTCCCCGCTTCGCGGAGTTCTCCGCGGCGCGAACTCTGTTCTTCGACGCGTTCTTCACCGATGCCGCCCGCGTGGGCATCCGCCAGGCGGTGATCCTGGGCTCGGGGCTGGACACCCGCGCCTACCGACTGTGGTGGCCGCCGGAGACCATCGTCTACGAGGTCGACCATCCGCACGTCATGGACTTCAAGACCAGCACCATGCGGGCCTGGGACGCCATGCCGAGCGTCAATCGTCGCGCGATCGGTGTCGACTTACGCGGCGACTGGCCGGCTGCCCTGCGCCGGGTGGGTTTTGACGCCGCCGCGCCCACTGTGTGGGTCATCGAGGGGCTGCTGGTCTGGTACGTCCCCTCGGACGCGCAGAATCGCCTGCTCGACGGTGTCACCGGACTCAGTGCGCCGGGCAGCCGGCTTGCCGCCGATCATGCGGTGCCGCCGAGCCGACCGCAGGCCGTACATCACGAGTCACTCGTCGAGCGGTGGCGCCGGCGTGGCCTGAGCCTGACCGGTCCCGGCCCGTTCTATTCCGGCGAGCACACCGACGTCGTGCGGCATCTCACCGAAAGTGGCTGGGCCACCACTCAATCCGGTATCGCTGACCTGTTCGCGGCGGCTCGGCTGCCCCGGCTGTCCGACCGTGAGCTCGATGGCGCTCCGGCGGCTATCCGCTATGTTGCGGCCACCCGGCGCTGACCGGCCGACGTTATCCCGCCATGAATTCGGCGTAGGCAGAAGCCAACTCGGGCGGCAGGCCCGTGGTTTGGCATTGCCGTTGCGTCTCGCCGATGGGAGCCAGGATTCCACGCAGCTCGTAGTACTCCTGGGGGTGAGCAGTGAAGTAGCTGCGCACGTCGGCGGCGGCTTGCGGTCGCGGCGAGCTGATGGCCTGACTCACCACGGCGTTGGCGCCGGGGTGTGCTGCCAGGTACTGCTGCGCTGAACCCGTCACCGAGTTCACGGTGCCCGATACCCCGGCCGGACTGCAGTCCGGTGCAGCAGACGCCGACGGGGCGACAACCAGGGCAGCGGCGGTGGCGCCCAGCAGTCCGGCACCGAGGCCGAACCGACGAATCATGATGAAGCCGTGGTCTTTCGACATGGATATTCCTTCCGGGTGGGTGAGTGCAATTCCCGTCCGGAGCCCAAGGTACGCGCGGCTGGAGTGCACGCCGTGTGTCCTGGGGCACAGCCATTGACGCTCGTGGCCATCGTTTCTGCACCCGTCGCACCTTTTGGCGGCAATTGCTCCACCAGTGCGGAGCGATTCGGTAAGACCCGCTCTTAATCTGCGGGATCAGCGCTTATCCGATCGTGACCTTAATGTTTGCTCGCACGGTCGATGGCGGCCTCAGCGGCTTCCTTGATCGGTCCATGCCAGACATCGCCGTGACCGGGCGCCAAGATCTCGGTCTCCAGCAGCGCCAGCGCATTGAGGCTGCGGAGACAGTCGTCCTGGCTGTAGCTGAAGAGCTCGGGCAATAGCTGCGGACCGGAGTGTGACAACACCGGATGACCGGTGATCAACGCGTCCCCACTGGCCAAAACGCCATCGACCAGATACGAGCAGTGCCCGCGGGTGTGGCCGGGGGTGGGGATGGCGACCGGCTGACCGGGCAGCCCCGCGGCGATCTCGCCGGTCAGCGCCTGCGCGGACGGAATGCCCTCCCGGTTCAGGCCGCCGCTGCGCACCACGTGCGCGCTCCACAGCGCCCAGCTCGGCCGCCATAGCCGCGGAGCCAATGCCAGTGGCGAAACCTGCTCCAGATACTCGCGTTTCGCGTGGCCGACTTCCTCAGCGTGGCAGTACACCGGGGTGCCGTGCGCCTTGGCGAGCCAGATCGCCGCCCCGAAATGGTCGACGTGGGCATGGGTGAGCAACACCGCGCGCACGTCGGCCGGGCGATAGCCCAGGGCGCCCAGCGACGCCAACACGTCGGTGCGATCGCCGGGATAGCCGGCGTCGATCAACATGACTCCGCTGTCATCGGTGACCAGCAGCCAGTTGACGGCTTCGCCGCGGGCCAAGTACACCCGCTCGGTCACCGGAACGAGCTCCACGAGCTTCTCACCCATGCCCGTGAGTTTAGAAAGGCGGCGGGAGAGTAGAAAAGGTGGAATGGCGGAATTAAAACTCGGGTACAAGGCATCGGCGGAGCAGTTCGGACCGCGGGAGTTGGTGGAGCTCGGCGTTGCCGCCGAAGCGCATGGCATGGACAGCGCCACCGTCAGCGACCACTTCCAGCCCTGGCGCCATGAAGGTGGGCACGCCCCGTTCTCGCTGGCCTGGATGACCGCGGTCGGTGAGCGGACGAGCAAGATCCAGTTGGGCACCTCCGTGCTGACCCCGACATTCCGGTACAACCCGGCCGTCATCGCGCAGGCCTTCGCGACGATGAGCTGCCTGTATCCAGAACGGATCTTCCTGGGCGTCGGCACCGGGGAGGCCCTGAACGAGATCGCCACCGGCTTCACCGGCGAGTGGCCCGAGTTCAAGGAGCGGTTCGGTCGCCTGCGCGAGTCGGTGCGGCTGATGCGCGAACTGTGGCGTGGTGACCGGGTGGACTTTGACGGCGACTACTACAAGCTCAAGGGGGCCTCGATCTACGACGTGCCGGAGTCGGGCGTGCCGGTCTATATCGCGGCCGGCGGGCCGGCGGTGGCGAAGTACGCCGGGCGCGTCGGTGACGGCTTCATCTGCACCTCCGGCAAGGGCGAGGAGCTCTACACCGAGAAGCTGATGCCGGCGGTGTTGGAAGGTGCGGCCGCCGCCGAGCGCGACGCCGCCGCGATCGACAAGATGATCGAGATCAAGATCTCCTATGACCCGGATCCCGACCTGGCGCTGAACAACACCCGCTTCTGGGCGCCGTTGTCATTGACTGCCGAGCAGAAGCACTCCATCGACGACCCGATCGAGATGGAGAAAGCGGCCGACGCGCTGCCGATCGAGCAGATCGCCAAACGCTGGATCGTCGCCTCGGACCCGGACGAGGCGGTGGAGAAGGTCGGTGAGTACGTGCAGTGGGGGCTAAACCACCTGGTGTTCCATGCACCCGGCCACGACCAGCGCCGTTTCCTGGAGCTGTTCAAGACCGACCTGGAGCCGCGGCTGCGTCGGTTGGGCTGAGCCGCCGCAGGACCGGTCAGGCGTAGCCGCAACCGGGGTCGGGCGCATCCTCGAAGAGCGGTGCGCCGACCGGCAACAGGTACACGGCCTGCAGCACCACCGGGGTCGAACCCAGATTGCGGCCGATGTGCGCGTGTTCGGCGCCGCCGGGTTCGGTCATCGGATCGCCGGGTCCGTAGATGCCGTCGAGACTGCAGTCGGCGCGATTGTGGGTCAAGGTGCCTTGGCGCACGACGCCGAACACGGTGCCGTCGTGCCAATGCCAGCCGGTGCTGCCGCCGGGTTCGATGGTGATCTCCCGCAGGAAGTAGTCGCGGCCCTCGACTGCGGTCTGCGACAGGGTCACCCCGTTGGTCTGGTCGCTCGGCGTCGCGTTCGCCGGTGGCGCCCATACCAGTGCCAGTGTCAGTGCCACCGATATCGCCGAAGTACACCGAAGCCAGCTGGTCACGGTCACCGAATCTAGAAGGTACTCATCGGTCGCACCGCGTTGGCCGTGTCGACCAGCCGGTAGCGATGCTCCTGAGTGGGCGCCAGCCGGGCCAGTGCGCGCAGTGCCATCTCCACACCGAGCCGCAGCCCGTGTTCGGTGAACGGGAAACCCAGGATGTGGTTCGTGCTGGCCTCGTGTTCGGTCAGCCAGTCCATCGCCGCGCCCAGCACCAGCGCCCGGATCTGCAACACTCGCGGTTCGGTGTCCGGCAGCGCCTCTACCCGGCGAGCGGCATCACGGATCTGAGCCTCGGTGATATCGCTGGACGAGCGTCCCGACAGCAGCGTCACCGCACTGGTCAACCGCGCGGTGGTGAAATGCCTTGAGGTAGCAGGGACTTCGTCGAGGGTGCGAACCGCCGCGGTCCGGTCGCCTTCCACCGAGAGGGCGCGAGCCAGACCGAAGGCGGCCGAGATCACGCTGTCGTCGGTGTGCCACACCGATTCGTAGAAGCTGCGCTCGTCGTCGGTTCCGGCCAGCTCGGCGGTGGCGGCCAGCGCCATCTTCGGCGCCAGCTCGCCGGGGAACATGTCGAGCACCTCGGTGAAATCTTTGCGGGCAGCCTCGTAGTCGCCGGTGAGTAATTCGGCCACGCCGCGGAACCACACCAACCGCCATCGCCAACCCACCTGCTCGGCCAGCTCGTCGAGCTTGCTGGTGGCCTTGGTGACGTTGCCGAGGTCGAGCAGTGCCCGCACCTCCATCAGCGGCAGGCCGATGGACTCCGACAAGTCGATGCCATCGGACTCCAGCGAGCTGTTGCGCACCGCGCGCAGCGAATCCAGGGTCTGCACCGGTTCGCTGAGCTCCATCGACGACAACAGCGGGGCGGCAACATCAGACGGGTCGATCAGCGGCACCTGCAAGGCGGTCACGATCTCACGGGCCGTCAGGTTCTGGGAGTGCACATGCCCGTCCAGGTAGACGTCGGTGTGCGCGACCAGGAGGTGCTCGCCGAAGGTGGACCGCGAACGGGTGAACACCGTCGACAGGCCGGGTCGCGGCGTCCCGGTGTCGCGGGCGACCACTTCGCGCAGCACGCCCATCAGCTGCGCGGACATCTCCTCGGCAGAGCTGAACCGCCGGCGCGGGTCGGGATCGATCGCCCGGCGCAGCAGCCGGCGGTAGGAGTCGTACTTCTTCAGCACCGGGTCGTCGTCGGGCAGCCCGTCGACGTAGCGGCCGTCACGGGTGCGCAGCTTGAGCGTCAGCGCGGCCAGGGTCCGGCCCACGGTGTAGATGTCGGTGGCCACGGTCGGACCGGTGCGAACGATGTCGGGCGCCTGAAATCCCGGTGTGCCGTAGAGGTATCCGAACGAGTTGATGCGTGCCACCGCGCCGAGGTCGATCAGCTTCAGCTGCTCCTCGGTGAGCACGATGTTCTCCGGCTTGAGGTCGTTGTAGACCAGGCCCAGTGAATGCAGATAGCCCAGGGCGGGAAGGATTTCCAGCATGTAGGCGATGGCCTGGGCGACCGGCAGCCGGGTGCCGCGGCGCTGTTTGAGCGACTGTCCGCCGACGTACTCCATCACGATGTAGCCGACCGGGTCGCCGTGGGAGTCCGGATGCTGGACGAAGTTGAAGATCTTGACGATCGACGGGTGGGTCACCTCGGCGAGGAACTGCCGCTCGGCCATGGCGATGGCCTGCGCTTCGGCATCACCGGAATGCACCAGGCCCTTGAGCACCACCGGGCGCTCGTTGACGTTGTGGTCGACCGCCAGATACACCCAGCCCAGACCGCCGTGGGCCACGCAGCCCTTGATCTCGTACTGGCCGGCCACCATATCGCCGGGTTTCAGCTGCGGCAGAAAGGAATACGGACTGCCGCAGTGCGGACACCAGCCTTCGGAGGCGCCCTTGGCGTCCCCGGTGGACCGGCCCACCGGCCGGCCGCAGTTCCAGCAGAAGCGCTTGGACTCGGCGACCTCCGGATTGTCCATGAGCGCGGCGAGGGGGTCGATCGGGGGAACCCGGGGAATCTCCACCAGGCCACCGCCCAACCGCCGCCGCGGAGCGACGGGGCGCACCACTGCCGTCTCATGGGATTCGGCCGAGCTCGCGGAGTTCGAGCCCTCCCGGGGGCGGAAGATCGCTTGGGTCGACATCGGCCGGCGTACCGACGACGACTCGGCCAACACGTCCGCGCGCTGGGTGACCGGACCGTCGTCGTCCAACTCGGTGGCGGGCTGTTCTGCGTCGCTGCGCTCTTCAGCGTCGCTGCGCTCCGCATCGTCCTCGCGC
Organism: Mycolicibacter sp. MU0102; assembly: GCF_963378105.1. Lineage (NCBI taxonomy): Bacteria > Bacillati > Actinomycetota > Actinomycetes > Mycobacteriales > Mycobacteriaceae > Mycobacterium > Mycobacterium holstebronense. Next base: position 422,289 of record NZ_OY726398.1, read on the forward strand.
GCCATCAGTCCGAATACCTCGGTGTCGGTGGCACCGGCGCCGGCCCCAGCACCGTCAACCACTTGCGGTACAAAGTGTTCCACGTGCCGTCGCGGCGGATGCGCTCCAGCGTTCCGTTGACGAAACGCACCAGCCCGGTGTTGTTCAGGTTGATCCCAATCCCGTACGGCTCTTCGTCCATGCTCGGTCCGACGATGTGCAGATACGGGTCCTGCGACATCAGGCCGGCCAAGATCGAGTCGTCGGTGCTGACGGCGTCGACCTGACGCTGTTGCAGCGCCACCAGGCAGTCGGCCCAGTTCACCACCGAAACGATGATCGGGGCCGGGGTGATGTTGCGGATCCGCCGCAGCGAGGTGGTGCCCTGCGCTACACAGACCCGCTTGCCGGACAGGTCCGCGGCTTGGCGGATCGCAGAGTCGCGCGGGACCAGCAGTCGCTGATTGGCCACCAGGTACACCGTCGAAAAATTCACCAGCTCACGTCGGCCGCAGGTGATGCTCATGGTCTTGACCACGATATCGACTTCGGACTTCTGCAGGGCCGCGATCCGTTCGGCCGACGCCAGGATTCGGTACTCGACCTGCGACGGGGTGCCGAAGATGTCGCGGGCCACCTCGCCGGCGATGTCGACGTCGAAACCAGTGATCTCACCGGTGATCGGGTCGCGGAAGCTGAACAGGTTGCTGCCGATGTCCAGTCCGACGATCAGTCGGCCCCGATGGCGGATCTTGGCCACCGCCGCATCAGCCTCGGCCTTGTTGTGGAAGGGGCGCAGGCTGGCGGTGGCGTCGCAATCCGCGGTGCGCGGTTCGGGCGGTCGCGGTGCCTCCGGCGCCAACTCCTCCATACCGGCCGGGGTGGGTGGTGGCAGCGTCGGCATCGCGGTCGCGGTCACGAATTCGGTTCGCCCGCAGCCGGTCAGGCCGGACAGCACTAATGCGGCGCTCAGTGCGCACAGCAGCAACCTGGGCCGACGGTGGATCATCATCTGTACTCGTTCAGTCGAGGCCACAACCCGAGCGCGACGGCGATTGCGGCACCCATGCTGAGTACCGCGCCCCCGACCGGGGCCACCGACAGTACCCGGCGGGCGTTGAGGACATCGCCGCGCAGCTGATTGCGACTGTGCTGCAGCGCCTTGTCCAGGGCCGCGTCGAGTTGGTCGAACGCCGGCGTCGAGTCGTCGCCGCTGCCGCCCAGCGCGACCTGGGTGGCGGCCCGGTAGTTGCCGACGCTGATGTAGGCGTTCATCCGGTCATTGGCCTGCCGCCACCGGGCCAGCAGCTGCCCGGCGTTGGCCAGGTCTGCCTTGTCCACCGCGTCGCCACGCTCCAGATACCCCTGCAGCTGCTCCTGCATGGTGTCGATGCGCTGGTAGAAGGTCTGCTTGCGGGTCTCCTCGTCGCCGCGCCGGATCAGCGACAGGGTCTCGTCGGCACGTGCCTGCTGCGCGGTGATCGCCAGATTGGTGATCTCCTTGAGCGACTCGGCGCCGGTGTCCTTGGCGGTGCGGCTGCCCGCGGTGGAGATCACCAGCACCGTTCCGACCCAGATAATCATCAGCAGAATCGCCAGACCACCGGCGACCAACCCGGGGTTGATCCGGCGCCGGGTGTGCCGGGCCAGCCAACGGTGAGCAAACGCGCCGAACAGCACAGTGGTCGCCACCACCAGGATCACCGGGGCCGGCACCCTCGTTGACGCCGTGGTCTGCACGTCCACGGTCGCCGAAGTGGCCTGGTAGAGGCGCTGGGCGTCGGGAAGGATCGTGTGCTGCATCAGCTCGGAGGCTTCCGACAGGTATGACGAGCCGACCGGATCACCCGAGCGGTTATTGGTTCGCGCGGTCTCGATCAGCCCGGTGTAGACGGCCAGCTGCGCATTGATTCGCCCCAGTAGTTGCAGCAGTGGCTCGTCGTCCAGACCGCCGGAGGCCCTGGTCACCGCCACCGCGGCGGCGGTGATGGCCTGTTCGTAGCGTTCCCGCACCGCCCGCGGTTCGCCTTGGGCGATGAATGCGGTAGCTGCTGCGGCGTCGGCGACCGACAGCGTGGTGTAGAGCTGCCCGGCGGCATACGCCAACGGCTCGGTGTGGTCGAGCACCGTGGTCAGGGTGTTCTGCCGATTGTTGATCGTGGTGGCGGTGGCGAAGGCGCTGATGCCGCCGAGGGCGGCGAGGATCAGTCCGATGGCCAGAATCCGGCCGGGGGTGGTGGTGAAGAACCACCAGCGGGGTCTGGCCGGTTCGGTCGGCGACCGTAACCCCGCCGGCTCGGTTGACGGGTGCGCCAACTCAACGGTCACGTCTGTTCAGGCTCCATCCCTGCGGCTGATCGCGGCACCAACGATAATAAAGGGATTCTAAGAGCGTGGGTGGTGTCTGCGTGGCCTCTCGCGCCGGTTGGTGTCGAAACCGTCGCGTGATCTCGCCAGAACCGAGACCTTGCTCGTCCCGATACGCTTCCAGCGTGCGTGGTGACGGCGATGGGTGGGCGTTTTCTGATACCGGCGTCCGCTTCTGGGGCCGGCACGGTGCGGCGGGGCTGCTTCTGCGGGCTCCTCGCCCCGATGGCGCGCGCACCGTGCTGCTGCAACATCGCGCTTGGTGGAGTCATCAGGGCGGCACTTGGGCGCTGCCCGGCGGTGCCCGCGACAGCCATGAGACCGCTGAAGAGGCCGCGATCCGCGAGGCGCAGGAGGAGGCCGGTCTGCCCGCCGATCGGATCGTCGTGCGCGCGGCCGTGGTGACCGCGTCGGCCAGCGGCACCAGCTGGACCTACACCACCGTGGTCGCCGACGCCGACGAGCTGCTTCCGGTGGTGCCCAACGGGGAGAGCACCGAACTGCGGTGGGTCGACGAACACGAGGTCGCCGGGCTGCCGCTGCACCCGGGTTTCGCCGCCAGCTGGGAGTTGCTCCGCGGCTTTTGACGCCGGCGGTGATGTCACTGCCTCGGCGCGGTCCGGCTCAGACCACCGCTAAAGCCCAGCCCGCAACGCCGCCGCCGCGGCCCGCGGATCCTCGGCAGCGGTGATCGCCCGCACCACCACCACTCGGCTGGCGCCGGCCTGCACCACCTGCGGCAACCGCTCGATATCGATGCCGCCGATGGCGAACCACGGCTTGGCCTGACGCGTGTCGGCGGCGAATCGCACCAGCTCCAGCCCCGGTGCAGTCCGGCCCGGCTTGGTCGGGGTGGGCCAGCACGGCCCGGTGCAGAAGTAGTCGACCGGCTCGGCCAGGGCCGCGGCAACCTGATCGCGGTCATGGGTCGACCGGCCGATCAGTACCTCGGGCCCGATGATCTCGCGCGCCGCCGGCAGCGGCAGGTCGTCTTGGCCCAGATGCAGCACGTCGGCACCGGCGGCGCGGGCGATGTCGGCGCGGTCATTGACCGCCAGCAGTGCCCCGTGCCGTCGCGCGGCGTCGGCCAGGATCTCCAACGCCGCCAGTTCGCCGCGCGCCTCCAGCGGACCGAACCGCTTTTCGCCCGCAGAACCCTTGTCGCGCAGTTGGATGATGTCGACGCCACCGGCCAGCGCGGCGTCGGCGAACTCGGCCAAGTCGCCGCGTTCCCGGCGGGCATCGGTGCACAGGTAGAGCCGGGCATCAGCGAGTCGGGCGAGACGGTCGGAGCGTTTGTGCACACCGAGACGCTAGCGGCTAGCTTGGTGTGTTGACACGCGAGCAGGTGGAAGGGAGCAGCACATGCCCGGACCCTCGCTCGGTTCGCTGGCCGTGATCGGCGGCGGCGTCATCGGGCTGTCGGTGGCCCGGCAGGCAGCCCGGGCCGGCTGGACGGTGCGGGTGCACCGCACCACCGAATACGGCGCCTCCTGGGTGGCCGGCGGCATGCTCGCCCCACACAGTGAGGGATGGCCAGGCGAAGACCAGCACTTGCGGCTGGGATTGCGCTCCCTTGAGTTGTGGCACGACTTCCTCGACGGGCTGCCGGCCCAGGTTGTCACCGCGCGCGAATCGCTGGTGGTGGCCGCCGACCGGGCCGACGTCGCCGACTTGCGCACCGTCGCCGACTGGCTGTCCGCGCAGGGCCACCCGGTGATCTGGGAGTCCGCCGCCCGTGACATCGAACCCCTGCTGGCCGGCAACATTCGGCACGGTTTCCGGGCCCCCACCGAATTGGCGGTGGACAACCGCGCGGTGGTCACTGCCCTCGTCGAGTCCTGCGAGGAACTCGGCGTCAGCTGGGCCCCGCCGGTGCGGGATCTCGCCGAGGTGGCCACCGACGATGCCGTGGTGATCGCCAACGGCATCGACGCCCCTGCGTTGTGGCCCGGCTTGGCGATCCGGCCGGTCAAGGGGGAGGTGTTGCGGCTGCGCTGGCGCAAAGGCTGCCTGCCGCCCCCGCAGCGGGTGATCCGGGCCCGGGTGCACGGTCGCGCGGTCTACTTGGTGCCGCGTCCCGACGGTGTGGTGGTGGGGGCGACCCAGTACGAGCACGGCCGGGACACTGCGCCGGCGGTCTCCGGGGTGCGTGACCTGCTCGACGACGCCTGCGCGCTGGTTCCGGCGCTGGGGGAGTATGAGCTGGCCGAATGCGCCGCGGGCCTGCGGCCGATGACGCCAGACAACCTGCCGCTGGTGCATCGCCTCGATGAACGGACCTATGTCGCTGCCGGGCATGGCCGCAATGGGTTCCTGCTGGCGCCGTGGACTGCCGAACACGTTGTGTCCGAATTACTTCCGGTTGGAGTGCAGCAATGATCATAAATGTCAACCAGAAGCAGGTGGAAGTGGCTGAGGCGACTACAGTCGCAACGCTGCTGGCCTCTATGGGTTATCCCGACCGCGGTATTGCGGTGGCGGTGGACCAAGCGGTGCTGCCGAAATCGCGTTGGGCCACTGCGTTGTCCGACGGTGCCTGTCTCGATGTGGTGACGGCGGTGCAAGGTGGTTGATGACGCGAAGCTGACCATCGCCGGGCGAGAGTTCAGCTCCCGGCTCATCATGGGAACCGGTGGTGCGCAAAGCCTGACATCGCTGGAAGAGGCCTTGGTGGCATCCGGGACCGAGTTGACCACGGTCGCGATGCGCCGCGTCGACGCCGAAGGTGGAACCGGGATGCTGGATCTGCTGAGTCGGCTCGGCATCACGCCGCTGCCCAACACCGCCGGCTGCCGCAGTGCCGCGGAAGCGGTGCTGACCGCCCAGCTCGCGCGCGAGGCGCTCGGAACCGAATGGGTCAAGCTGGAGGTGATCGGCGACGAGCGCACCCTGCTGCCCGACGGCATCGAATTGGTGCGCGCCGCAGAACAATTGGTCGACGATGGGTTTGTGGTGTTGCCCTACACCAATGACGACCCGGTGCTGGCCCGCCGGCTCGAGGACGTCGGATGTGCGGCCGTCATGCCGCTGGGCTCGCCGATCGGCACCGGGCTGGGCATCGCCAACCCGCACAGCATCGAGATGATCGTCGCCGCCGCCGGGGTTCCGGTGGTGCTCGACGCCGGCATCGGCACCGCCAGCGATGCTGCGCTGGCAATGGAACTGGGCTGCGATGCGGTGCTGCTGGCCACCGCGGTAACGCGGGCGGCCGACCCGCCGGCGATGGCCACGGCCATGGCGGCTGCTGTCACCGCTGGGTATCTGGCTCGGCGCGCCGGGCGAATCCCGAAGCGGTTCTGGGCGCAGGCGTCGAGCCCGGCCCTGTGATGCCCGCCGAGTGTGAACATCGCGACGCCTTGGCGGCGTGTCGCGTCGCCAGATTCACACTCGGCGGAAGTAGTCGAGCGTGAATCGCTATGTCGCCCTCGGGAGTTCGATGGCGGCGGGGCCCGGAATCCGGCCTCGCGTGGCAGGCGCTCCGCGGGCGTCGGGCCGCTCGGCACGCAACTACCCGCACTTGGTCGCCCACGCGCTGAACCTCGATCTGGTTGACGTCACGTTCTCCGGAGCCACGACCGCCCATCTGCTGAGCGAACGCCAACTCGGCGTGCCGCTGCAGATCGACGCCCTCGACGGCTCGGAGTCCCTGGTGACCATCACCATCGGCGGCAACGACGTCGGCTACGTGCCGCTGTTGATGGCCGCGACGCTGCCGGGTGTCTTGCAGCGGCTGCCCGCCGTCGCCGCGCTGCTGGACCCTGGGCAGCGCGAGCGGGCACTCGGTGAGGTCGACGCAGCGCTGCGGGCCGTCGGCGCCGCGGTGCGGGGCCGCGCACCGCAGGCTCGGGTGTTCTTCGTCGACTATCTGACCCTGCTGCCGCCGGCCGGGGTCCGAGCCGGGCGGTTGCCGCAGGACGTCGTGACCCTGGCCCGTCACGTCGCCGACGAGCTGGAGCGCCACACCGCCGCGGCGGCCGCCGCCACCGGCTGTGAGCTCGTCCGCGCCGGCGATGCCAGCAGGGAGCACCATCCATGGTCAGCGCGGCCCTGGACGGTGGGAGCGGGCCTGCCGCTGCCGTGGCGGCCATGGCCCTTTCACCCCAACGCCGCCGGTATGGCCGCGGTCGCCGAGTTGGTCGCTGTGCAGTGGGGCGGCCGGGCCTGACTTCGCATCGGCTGCCCACCCACTAACGTGGGGTCGGTGGACTACAAGTCGAAGTTGATCCCTGCCCTCGGCGCCGTGTTGGTCGGTGCGCTGTTCAGCGCCGGCTGCAGCCGCACCCCGGAAAACACCGAGCAGGGAGCAGATCCCGCCGCGGCCGCTGAATTCGCCAGCAGCCTGCGCGACAAGGTCACCGTCGACGCCATGATGGCCCACCTGCAGAAGCTGCAGGACATTGCCGACGCCAACAACGGCACTCGTGCCATCGGCACGCCGGGCTACGACGCCAGCGTCGAGTACGTGGCCAGCACCCTGCGCGACCACGGCTTCGACGTCCAGACCCCGGAGTTCACCGCGCGGGTGTTCAAGTCCGAGCCGGGCTCGGTGCACCTCGGCGACAAGACAGTCGAAGCTCGCGCGCTGATGTACAGCCTCGGCACCCCGCCCGAGGGAGTCACGGGCCCGCTGGTCGCGGCGCCGGCCGACGACAGCCCCGGCTGCAGCGCCGAAGACTACGAGGGGCTGACGGTCAAAGACGCCGTCGTACTGGTCGACCGCGGCACCTGCCCGTTCAAGGAGAAGATGGCCGTCGCCGTCGAGCTGGGCGCGGTGGCACTGGTGGTGGCCGACAGCGTCGACGAACCGAAAATGGGCGGCACCCTCGGTGAGCAGACCGAGGTCAAGGTTCCGGTCGTGAGCGTGACCAAGGCTGACGGCGCGATGCTGCGCGACGGACACGGGGCGATGACGGTCAAGCTCGACGCGCACACCGACGACATCCCGTCGCGCAATGTGATCGCACAGACTAAGAGCGGATCGACCGAGAACGTGGTCATGCTCGGAGCCCACCTGGACAGCGTTCCGGAAGGCCCGGGTATCAACGACAACGGGTCCGGTGTTGCCGCGGTGCTGGAAACCGCTTTGCAGCTGGGAGATTCGCCCCAGGTGCGTAACTCGGTGCGGTTCGGTTTCTGGGGCGCCGAGGAGCTCGGCCTGATCGGTTCGCGGAAGTACGTCGAGTCGCTCGACGAGGAGCAACTCAAGAACATCGCGCTGTACCTGAACTTCGACATGCTGGGTTCGCCGAATCCCGGCTACTTCACCTACGACGGCGACCAGTCGCTGCCGGCGGACAAGCGCGGCCAGCCGGTGGTGCCGGAAGGTTCGGCCGGCATCGAACGGACCATGGTCGGCTACCTCAAGTCGGCCGGCAAGGAACCGCGCGACACCTCGTTCGACGGCCGCTCCGACTACGACGGGTTCACCCAGGCCGGTATCCCGTCCGGCGGGTTGTTCTCCGGTGCGGAGGTGAAGAAGTCGCCCGAGGAGGCCAAGCTGTGGGGCGGCGCCGCCGATGAGCCCTTCGACCCGAACTATCACCAAAAGGGCGACACCGTACAGAACATCGACCGCGACGAACTGGCCATCAACGGCGGAGGAGTGCCCTATTCCGTCGGGCTGTATGCCCAGGATCTCAGCGGCCGCAACGGGGTCCCGGTGCGCGACGACCGCACCCGCCACATCCTGACCCAGCCATGATCCGTCCGGCGGGAGCCCTGCTGGCCGCTGTCGGCGTACTGGCGGGCTGCTCGCCGGAGCCCGTGCAGCCGCCGCTGTCGAATAGGCTGGCGACCCAGGTCACCGTCGCGGGGATGCTCACGCATCTGCAGCGACTGCAGGAGATTGCCGACACTCACCAACGGAATCGGGCCGACGGCACGCCGGGGTTCGACGCCAGTGCCGACTATGTGGCCAACGCCCTGCGCGACAAGGGTTTCGAGGTGGAGACACCCGAACTCACCCGGTTGGACACCGTCTCGGCCGGCAAACCCACGCTGACCGTGGCCGGGGTTGGCTACCCAGTCGATCAGGCCTCGCTGCTGGTGCGCACCCCGACCGGCGGGGTCAGCGGCCCGGTGGTCCGTCCGACGCGGTCCTCGGGCTGCGCAGCGGCCGACTACCCGCCGAAGGTGCCCCGTGGGGGGATCGCCGTGGTCAGCGACGCAGGCTGCTCGGTCGTGGTGAAGCAGAACGTGGCTGCCGAGCGTGGCGCCGCCGCGCTGGTCGTAGTGAGCCTGCCGAGCCGCAACGGAGCGCCCGCCGGGCTGTTCCCTCCGGAGTACTACGACCAACTCACCATGCCGGTAGCGGTGGCCGGACGCGACGGCGACCAGGCGTTGCGGCGCGCCACCGGGACGGTGCGTCTGGTCCTGGACGGTCACACCGAGAAGGTCACCTCGCGGAATATCTTGGCGCAGACGAAAACCGGTTCGCCGCATGAGGTCGTGATGGTCGGCGCACACCTCGACAGTGCGCGCGGCGGCCCCGGCATCAACGACAACGGCTCGGGGGTGGCGGCGGTGTTGGAGACCGCGCTGCAGCTCGGTCCGGAGCCGGCGGTGGCCAATGCGGTCCGGTTCGCTTTCTGGGGTGCCGAGGAACAACAGCTCGGTGGTTCCAGCGACTACGTCTTCGGACTCGACCGCGACCAACTCAACGACATCGCGCTGTACCTGAACTTCGACATGCTCGCCTCTCCCAACCCCGGTTTCTTCACCTATGACGGAGATCAGTCCGCGCTGCCGAGCCGGGACATCACCCCCGCCGACGTCCCGGTGGGATCGGGCGGTATCGAGCGCACCCTGGCCGGCTACCTCAACCTGGTGGGCGTGCGGCCGGCCGATATGCCGCTCAGCAGCGACACCGACTACAGCCCGTTCGTGGTGGCCGGGGTGCCTATCGGGGGCATCACCACCGGTGCTTCCCAACTCAAGACCACTGCTCAGGCCCGACTGTGGGGTGGCAAGCCCGGAGCGGCGTTCGACCCGAACTACCACGGCCCCGGTGACACGGTCGAACAGATCAATCAGCACGCATTAGCGCTAACCGGTGCGGCGGTGGCGTTCGCAGTGGCAAACTATGCGCAGTCCATCGGCGGTCCCAATGGAGTCCCAGCGCGCGACAAGCGTCACCGGGCTCCGCTGGGGCCGTAGTCCCGCATTGGGCGGACATCCGTACAAGTACAGGCGGGCTCTATATTGAATCCGCTGTAGCCCGTTTACCCAGCTGTGTTAGTAATGCTGTGCACGTGACAGAGCTGGCCTGAGTTGATCGGGGGTGGTGACCTCGCTTGGTGCCACGAACGACCCTGTCGGACGCACCGGTGCCCGCATAAAGCGGCGCCCCAAGGACCGCAAGGCGCAGATCACGCGTGCTGCCGCGGAAACCTTCAGTGCACAGGGCTACCACGCGACCAGCATGGAGGCGATCGCTTCCAAGGTCGGGATCTCCGCGCCGGCGCTGTACCGGCACTATCCCAGCAAGTACGAGATGTTCTCAGTTGTCGTCGGCTCGCTCGGTCAGCAGTTGGTCGACTCGACTGCTTTTGTCGACGAGTTGTCCGATGCTGACCTTGACAGCAACGCGCCGGTGGTGTTGGACCAGGTCGTCGACGGGCTCATCACGTCGTCGATCCTCAACCGCGAGGCCAGCGGGCTGTTCCGGTGGCAGGCTCGCTACCTGCAGTCGGAAGACCAGGCCAAGCTCATGACGCAGATGCACACCGTCGGTGCACGTCTGAAACGGCCGATCAGCGTCATGCGTCCCGAACTGAACTCCTTGGAGCAGTGGACGCTGACGGTAGCGCTGGTCAGTGTCGCCGGCAGCATCATCGGACACCGGCTGCAGCTCCCGGACGACGAGATCAAGCCGTTGCTCATCGACGCGTCACGATCTGTGGTCACCGCGCAGCTGCCCGGAACCGACGACATCGGCGTCAATAGGCCCTCGGTGTGGCGAATCTTCACCCCGGACGCCGGACCCTATGAGGCGCTGTTGAATTCGGCGGTCCTGCTGTTCGGCAAGAAGGGATATGCCGAGACCGGCGTCACCGAGATCGCCGACGCCGTGGGTGTACCGGCGTCCGGCGTGTACCGCTATTTCTCGAGCAAGAGCGACATCTTGACGACGGGTTTGCAGCGCGCCGTGGACCGGATAGCCGGGGAGATGGCGGCTATCGCCGGTGTCTTCGCCGAGCCGGAGGAAGCGCTGCGCCGGTTGATCGAGGCGTATGTGGCCACGGTGTTCGCCAATCCCGAGTTGGCGTCGGTCTATGACACCGAGCGGGTGAACCTGGCACCGGCGGAACGCGAACTGCTGCGTGATTCCGAGCGTGCGTTCATCGAAACCTGGGCCCGACCGCTGATGGCGATCAGGCCGGACCTGGATTCGATGCACGCCAAGTTCTTGGTGCACGCCTTGGCGGCACTTGTGGACGACTTGGGGCGGGTTGCTCGCGGCGGCGAGATTCCGGGTGCTGGGTTTCTGGCCGGGGGACCCGGCTACGCGCAGGCCTGCTTGCGCCGGCTGATGGAGTCCATCGTGTTCGCCGGGGTCAAAGAGAACTGAGGAGACAACGGAACCGCCTGGCTTGCCAGGCGGTTCCAGCTTCGGCTCTCCCGCGTCGAGCCTCGGTTTATCAGGCGATTTCGTAGTCCTCCAGCGGGAAATGTGAGCCGTCGCGCACCGCATTGCGCACCGTGGTGGGCCGCAGCAGGGTCGCTTCGCCGCTGGGGTTGTAGTAGTAGGACCGCGAGGTCGTGCAGTCCCCGGCGTAGAACACCGTGTGATCCAGCCGTTTGGTCATGGCGTCCAGGAACCGGGTGTTGGCGGCCTCGGTGACCTCGAACGTCGTCGCGTTACGCCGCCGCATCTCGCCGAACAGCCGGCCCATGTGCCGCATCTGGTATTCCATGGTGTTGAAGAACGACAGGCCGGAGAACCCGTACGGGCTGGCCAGGCTCAGGAAGTTCGGGAAATACGGCATCGACAGGCCCTGGTAGGCCTGGAACCGGGTCTCCCGCCACCACTTACCCAGGTTGCGCCCGTCCCGCCCGACGATCTCGATAGCCGGGAAGTTTGCCTCCCACAGGTCATAGCCGGTGGCCAGCACCAGGGTGTCGATGACAGTCTTGCGGCCGTCGACGGTGACGATGCCGTCCGGCTCGATCCGCTCGATGCCGGTGGTCTCCAGGTGTACATGCGGCTTGGTGAAGCTGCGGTAGTAGTCGTTGGACCAGCTGGGCCGCTTGCAGCCGATGTCGTAGGTCGGGGTCAGTTTGGCCCGCAGTTCCTTATCGCGGATCTGGGCGAACCGGTGCATCTTGCATGCGTCCATCCCGGCGATCGACAGTCGCCGGAATGCGGGGTAGTTCAACACCGCGGTCACCGTCATGAATTCCAGCAGGTAGTCGCTGATGAAGCGCATCACCCGCTGGGCGAACGGAACCCGGGCGAACACTTTCTGCAGCCACGCTGGGATCCGGAAGTCGATCTTGGGCGCCACCCAGATCGCGGTGCGCTGAAATACGGTCAGGTCGGCGACGGTCTTGGCCAGCTCCGGAATCAGCTGCACCGCGGTTGCGCCGGTGCCGATCTGCCCGACCCGACGGCCGGTGAAGTCGTAGTCGTGGTCCCAGGCAGCGGTGTGCACCACCTTCCCGGCGAAGCTGTCGATCCCGGCGATGTCCGGGTTGCGCGGCTGGGACAGGAAACCGGTGGCGGTGATCAGGAATCGGGCGCTTAGCGTCTTTCCGTCGCCCAGGGCTACCAGCCAGCGCTCGGCGTCCTCATCCCACTGGGCACCGGCGACCGTGGTGTTGAACCGCATGTGGCGGCGCACGTCGTACTTGTCGGCGACGTGCTCGGCGTAGCGCTTGATCTCCTCGCCGCGTGCGAACATCCGCGACCAGTACGGATTCGGCTCGAACCAGTACGCGTAGGTGGTCGACGGGATGTCGACGGCCAGGCCGGGATAGTGATTGACGTGCCACGTTCCGCCTAGATCGCTTTCACGGTCAAGCAGCACGATGTCGTCGTAGCCGAGCTTCTTCAGCTCGATGGCTGCGCCCATGCCACCGAAGCCCGCACCCACGATGACGACGTCGAACTGCTCCATACTCATGAAAATTAAGGTACCTGACCCTCCGGTAACCAGCGAAGCTCCCGAGGCCTCTGCGGATCGGAGACAATGGGGCTTGCACGCTGTTCACGATTGCGGGAGGGCAGCCATGACCAGGCGCGATATTGAAGCCAGCGACGCAGACTTGGCGGGCCAGGCGGTCCCGGCGCTGGAGGCTGACGACGAGACGCCGGGCCCCGAGATCTCCGCCGGTGACCACGCCGACATCGCCGATGTGGTCGAGCAGCATCGGGGTGTTCCTACCGGTGAGGACGACTACGACCGTTGAGGGCTCACCGGTGCGGGGCCGCTCTCCGGCGCCCAAGGAACGTTATGGTTAGGCGCTTTAGTTAGCTGTTGGCCTACCACCGAGAGACGTTTTCTTGAGCGAGATTCGCCATCCTGCGACAACCCGGCCGATCGGTCTGCTCGGGGTAGGCGCCTCTCGCCCGCCGCGGGTGGTTACCAACAACGAGATCTGCCTGCACATCGACTCCTCCGACGAATGGATCCAATCCCGCACCGGAATCAAGACGCGCCGGTTTGCCGAGGAGACCGACACCGTGGCGGGCTTGGCCATCGAGGCCGGCCGCAACGCGCTGTCCCAGGCCGGGCTCGACGGGGCTGCGGTGGATGCGGTGATCGTCGCGACCAGCACCAACTTCCGCCAAACCCCTTCGTGTGCGCCCGCCGTCGCGGTCGCCCTCGGCGCCCACGGCGTGCCTGCCTTCGACGTGGCCACCGGATGCGCGGGGTTCGGCTATGCGCTGGGGGTGGCGGCCGATCTGCTCCGCGGCCGGACTATCAACACCGCGTTGGTCATCGGTTCTGAAGTGCTCTCCCCGACGATCGACATGCAGGACCGCTCGAACTGCTTCATCTTCGGCGACGGAGCGGGCGCGGTCGTCGTCGGCGAGACCCCGGTGCACGGCATCGGCTCGACGGTCTGGGGCAGTGACGGTTCGAACTGTGACGCGATCCGCCAAGACATCGACTGGATCAGCTACACCGAACAGCCGGACGGCCAGCGTCCCTTCCTGAGGATGGACGGCAGCACGGTATTCCGTTGGGCGGCTTACGAAATGAGCGGCGTCGGGAAACGGGCCATCGCGGCAGCCGGGTTGGACGCCCACGACATCGACGTGTTCATTCCGCACCAGGCCAACAGCCGGATCAATGCGCTGATCGCCAAGAGCCTTGAGCTGCGATCCGACATCGTCGTCGCCAATGACATCGAGAACAGTGGCAACACCTCCGCGGCGTCCATCCCGCTGGCGATGGAGCAGCTGCTGTCGGCCGGCCTCGCCAAATCCGGTCAGCTGGCCCTGCTGCTGGGCTACGGTTCGGGCCTGAGTTACGCGGCCAGCGTCGTCGTCCTGCCCTGACCTCAGCCGAGCAGGCGTAGCGCCGCATCGACCGCCAGCACCGGCACGTCCAACATCTTGGATGCCAGATCATGGCGGGCGCCGGTGATCTCGACGACCTCGTGCGGAGCGGGAATCAGCGCGGCGGCAGCGCGAATCTCGGCGCCGGTGCCAAAGCTGTCCGAGCTGCCGTGGGTGAACACCGTCGGTACGCCGATCTGGGGCAGGTGCTCGGTGCGGGCACGCTCGGGCTTCCCCGGCGGGTGCAGCGGATAGGAGAACAGGGTTAGCAGGTCGACCGCAACGTCGCCGGCCGCCACCACCATCGAGGTCTGCCGGCCGCCGTAGGAATGTCCGCCGACGATCAGCGGACCTTCGGCCAGGCCGCGGGCATACTCGATCGCCTCGGTGATGCCCTCCCGGTCGCCGGTGCCCGACCCCGACGGCGGGCCCTTGGGGCGGCGCCGCCGGAACGGCAGGTTGTAGCGGATCGCCAGGAATCCGCGACGCGACCATTCGCCACAAAGACGTTGCAGCATCGGTGAATCGCGGTCGCCGCCGGCGCCGTGCGTCAGCAACACCACGCCGGCGGGGGTGCCGTCTGGGTGGTGCGCCAGCCCGTCCAAGCCGGCGATCTCCTGCAGGCTCACGAGGCGTCCAGCCCCAGCCGGAACAATGGTGAGACGGGGCCGTGGCCGTGGCCCAGCGGGTAGGCGGCACGTAGGCACTCGGTAACCCAGCGCTTGGCGAACGCCACCGCGTCCGGAACGGACAACCCGTGGGCCAGGGCGGCCGCCGAGGCCGCCGCGAGCGTGTCTCCGGCGCCGTGGTCGTCGCCGGTGGCCACCCGCGGCCCAGGGAACTCCAGAAAATCCTTGCCGTCGTAGAGCAGGTCCGGGCTGTGCTCCGCAGAGGGCAGATGCCCGCCCTTGACCAGTGCCCACTGTGGACCCAACGCATGCAGCGCACGTGCGGCCGCACGCTGGGACGCGGCGTCGACCACATCGATACCGACCAGCAACCGTACTTCGTGCAGGTTCGGGGTCACCAGGGTCGCGAGCGGAAAAAGACTGTCGCGCAACGCGTCCAGCGCCGATGACGCCAGCAGTGCGTCACCGTGCATGGACGCCGACACCGGATCGACCACCAACGGGATCGTCAGGCCGAGTTCTCGCCAGGTCGCGGCCACCGCGGTGATGATCTGCGTCGACGCCAGCATCCCGGTCTTGGCGGCCTGGATCCCTATATCGGGCACCACCGCCATGATCTGGGCGGCGACGGCTTCGGCGGGAATCTCATGAAAGCTCTTGACTCCCACGGTGTTCTGCACCGTCACAGCGGTAACCGCGACGCAGGCATGCACCCCGAGCAGCGCACACGTGCGCATGTCGGCCTGAATGCCCGCGCCTCCACCGGAGTCCGAACCGGCAACAGTGAGTACCCGTAGCGGCGTCGCCCCCGGCGGGGCCAGTGGCAGGAAACCCACTGTGCTGGATGAGTGGCGACCCGCTTCGCCCGGCTCCGCCGCGCTTGCGATCACCACTAGGTGGAGATGGGCAGGTACACCCGGTTGCCGTGGTCGGCGAACTCGGCTGACTTCTCCTCCATGCCCTTCTGGATCGCGGCGTCGATGTCGTCCTGGGTCTGCAGGCCGTTCTCGTTGGCGTAGTCGCGCACGTCGTGGCTGATCCGCATCGAGCAGAACTTCGGGCCGCACATCGAGCAGAAGTGCGCGGACTTCGCCGGCTCGGCGGGCAGCGTCTCGTCGTGGTACTCGCGCGCGGTGTCTGGGTCCAGCGACAACGCGAACTGGTCATACCAGCGGAACTCGAAGCGTGCCTTGGACAGTGCGTTGTCGCGATCCTGGGCTCCCGGGTGTCCCTTGGCCAGGTCGGCGGCGTGTGCGGCGATCTTGTAGGCGATCACCCCGTCCTTGACGTCCTTGCGGTCCGGCAGCCCCAGGTGCTCCTTGGGCGTCACGTAGCACAGCATCGCGGTGCCGGCCTGAGCGATGATCGCCGCGCCGATCGCCGAAGTGATGTGGTCGTAGGCCGGCGCGATGTCGGTGGCCAGCGGTCCCAGCGTGTAGAACGGCGCCTCGTCGCACCATTCCTCTTCCAGCCGCACGTTCTCGACGATCTTGTGCATCGGGACGTGGCCCGGGCCCTCGATCATCACCTGCGCGCCGCGGGATTTGGCGATCTTGGTCAGTTCGCCCAGGGTGCGCAGCTCGGCGAACTGGGCTTCGTCGTTGGCGTCGGCAATCGAACCGGGCCGCAGCCCGTCGCCGAGGGAGAACGTGACGTCGTAGCTGGCCAGGATGTCGGCCAGTTCTTCAAAGTTGGTGTACAGGAACGACTCCTGATGCCGTGACAGGCACCATGCCGCCATGATCGAACCGCCGCGCGACACGATGCCGGTGACCCGCTTGGCGGTCAACGGCACATACCGCAACAGCACCCCGGCGTGCACGGTCATGTAATCCACGCCCTGCTCGCACTGCTCGATCACGGTGTCGCGGTAGAGCTCCCAGGTCAGTTTGGTCGGGTCGCCGTTGACCTTCTCCAGTGCCTGATAGATCGGCACGGTCCCGATCGGCACCGGCGAGTTGCGCAGGATCCACTCCCGGGTCTCGTGGATGTCCTTGCCGGTGGACAGGTCCATGACGTTGTCGGCACCCCAGCGGGTGGCCCACACCAGCTTGTCCACCTCTTCGGCGATCGAGCTGGTGACCGCGGAGTTGCCGATGTTGGCGTTGATCTTCACCTTGAACGCCTTGCCGATGATCATCGGCTCGAGCTCGGGGTGGTTGTGGTTGGCCGGGATCACTGCCCGCCCGCGAGCGACCTCGTCGCGGACCAGCTGTGCGTCAACTCCCTCGCGGGCGGCGATGAAGGCCATCTCGGCGGTGATCTCACCGGCCTGGGCGCGCTGCAGTTGGGTGCCGCGATCGGTCACCACACCCGGCCGCGGCGGCAGGCCGCGGTGCAGATCGATCTCGGCATTGGCGTCGGTGTAGGGACCGGAGGTGTCGTAGACGTCGAAGTGCTCACCGGTGGTCAGGTTGATGCGCCGGAACGGCACCTTCATTGTGACGCCGCCGGGAGCTTCGATCTCGCGGTAGGCCTTCTCGCTGTAGGGGATGGGCCCGGTGGTGACCTGCGGCTCCACTGCAACGTCAGTCATAGTTCTTCCTCTCCCTTGCCGGCATGACCCGGTCAGGTTCGTACGGTCGACGGCCCCGGCCGTCCTCTCAGCGCACTGGTTGCGCTCCCGCGGTTTTTGCGATCTGTGCACTGGCGATTCGTGCACTGCCACGCTATCGCAGCGCAGCAGCCGGCGTAAGCCGCTGCGGATGCCGGAAATGAATTAGGTAACTGATCATTTGCTTAGCTAACATATGCGCCCGGGGCAGAGTTAGCTGGGAGAGTCATGACGGCGCAGATAGAGCAGGTGAGCACCGACGTCGCGGACCCGGGCGCGGTCGCCACCGCTCGCCGCCGGCTGCGCTACGACCGCGACCACCCGCGCTACAAGTGGGTCGCGCTGTCCAACACCACGCTGGGTGTCCTGCTGGCGACCATCAACGGCTCGATCGTGCTGATCTCGATGCCGGCGATCTTCCGGGGTATCGGACTGAACCCGTTGGAGCCCGCGAACGTCAGCTACCTGCTGTGGATGTTGATGGGTTATCTGCTGGTCTCGGCTGTGCTGGTGGTGTTCTTCGGCCGGCTCGGCGACATGTTCGGCAGGGTGCGCATCTACAACCTGGGCTTCGTGGTGTTCACCGTCGCGGCGATCGCGCTGTCGATCGATCCGTTCGATATGGGCCGCGGTGCCCAGTGGCTGATCGCGTGGCGGGTGGTGCAGGGTGTCGGCGGGGCGATGCTGATGGCCTCGTCCTCAGCGATCCTCACCGACGCGTTCCCGGCCAATCAGCGCGGCATGGCGCTGGGTGTCAACCAGGTGGCCGCGGTTGCCGGGTCCTTTGTGGGCCTGCTGATTGGCGGCGTGCTCTCGGAATGGGACTGGCGGGCGGTGTTCTGGGTCGGGGTGCCGATCGGAGTGTTGGGCACGATCTGGTCGGTGCGCTCGCTGCACGAACTCGGTGAACGGGCGCCGGCGAAGCTGGACTGGGCGGGCACCGCGACGCTCGGGCTGGGCCTGACCGTGGTGCTGACCGCCATCACATACAGCATTCAGCCGCATGGGTCGTCGCCGACCAGCTGGGCCAGCCCGGCCGTGCTGGGTTCGCTGGGGCTCGGGGTGGCGCTGTTGGTGCTGTTCTGCCTCATCGAGCTACGGGTTGCCTCGCCGCTGCTGGACGTGCGGCTCTTCACGATTCCGGCGTTCGGAATGGCCAACGCGGCAGGCCTGCTGTCGGCGATCGGGCGCGGCGGTATGCAGTTCATGCTGATCATCTGGCTGCAGGGCATCTGGCTGCCGCTGCACGGCTACAGCTACGAATCGACGCCGCTGTGGGCGGGTATCTATCTGCTGCCCATGACGGCCGGGTTCCTGTTGGCCGGTCCGGTGGCCGGTTCGTTGTCGGATCGCCGCGGTGCCCGTCCGTTCACGGTCGGCGGCATGGTGCTGATGGCGGCGACGTTCGTGGGACTGGTGCTGCTTCCGGTGAACTTCGACTACCGGGTGTTCGCGGCGCTGGTGTTCCTCAACGGCCTGGGGGGCGGGATCTTCACGGCGCCCAACAGTGCCGTGGTCATGTCCAGCGTCCCGGCCGACCAGCGTGGTGCGGCGTCGGGCGTGCGGGCCACGTTCTTCAATGCGGGCACGTCACTGTCGATCGGCATCTTCTTCTCGCTGATGGTGATCGGGCTGGCCAACACCTTGCCGGCGGCCCTGGGAGCCGGGTTGCAGCAGCAGGGCGTCTCTGCCGGTGTCGCCGAGCAGGTGGCCAACACCCCGCCGGTGGGCAGCCTGTTCGCGGCGTTTCTGGGCTACAACCCGATTGGTGAGCTGCTGGCACCGTCGGGTGCGTTGGCCGCGCCCGGTGTTGATGCCGAGGCGTTGACCGGACACAGCTTCTTCCCGCAGCTCATCTCCGGGCCGTTCCATAGCGGTCTCGCGGTGGTCTTTGCCGCTGCGGCGGTGATGATGCTGCTCGGGGCGCTCGCATCGTGGCGGACGCCGGGGCACTACGCCGTCGAGCCGGCGAATCTGCGGGACTGAACACGCCGCCACCGCGCCGCGAAGCCCACGCAACTGGTTTCGGTAGCAATCACCAGGTGTAATCGCCATTGTTGGTCGGGTGGCGCTGGATTCGGTGACCGATCGCCGAGCAGAGGCGATCCCGGTGACTGCAGGGTCTGCGCCTCCGTGCACACTTCCGCCAGAATGTAGTTGACAATGCAACTAGAATGCCCCTAACCTCTGGGGTAGTTGACTAAGCAACTACAAAATCTGGAAAGGGGTCCGTCGTGGACATCGTGATACTGATCGGCCGAATCCTGTTCGGTGCCGTGTTCGTCGGCGGGGCGCTGGGGCACTTCACCCAGACCGCCGCGATGGCCGCCTACACCGAAAGCAAGGGCATCAAGCCCGGCAAGCTCGCGGTGCTGGGCTCGGGCGCGTGGATGCTCACCGGCGCGGCCTTGGTCATCGCGGGTGCATGGGCGGATCTCGGCGCGCTGATGCTGGCGGCCTTCCTGCTGCCGACGGCGTTCGTCATGCATCCGTTCTGGAACGAGGGGGACCCGCAGGTCAAGGCCGGCGAGCAGATCCACTTCAACAAGGACGTGTCGCTGGCCGGCGCCGCCCTGGCGCTGTTCGGCTTCTTCGTCACCGCCGGTGCCGGCACCGGACTGCAGCTGACCGGACCGTTGTTCGCGTCGCTGGCAGGCTGAGTCGAACCGCCGCTAGGCCCCGCGGCCCGGCTCTGCGCGTTGGTCGCAGAACCGGGCCGTGACGGTCTCATTCTGGTACCAAAGTGACTGGTGTGACACCTCGTGCGCAGGGGGTTTGACGGTATCGCTGCACGTCAGAGACCCTCGACACACCTGAATGGGGTCGAGTTGACCGCACCCCATCGGTGAGGCACTATGGAGCGTGCAAGCACCTCGTTAGGTGAGGCGTCTGCACGGACATAGGCCACTGACCCCGAACGTCGAAAGACGCCCCGGGTCAGGACAGCTCCTCCCGGCTTAAGGGTTGAGCCCAAGTGGCTTCCTGAATAGGGACACGCCGTGCAGTGCCGAAGCTCTGACGAGAGGGGTGCGGTCTTCCGACAGTCGTCGGAGCTGCCCTCCTAAGCATGCGGTGAAACCGGCGCGCCTCTGCGCGCCCGCGACCGAGAGGAGGTGAGGGACGAATGAGTTCCGGTGATAGTCCGAGCCGATATCTGACATCTGTTCCGTCCCCATCCGAACGGTCGCATACCGCCTCCAGCTGAGCCACGACTCCGGCCTCCAGCTGAGCGCGTAGCACCGTTACGCGACTAGGAGGCCATCATGGTTGCAATCGCCTACACCGACATCACGGCTCCGGCCCCGCGTGCCATCAGCGCGCCGAAGACGCTGGACCGCCGTCCTGCCGCACCCACCTCGGACCCGCTGGTCGACATGACCAGCCGGTTGCTCAGTGGTCCGCTGCACCAGATGTACGCACTCCTGTGGCGCGTCGGAGTGCTGACCGTCAGCGACTGAGCTCAACCGACTGCTCGCGCTCTGATAGACGTCTCCTAGACGTCTTCGAGGGCTTCCCCGAGCTGTTCGAGCACCTCGCTGCGGTGGTTGCTGGCCAGAATGTGGCCGGCAGCCACCGCCACGGCCACCGGCCAGTCGATGATCTCGAAAGCCGCCAGCAGCGCCAACCCGCCGTAGTAGGCCAATTGCTCAGGCCGCGGCACCGTCACCTTGCCGAACAGCGGCAATTCAACGGCGAATCCCTCTGCCTCGCGAATGTGGGCTACTGCCTCGCGCTGGGATGCGCTGCGCCGCGGCTTGTCCGCCATCATGAGCCTCCTGGTGGCGACGGGTCGCCGGATGATCGAGCCGCGACTGTTCCGCGGCGAGAGCCAGTGTCCCCATTGTGCACAAGCCGCAGCCGCGGCGCCGGGTGACCGTTGGATGGTGCCTGCGGGCGGTCTGGTTGGCGCGGCCCGGGAACGATGAATTCTTTCGGCTTGGTCGTGTCGTCCTGCGACCCCGACAGCAGCCGCGGCACCACGGCTGCGCCAATAGTGGCCACCGTCGCCGTGCCCAGAGCCTGGGCCCAGCCCAGCGGCCCGATCGGCGTGCAGCCCAGCAGCTGGCTGATACCGGGGATGGTGATCAACGTCCCCATCACGCCCAGCGATCCGACAGCGGTCGCCACCACCAGCGGATCACGCGAATCCAGCAGCGTCTGCCCCAGCTGTGTGGCGACCAGCGACACCAACGCCACCGTCGAGGCCCGCTGCGGACGCCCGGTGACCGAAGCCAGCCCCCAGGCGCCCACCGCGGCCGACGCCGTAGTGACGCCGCGCACGGCCACCGTGCGCCACAGCGCGCGCTCGTCGGGTCCGTGCCCACCGGCGGCGGCCTGCTCGTTGAGCGAACTGACCGCCAGCGCGGTGGCCGGCAGCGCATCGGTCAGCATGTTGACCAGCAGCAGCTGGCGCGCGTTCAGCGGCGAGCGCCCCGTCAGCGCGCTCCCGATGATCGCGAATGCCACCTCGCCGGCGTTGCCGCCCAGCAGCACCGCCACCGCGGCCTGCACCCGCTGCCACAGCTCGCGGCCTTCGTCCAGTGCGTCGAGAAGGGTGTCGACCCGCTCGTCGAGCAGCACCACGTCGGCAGCGGTGCTGGCCGATTCGCTGCCGTGCGCCACCACCGCGATCCCGACCGTGGCGGCCCGGATCGCCGCGGCGTCGTTGGCTCCGTCGCCGACCATCGCCGACACCTTGCCGGTGCGCTCCAGGGTCTGGACGATCTGGACCTTGTTCTCCGGAGACATCCGGGCGAACACCACCCGCTCGGCTACCGCTTGTTCTTGGCCTTTGCGGGACAACGCATCCCACTGCGCACCACTGATCACCTGGTCGCTGTCGACCTCCAGGCCCAGCTCGCGAGCGATTGCGGTGGCCGTCAACGGGTGGTCGCCGGTGATGAGCCGCACCGGGATTTCGCGACGCTTGAGGTCGGCGAGCAGTTCGGCGGCCTCGTCGCGCGGGGTGTCGGACAACCCGAGCAGACCGACGAATGTCAGTCCCTCGCGGCAGAACTCGGCGATCTCCTCGGGTTCGGGGTCCTCGCCCAGTGCGGTGAGTTGCGCGGAAGTCAGTTCCCGGCGGGCCACTGCGATCACTCGTAGCCCGTTGCCGGCCAAGGCGGCCACCGACTGCTTGACGGCCGGGCCGGCCCCGGTGCACGCCAGCACCATTTCCGGGGCGCCCTTGAGGGTCAGTTCGGTTCCCCGTATCGACGCCGAGAACGGACGTCCAGAGCGGAACGGCAGGTGCGCGGCAAGCCCGGCCGGCGCCGACGCGCCGGCCGCGTCAGCGCCCTCCACGATGGCGGTGTCGGTGGCGTGCACCTGGCGGGTGCCATTGGACACCGGGGCCGCGCTTGCCGCCAGGCGCAGCACGTCATGGTCGGTGAAACCGGCCGCCGGGTGCACTTGCGACACCCGCAGCCGGTTCTTGCTCAGAGTGCCGGTCTTGTCGAAGCAGACGACGTCGACGCGCCCGAGCGCCTCCACCGAACGCGGCACCCGCACCAGCACACCGGCCTTGGTCAACCGCCGGGCCGAAGACTGCTGGGACAGGGTGGCCACCAGCGGCAGTCCCTCGGGGATGGCCGCGACGCTGACCGCGATCCCACTGGCCACCGCCTGGCGCAACCCGGTCCGGCGGGCCATGCCCAGGCCGGTCACCAGTGCACCACCGGCCAGGCTGATCCGCCAGGCCTTACTGGTGAGCAGGCTCAGCTGGTGCTGCAACCCGATCGCGGACTGATCGCCGGCAACCAGTTCGGCTGCCCGACGCCCGTGGGTGTCGCCGCCGGTGGCGGTCACCAGCGCCACCGCGGTCCCGGTCACCACGGTGGTCCCGGCGTAGACCATGCATTCCCGGTCGGCCAGATCGGCACCCGGAGTGGCCTCAACCTGCTTGACCACCGTCAGCGACTCACCGGTCAGTGACGACTCATCGACCTCCAGATCGATCGCGTCGATCAGCCGCCCGTCTGCGGGCACCACCTCATGGGCGTGCACCTCGATCACATCGCCGGGAAGCAGCTCCTCGGCCGGGATCTCGCAGTGACTGCCGTCGGGCAGGACCTTGCGCGCCGGTGGAATCTGTTCGTTCAGCAGCACGCTGAGCCGGCGCTCGGCGATGAGTCGCTGTGCGGCGGCCAGCATCGCATTGCCGCCCAACACCGAACCGACCAGGATCGCATCGACGGGTGAGCCCAGTACCGCGCTGGCCGCGGCCCCCAGTGCCAGCACCGGCGTGATCGGGTCGGACAGCTCACTGCGCACGGCCTGGGCGAACTGCCGCAGCAGTCGCGGCGGCGCGGTTGCCTGCGCCCCGCGGCGAGCCAGATCCACCGCCGCCAGCGCAGCCGCTGCGGCCGGCGCATGGTGGGTCGTGGTCGGCTCTTCCAGCTCCGGCGGCGGCAACACCGCCCGTACCTGATCGACCGACATCGCGTGCCACTCGTGCACCGCCGCCGGCCGAGGCACCGCGGCGTCCACGGCACGGCGCGCCAGCCAGTACCCCGACAGTGCGCCGGCCGCCGCTCCCGTGGTCACGGGGCCTGGCCCGCTGCCGCGTACCCCAGGCAGCATCAGCAGTGAGCCCAACGCGGTAGCGCCGGTGGCGATCTCGACCCCGCGGTGGCTGGCGGAGCGGGCGGCGGGCAAGGCATGCAGCACCCGCCACGCGGCAGCCAGGTCGGTTAGCAAGACATCGGCGCACCAGGGCGGGACGCCCTGTTTCGGTAGCACGCCCAGCGCGACGTCGGCCGCGGCCAGCGCGTCGACGGCAACCGCGGACAGCACCGCGACGTCATGGCCTTCGGCCTGATAGGCAATGACCGCGGCGGCCAGCGCCTGGTCTACCGAGGCGCCATCCAGGGGCCGGATCTCGTCGAAGACCGGCCGCAGCTCGCCGAGCGCATCGGCCTCCACCGAGACCACCTCGACGTCGGCGCGCCGCGCCTCGGTCACCACCGCGGCCGCCAACGGAAGCAACGCGGGCTGGAACGACGCCTGCACATCGGAGCGCGACCCGATGCGGTGCCATCCCGGTTTGAGGTCGGCGTCGGACAGTCGGGCCTGGGCCTTCGCCCACACGGCGCGCAGTTCGTCGTCGTCGGCGCCGCGCACCTGCATCACCCGCAAAGTCTCACCGCACAGCACGCGCGGATCGATGACCACGGTGTCGACGCGGTCGAGTTCACGCAGGCTGCCCGGCCGCAGCACCACCGTGCCGTGCTGATCGGCCAGACCGCGGCCAAAGGTGGCGGCGAACGACTCGCGTGCGGTGCGGGTGGCCTTCGGTGCGGTCACCGCGGCGGCCGTGCCGGCCAGATCTGGATTCCGGGTCGCGGCGCCGATCACCCCAGCACCTACGACTTGCGCCCAGGCGCTGCGGGTCAGGTGGCGCTCCACCGGACCCGGCGGCCGCGGCGCCGGTCGCTCGGGGACGGTCACCGGCGGATGATCGGCGTGGTGAGCGAGCTCCGGCTCTTGGCGCCGCCAGGCGCGTGCCTCGGCGCGTTCCTCCCCGGCGCGCATCGCCTCCACCGACAAGTCCACGGCCAGCGTGGTCGGCGCGGTGTTGAGGGTGTGCACGCCGGCGCTGGCCAGCGCCAACAGCGCATCGGTTGCCTGCTTGCCGATGCGGTCCTCGAGCAGTCGGCGCACTCGAGGCTGGTAGTCGATGACGACGACGCCGGCTTCCAGACCGAGCGGCAGGCCCGGCAGGCGCAGCAATCGGCCCACCGTCGCCGCGCCCAAGCCAGCGATGTTGGCGCCGACAGTCAAGGCGCGCAGCGTCTCGGTCATCCCGTCGCCGGGCAGGCTCACCGGGCCATGACCGCGAGATTCCGCCCGAATCCGATCCGTGCGGTACTCGCTTTCGGTGTCAGCCACCACCTGGCACAGTTCGCGCACTGAGACGACTTCACTGCCGGCGGTGGGGTCGAGCCCGACCACCAGGCGCGCCAACGGGTGGTTCAAGCGGACCGAGATCACCCCGGGCAGGGCGCGGGCGGCGTCCAAGACGGCGGTCGCCAGCTCGTCACCGGCGGGGCCGTCGAGGCCACGGATCTCCACCCAGGCCCGCCCGTCGCCGCGGAAACAGCGACGGGACAGCACCGGGCCCCTGTCGCCGTTCGGCAGAATCGCGCCGGCTACCCCGGCAGCGGTCTGAACCGAGGCATCGATCAGCGCTGAGGTCAGTTGGACACCGAAATTCGCCGCCCGAAGCGGCCATGAGCGCCGGACGGCACTCAGGGGAGCGTCTAAATTCACTCGTACCCGACTAGTGGCGCGTGCGCGTGCGGGTGCTGCTGGCGCCGCTGCGTGATTGCCGTGCCGCGGTCTTCTTCGGCTGCGGGCTGCGACGCGATGACGTCGACGAGCTCGCCGACTTCACCGGCTTGGTCGCCTTCGCCGCCGGCGCCGCCTTGAGCGGCCGTACCGACGCAGCGGGGGCCTTGGCCGGCGCCTTGCTGTCATCGGACCGGTTGGTCAGTTGCTTGAGCGCCAGTGCGGTGCCGCCCACCGCGACCAGCACCGGCCACTCGACCAGTCCAGTCACGCCGAGGGCGCCCAGGGTCAGCGCGGCCGCGGGAGTCGAGTGGCTGCCCGTGCGCAGCCCACGCTGCACGCCGCCGGCCGCCCCCTTGATGCCGCCGATTACCCCGTTGACTGCGGCCCCGCCGATCGCTCCGGCTGCCTCAGTGGTCATGGTGACCGCGCGGTTCGCCGCTCCGGCCACCTTTCTTACCGTCCCTGCGACGGCGTTCATGGGAATTCCCTGCCCTTCAAATGAGCAAATTGGATAATCCGCCTATCTTATGCGTGATTTCGCGATCGGTCCGAAATCCACACCGAATTCATAGAACTGCGGGTAAATCAGTCCCGCCGGATCTCGACGAGCACCGGAGCGTGGTCACTCGGTGACTTGCCTTTGCGTTCCTCGCGGACGATCTCGGCGTGCGCGACGCGAGTCGCCAGCGCGGGGGAGCCCAGGATGAAGTCGATGCGCATGCCCTGCTTCTTCGGGAACCGCAGCTGGGTGTAGTCCCAGTAGGTGTAGACGCCGGGGCCGGGTGTGAAGGGCCGAACCACGTCGAGGAACTGTGCGTCGGCCATCGCTTGGAAGGCCAAGCGCTCCGGTTGCGAGACGTGCGTTGCGCCCTCGAAGAACTCCATGCTCCATACGTCGTCGTCCTGGGGAGCGATGTTCCAGTCGCCCACCAGCGCGATCGGCGCCGACGGATCGTCACGCAGCCATCCTTCGGCGGTATCGCGCAGCGCCGCAAGCCAATCCAGCTTGTAGGTGTAGTGCGGGTCGTTCAGGGCGCGACCATTGGGCACGTAGAGGCTCCAGACCCGCACCCCGCCGCAGGTGGCGCCCAGCGCGCGCGCCTCCACCGCGGGATCGGCGTCGGCCTTGCCCCACGCCGGCTGGCCGGGAAACCCGACCTCGATGTCGTCCAGGCCGACCCGCGAAGCGATCGCCACGCCGTTCCACTGGTTCAGCCCGACATGGGCAACCTCGTAGCCCAATTCGTGAAACGGCAGCGCCGGAAACTGGGCGTCGGTGCACTTGGTCTCCTGCATGGCCAGCACGTCGACGTCGGCGCGGGCCAGCCAGTCGGTCACCCGGTCCACCCGAGTGCGAATGGAGTTGACGTTCCAGGTGGCCAGTCGCAGCGCAGTCACGCCAGCCACCCTAAGGCTCGTTCTACGGCGCCGACCCGCTGCCCAGCAGCCGGGCATCGATATAGCGGGTGCGGTGCTGGCCCGCGAAGCCGATGGTTTCGAAGAACTCGAATACCTCGCCGGTGGTCGGCACCTGGGCGTACCCGCGGGTGGCACCGCGCTCGGCCCCCCAGGCCTGCAACGCAGCGCAGATCGCGCGCCCGTAGCCCTGCCGGCTCCGGTCGGCGGCCGCCCGAACCGCCGTCACCCCCAGCCAGCGGGTCCCGTCCGGGCCCTCGGTGACCGCACCACGCCCGACCGCCACCCCAGGAATCGAGGCGAAGATCACCTCACCGTCGAGTACCGCGGTCAACACCTCCACCGGCGCGTCGTGACCGAACACCGCCAGCCAGTCGGTGTCGGGTTCGGCGGCCATCACCACGTCACCAGCGGCCGCGCCGGCCGCGCCGAGGTCGCACACCAGGGTGCGGGTCTCCTGTCGCGTCGGGATGTCCTCCGGCAGCCGCAGGAGGCGCTCCGGGACCGCCAGCGTCGGTGACAGGCCCCGCTGCGCATACCAGTCGATGATCGACGGGATGGCGTTCGCATGGGCAAACATGTCCAGGGGCACAGCCGAATTGGTCGCGATGTCGGCGCCGGGGCCCGCCCGGAGCAGCCAGCCGTCCAACCAGTGATGCTCACTGCCCGGCCAGGCCAGCGCGGCGGCATGTTCGACGGAACGGATCGCCGAGTTCTTCACCGGCCGGTCGGTCAGCCGGCGCACGTACAGCACGTCGGCGTGCCGGCACTCGTGCACCACCCCGTCGGCCGAGCGGACCCGCACCAGCGATCCGGCCTGCACCAGCTGCCCGATCACATCGCCCATCGGCGGCTCGGAACCCGGGGCGCGCAGGTAACGCAGACTCACCCGGACGCCGACCTCAGGGAGTGCGGGTGGTTGGGACATGAAAGCTCGTCAGTGACCGAACGGATCGGGCACGTCACCCGGCATCCAGGACAGGTCGGGCACACCCCACCCGTTGGCCTTCAACGTCCGTTTCGCGGCGCGGGCGTTCCGGCCCACCAGCATGTCCAGGTAGAGCAACCCGTCGAGGTGGCCGGTCTCGTGCTGCAGCATCCGGGCGAACAGCCCGGTGCCCTCCAGCGTGACTGGGTTGCCGTCGGCGTCCAGCCCGGTGACCCGCGCCCATTGCGCCCGGCCGGTCGGAAACGATTCGCCGGGCACCGACAGGCAGCCTTCGTCGTCGTCATCGGGGTCGGGCATGGTTTCGGGCCGTTCGGAGGTCTCGAGCACCGGGTTGACCACCACGCCGCGGCGCCGCGTGGTGGAGCGGCGGTCGTCGGCGCAGTCGTAGACGAAGACCCGCAGCCCCACGCCAATCTGATTGGCGGCCAAGCCGACGCCGTTGGCGGCGTCCATGGTCTCGTACATCGACGTGATCAGCTCACCGAGGTCAGCCGGCAACGAGCCGTCATCAGCGACGGGCACCGGGCTGGTCGGCGTGTGCAGGACGGGATCGCCCACAATGCGGATGGGTAGGACGGCCATGACCGCAAATCTTAAGGTGACCGTTGGGTGTCAAGTGCAGCGGCCACGGCGACGCGCGGGGCGGGCTCCCGGTTCAACGCAGCCTGCCGTGATTCAATATTCGCTCAGAACACTCCGCCGAAAACAACCGAACGTTTGCAGCGAGAGAACTTTCCGGAAGGGTCCAGGAATCGATATGGACGGCGCCATGGCGCAGGCGAATCGCTCAGGGGACGATTCGGAACCCGCAGACGGTCTGAGCCGTCGCGAACACGACATCCTGTCCTTCGAACGGGACTGGTGGAAGTACGCCGGCGCCAAGGAAGAGGCCATCAAGGAACGCTTCGCGCTGTCAGCGACCCGGTACTACCAGGTCCTCAACGCGCTCGTCGACCGGCCAGAGGCCCTGGCGGCCGACCCGATGCTGGTCAAGCGGCTGCGCAGGCTGCGGTCCAGTCGCCAGAAGGCGCGTGCCGCGCGCCGGCTCGGTTTCGACATCACCTGATTGCCTGACACCTTGATTGCTGGGCGTTTATAGGTCATGGCCCGCTCCTCGATACAGTGGGCGCAATGAACGACCACGTTCCTGACTCCTCTCGACTCCCGCTGCGGGCGATGGTGATGGTGCTGCTGTTCTTGGGCACCGTCTTCCTGCTGGTTGGGTTTCAGGCCCTCGGATCGTCGAGCACCGACGACGACGCCGACCACTCGACGACCGCGCAGCCTGTCTCCACGACCTCGGCGCCGGCCAAACCCGAACGCCCGGCACACAAGTCCGACGTGCGGGTATTCAACATCTCTGAACAGGCGGGGCTGGCCGGGCACACCGCCGACCGGCTGCGCGAAGCCGGCTGGAATGTGACCGAGATCGGGAACCTCGAACTGCCCGAGGTCGCCCAGACCACCGTCTACTTCAGTGACGCCGAGGGCGAGCAGGACGCAGCACATTCGGTGGGCCAGGTGCTGGGTGCCGCCGTCGAGCCGCGCATCCCAGAGGTGGCCGAGCAACCACCGGGCGTCATCGTGGTGGTCGCGGGTTAAGCTCCTCGCATGGTCACAGGTCACCGCAGAGCTCTCACCGCCGTCTTCTTCGCCACCCCGGCCATGTTGTTGGCGGCGTGTAGTCCCAACCAGCTGCCTTCCGACGCGCCCGGCACCACGCCGGCCATCTGGACCGGGTCGGCGGCGCCGTCGGCCACGGAGTCCGAATCGGGTGGCTCGGGCGGCTCGGACAATCTCGTCGCACACCTGACGACCCCGGACGGCGGCCAGGTCGCCACCGCCACGTTCGAGTTCAGCAAGGCCGGTGGCAAGGAGTTCGCTACCGTGACCGTGCGGACCACCAGCAGCGGGGTGCTGTCGCCCGGTTTCCACGGCCTGCACATCCACGCCGTCGGTAAGTGCGAAGCAGAGTCGGTGGCCCCCACCGGCGGCGCGCCCGGCAGCTTCCTGTCGGCCGGCGGACACTTCCAGGCACCTGGCCACAACGAGCACCCGCAGAGTGGCGACCTGACCTCACTGCAGGTGCGCTCCGACGGCACCGGGCTGTTGGTCACCACC
Organism: Mycolicibacter sp. MU0102; assembly: GCF_963378105.1. Taxonomy (NCBI): domain Bacteria; kingdom Bacillati; phylum Actinomycetota; class Actinomycetes; order Mycobacteriales; family Mycobacteriaceae; genus Mycobacterium; species Mycobacterium holstebronense. Next base: position 452,105 of record NZ_OY726398.1, read on the forward strand.
ACCGACGCGTTCACCAAAGCTGAACTGCTGGCCGGCGACGGGACCTCGCTCATCGTCCACGCCGACGACGACAACTTCGCCAACATCCCGGCGGACCGCTACACCCAGGTCAACGGCACGCCCGGCCCGGACCAGACCACGCTGACCACCGGAGATGCCGGAAAGCGGATTGCCTGTGGTGTCATCGGCGCCGGATAGCCCGCCGAACTGGGCTTCCTCGAGATCGGAAGCCCGAATCGAGTTCGCTCGCAGCGCCCGCCCCACGATCGGCGTGGAATGGGAGCTGGCCTTGGTCGACGCCCAGACCCGTGATCTGAGCAACGAAGCCAGCGCGGTCCTGTCCGAGCTTGGCGAAAACCCGCGCGTGCACAAGGAATTGCTGCGCAACACCGTCGAGCTCGTCACCGGTATCTGCGACAACACCGGCGAGGCCATCGAGGACCTGCGCCAGACGCTGACGACGACCCGGCCGATCGTGCACGCCCAGGGTATGGAACTGTTCGGCGCCGGCACCCACCCGTTCGCGCAGTGGTCGGCACAGAAGCTGACCGACGCGCCGCGCTACGCCGAGCTGATCAAACGCACCCAGTGGTGGGGCCGGCAGATGCTGATCTGGGGGGTGCACGTCCACGTCGGTGTCTCCTCGTCCTACAAGGTGATGCCGATCATCTCGTCGCTGCTGCAGCACTATCCGCACCTGCTGGCGTTGTCGGCGTCGTCGCCGTGGTGGGACGGCCACGACACGGGTTACGCCAGCAACCGCGCGATGATGTTCCAGCAGTTGCCCACGGCGGGGCTGCCGTTCCAATTCCAGACCTGGGAAGAGTTCGAGGGTTTCGTCTACGACCAGAAGAAGACCGGGATCATCGACCACACCAACGAAATCCGTTGGGACATCCGGCCATCACCACATCTGGGCACCATCGAGGTGCGGGTCTGCGACGGGGTGTCCAACCTGCGTGAGCTGGGCGCCCTGGTGGCGTTGACGCACTGCCTGATCGTCGATCTGGACCGGCGGCTGGAAGCCGACGAATCCCTGCCCACCATGCCGCCCTGGCATGTGCAGGAGAACAAGTGGCGCGCGGCCCGCTACGGGCTGGACGCCGAGATCATCCTGGATGCCGACAGCAACGAGCGGCTGGTCACCGAGGACCTCGATGAGCTGCTCAACCGGCTGGAGCCGGTCGCCGCGCGACTGCAGTGCGCCGACGAGCTGGCGGCCGTCGCCGACATCTACCGAACGGGCGCGTCGTACCAGCGCCAGCGCCGGGTCGCCGAGGAACACGACGGCGATCTGCGTGCCGTGGTCGATGCACTGGTGGGCGAGCTCGATATCTCGTGATGGAACTGCCGATGTTCCCGCTGGAATGGGTGTTGCTGCCCGGCGAGGAGCTATCGCTGCGGATCTTCGAGTTGCGCTACACCGTGCTGGTCGGCGAACTGATTCGCAGCGGCGATCCGCGCTTCGGGGTGGTGCTGATCGCTCGCGGCCGGGAGGTGGGCGGTGGTGAGCAGCGCAACGACGTCGGCGCGATGGCCCGCATCACCCAGTGCAGCGAACTCGGGTCAGGACGGTACGCATTGCGTTGCCTGACCGGGGAGCGAATCCGGGTGCGTGAATGGCTCGCCGACGATCCCTACCCGCGGGCGATCACCGAGGAGTGGCCTGACGAGCCGTCAGAACCGGTGACTGACAAGCAGTTCGGTGAGCTCGAGGATCGCATTGTCGCGCTGCACAAGCGGATGGCCCAAGCCCAGCGACGGTGGGTGATGTCGGGGCGCAACAGTCTGCTGGGTGGTCGACGGCTGCGCTCGCTGGATCCGGCGCAGCGGCTGTACTCGCTGGCCTGCCGGGTCCCGATGGGGGAGGCCGACCGCTACGCGGTGCTGGCGGCGCCGTCGCTGTCCGACCGCTTGGCTGCGTTGTACGAGGCGATTGAGACCGTCTCGGCGCGAGTCGAATTCGACATCCCTCGTTGACTCTGCGCCCACCGGGAAAAAGTGCGAGTGAGGTTTCTGGTGGACGCAGAGTCGGCGGGGTGGGTTACTTCAGGCAGCTTCCCGCGTCGACGGTGAGCGTAAGTCCGGTGACATACCGGGCCTCGTCGGAGGCCAGGAACAACACCGCGTTGCTGATGTCGACCGCGTCCACCCAGGGCACCGGCAGGGTGTGGAACATCTGGCAGATCGGGGCCATGTCCTCGGGGCCCGGGTTCTCCAGGTCCGGGCGGAACATCTTCCAGGTGCCCTCGTTCATGATCATTCCGGTGCTGACGTGGGTGGGGTGCACGGTGTTGACGCGAATGTTCTGGTGGCCCAACTCGACTGCGAAGGAGCGCATGATGCCCACCACGCCGTGCTTGGCCGCGACGTAGTTGCCGCAGTGTGGGTAGGCCTTCAATCCGCCGACGGAGCTGGTCAGCACGATCGAGCCGCCTTTGCCTCCGGAAATCAGGTGCGGTACGGCGGCTTTGACCGTCTTCCACACTCCGGAGAGGTTGACGTCGATCATCTCCTGCCAGTCGTGTTCGCTGGTCTGGTCCAGGGTGTCGCCGCCGTTGCCGATGCCGGCGTTGGCCACGACGATGTTCAGGCCGCCCAGTTCTTCCACGCCGGCGTCCACCGCGGCCTTGAGCCCGTCATAGTCGCGCACATCGACTTCGGCGGTGAAGATCCGACGGCCGCGGGCCTTGACCAGATCGACGGTCTCGGCCAGGTCCTCCGGGGTGGCCGGCGGAATGGGGGAATCCTTGACGATCCGCTTGCAGACGTCGATCGCGATGATGTCGGCGCCCTCCTCGGCCAGCCGCACCGCGTGGCTGCGGCCCTGACCGTGGGCCGCGCCGGTGATGAAGGCGACTTTACCTTCGACTCTTCCGCTCATATCCGCACCTCCAAATAATTGGTCGATCGATCAGCAACGGTGGCAACGGTGACACCAATCAGGTGGGGTTGTCAACAGTCGCCGCGGCCGCGCGGGTTAGGAAGTAGTGGGCGGCGGTCCCAATCGGCCCAGTTGTCGATCGATCAGTGCGCGCAGTTCGTCGTGCCCTTGGGTGACGCCGACAGCGCTCTCGTTACACAGGTTGCGCGCGGTTTGGGCGATCAGGATCGAGATCGCAATCGGCGGGTATTCCGCCAGATCGACACCGTTGGCGCGCAGCGCCACCGTGACGGCTGCGGTTTCGATGTCACGCACTCGCTCGGCATAGGCCTTGAGTTCGGTCCGGATGGCCTTGCGATGGTTGGCCAATGCCATGAACTCGGTGTTTAAGCTGGTCATGCGGGTATCGCTATTGATTTCCCACAGTGTGCGCAGTGGATCGTCGTCGGTCAGGGCGGCGCGCATCCGGTCCAGCGCGACATCGGCGCCGGCCCGCAGCACCTCGACGAACAGATCATCCATGGTGGGGAAGTAGTAGTAGACCAGGGCTTGGCGCACACCGGCCTCGGCCGCGACCCGCCGTGAGGTCGCCGAGGCATAGCCTTCGTCGCGCATCAATCGTGCCGTCGCCTCGATCAGGCGGCGTCGGGTGGCGTTGTCGGTCGATTTGGCTTTGCGCGGAGCCGCCATTCACGCCGGCCCGGGGTTGCGATTGCTTGACCGTCCGGCGCCGCGCGTGGTAGGCATGACGCATTCTAGCAATTTGATCGATCGATCAGCGCGACGAGGTCGCGGCGCGAGCGAAGGGCTTATCGGGTGATGGTGGATCTCGCGGCGGTGGACTACTTCTCCGATCAGGCCGTCACCCAAGATCCCTACGACTACTACGAATACCTGCGCGCAAACGGGCCGGTATTCGCCGAGCCGCATCACGGCGTCGTTGCCGTCACCGGCTACGACGAGGTGCTCGCCGCCTTCAAGGACCATGACTCATTCTCTGCGGTCAATGCCATCGGCGGGCCGTTTCCCCCGCTGCCGTTCGAGCCCGAGGGCGACGACATCACCGAACAGATCGAGGCGCACCGGCACGAATTCCCGATCTTCGAGCACGTCGTGGTGATGGATCCGCCGGCGCATACCCGGGCCCGCTCGCTGCTGAGCGGGCTGCTGACCCCTAAGCGGCTGAAGGAGAACGAGGAGTTCATCTGGAAGCTGACCGATACGCAGCTCGACGAGTTCATCGGGACGGGCCGCTGCGAATTCCTGTTCGACTACGCCAAACCCTATGCGACCCTGGCCATCACCGATCTACTCGGGGTTCCTGAGGAGGATCGCGCCGAGTTCCGCAGCGCGCTGGGTGCTGGGCATCGGGAGGGGCAACATGTCGGCTCCCTCGACGGCACACCGGTGGGGCTCAATCCCCTGCAGTACCTCGACGAGAAGTTCAGCGGCTACCTCACCGAGCGACGGCGGGAACCTCGTGGTGACGTTCTCAGTACCCTGGCCGCCGCCACCTACCCCGACGGTTCCACGCCGGAACTGCTGGAGGTGGTGCACCCGGCCACCTTCCTGTTCGGTGCCGGTCAGGAGACCGTCACCAAGTTGCTGGGGGCGGCGGTGCAAACCCTGGGCGATCAACCCGAGCTCCAGCAGACGTTGCGCGACAACCCCGCACTGATCCCCGCCTTCATCGAGGAGGCGCTGCGAATTCAGAGTCCCACCAAGATCGACTTTCGGCTCGCCCGTAAGACCACCACGTTAGGTGGGGTGCCGATCAAAGCCGGCACCGTGCTGATGCTGTGTCTGGGTGCGGCGAACCGGGATCCACGCAAGTTCTCCAATCCCGACGAGTTCCGACTGGACCGCAAGAACGTGCGTGAGCACATCGCTTTCGGCCGTGGCATCCACACCTGCGCCGGCGCTCCGCTGGCCCGGGTCGAGGGGCGTATCACGATTCACCGGATGCTGGACCGGATGCGTGACATCAGGATCAGCGAGGCCCACCACGGGCCCGCCGGTCAGCGGCGCTACTCCTATGAGCCCACGTTCCTGCTGCGCGGGCTGACGGCGCTGCACATCGAATTCGACCCGGTGGGCTAGTTCCCGGCGGCCCACTCCTGCGTGACGCGCTGCTTCTGTTCCTCGATCACCTGCATCAGCCGGGAGGCTTTTGCCCAGCCGTAATACGCGCCGAAATGCAGTGCAACCTCGTCTATCTCGTCGAACGAGACGTCCCTGCTTTTCAGTGCGGCATAGACGTGGCTGAGGATCGGGTACGGCGCGTCCTGGAACGCCACACACGCCACGGTCACCAGGCGCCGCTGTTTCATGCCCAGTCCGGGCCGCAGCCACATCTCGCCGAAAACGAAATTCAGAATGCCCGCTCCCGAATACGGGTCGTCTCGCACCGGCGCGAAGGGCAGACAGTTGACGTCGCGGAAGGCCTGCTCGCCGGTCTGTAGCCGCGCCTCGGGGTCACTTGGCGTGGTCAGCGGCAGCAGTGGCGCCGCAGGCGGAATGGGCTCGCCGCGCTCGCCATGGATGCGTGCCCATTGCTCGTCGACGGTCATGTTGAACAGTGATGCCTTGGGCCAGCCCGAATACACCGCGAAATGCAGGACGGTTTCGCGCATCTCCTCGATCGTCACGTCGCCGTTGATCAGGGCGGCGTAGATGTGGTCGCGCAACGGCTGCTCGGTGTCGGCGGCGGCAACGCATGGCAGCGCGACGAACCACCGGTCCCGGCGACTCAATCCTGGACGTTGCCAGACCTGCGCGAACACGAAATCCAGCAGGGTCGCCGCCGCGGTCGTGGTGTCCGCGGGAACCGGCAGCTTCAGCAGCTCGGCGAAGGCGTGGGCACCGTGCCCCGCCTCACCGCAGGGTGACGCCGGCATCGACTTTGAATTCCAGTCCGGTCACGTGCCGAGACTCGTCGGAGACCAAGAACAGCACCGCGTTGCTGACATCGCGCGCCTCGGTCATCACGATCGGCAAGGCGTTACTGAAGATCGGGGCCAGATCGGAGCGCGTCTCGGCCAGCAGCCCGTGCAGCCCGTCCGGGCGCATCCCGGTCTCCACCCCGGTGGGGTGCACGGTGTTTACCCGAACGTTCACCGCGGCAAGCTCATTGGCCAGTGCCCGGCTCATGCCGACGACACCGTGTTTGGAGGCGGTATAGGGCGTATGCAAAGGGCTGCCCTTCAGCCCGGCCACCGAGCTGATGTTGACCAGGCTGCCGCCGTGGGAAACCAGATGCGGCAGCGCCGCCGCACAGGTATTCCACGTGCCGATCAGGTTCACATCGACAACGGTGCGCCACTGCGCCGAGGTGGTGGTGTCCCAGGTCCCCGCGGTGATCACGCCGGCATTGGCGATCGAGGCGTCCAGGCCGCCCAACTGGGCGACACCCTCGGCGACCGCAGCGGTCAAGGCCGCGGCGTCGCGCACGTCCACGACGTGGGTGACGGCGCGGCGGCCAAGCTGTCGCACCAAATCTGCGGTCTCGTCGAGATCTTCGATCGTGGCCAGCGGATAGTCGACCTCGGGCAGTGATGCGCAGACGTCGACCAGGATCAGGTCGGCGCCCTCCTCGGCCAGGCGCACCGCGTGGCTGCGTCCCATCCCCCGTGCGGCTCCGGTGACCAACACCTTCTTGCCGGTTACGCGCCCGGTCATAGCTTGTTGCAGAACCCTGCGTCGACGGGCAGCGTGACCCCGGTGACGTACTTCCCGGCGTCGGACACCAGGTAGGCGATAGCGGCGCTGATGTCCTCGGGCTCGAGCAACTGCACCGGCAGCGGATTCTGAAGGTGTGGTCCGCCGCCGGGATAGTTCTCGAGGAATTCGGTCATCGCCGGGTTGGTCGCCATCATGGTGTTCACCCCGGTCGGGTGCACGCTGTTGACCCGAATGCTGTGCGGGGCCAGAGCATTGGCCAGCGTGCGCATCAGGCCGACGATGCCGTGCTTGGACGCGGCGTAGCCCAGGCCGCCGCCTTGCATGCCGCCGAATCCGATCAGCCCGGCAGTCGAGCTGGTGAACACGATCGAACCGCCCCGATTGCCGGCGATCAGGTGCCCAATCGCGGCCTTGGCGGTGTGGAACGCGCCGACGAGATTGACGTCGAGCACGTCGGTCCACAGCTGTAGATCTTCGTCGTCGGTCAGCTCGCGAAACGCCATCGTGGCGATACCCGCGTTGGCGCAGACGATGTCGAGGCGGCCGAAGTGCTCGACGCCGGCATCCAACGCAGTCTTCAGGGCCGGAAAGTCGCGGACGTCGGCGACCGATGCGAGCATCTTGCCGCCCTGGGCTTCCACCAAAGCCACGGTCTCGTCGAGCTCTGCTGCCGAGCCCATCGAATAGCCGGTGGAAGAGATATCGGCGCAGATATCGACCCCGATGATGTCGGCGCCCTCGGCGGCCAGTCGCACCGCATGACTGCGGCCCTGCCCTCGCGCCGCGCCGGTGATGAACGCAACCTGCCCACTCAGAGAACCCATGCGGCTACGGTAACCTGGTTACTCATCGGCGGCAAGGGGTGATTGATGGACAGTGCGGAAGGCCGGATCTTGGCCATCGTGGTCGAGATTCTGGAGACCGAGGGCTATGACGCGGTGCAGCTGCGTGAGGTCGCCCGGCGCGCCCGGATGTCACTGGCGACCATCTACAAGCGCTATGCCACCCGCGACGAACTGATCCTGGCGGCGCTGGACACCTGGATGCAGCAGAACCGCTACTCGGGTATCGCGCCGCACGCACGCGAGCCCGGCGAATCCATCTATGCGGCGCTGATGAGCTTGTACCGCACCATCTTCGAGCCCTGGGAGCGGCATCCGGCGATGCTGACGGCTTACGTGCGGGCACGGTCGGCCCCCGGCGGTGACGCCTTGGTTCGCCGCGGCCTGGACGCGGTGGGACCGGCAATGCTGGCGGCGATGTCCGGCGTCGACGAATCCTTCATCGCCGACCTGGACGTCATCATCTCCAACCTGGTGTACGGGTTGTCCGCGCGGTTCGCCGCCGGCGAGATCGCCATCACCGACATGCTGCCCAGCCTTGATCGGGCGGTGTATTGGCTCACCAGCGGATACGAGCAGCAGCGCGGCCGCTAGCCGTTGGTGCCTCGACGTACGCTGACGCTATGGCCGACATCGAGTTCACCTCGGTCGCACCGATCATTCCCGTGCGAGACCTCGACGCTGCGCTGGAGCGCTACCGCCGGCTCGGCTTCACCGTCAATCACTACAGCGGCCCGGCCCGATACGGATTCGCCGATCGCGGACCGGTTTCGTTGCACCTTTCGGAGTGGGCCGAGCATGATCCGCTGCGCACCGCCGCCAGTGTGTACTTCTATGTCGACGACGCCGACGCGCTCTACGCGCAATGGTCGGCGTCGGGCGTGCCGGGGCGCTTCGTCGAACCGGTCGACACTGACTACCAGCTCAGGGAATTCGCCTATGTCGACCCCGAAGGCACCTTGCATCGGGTCGGCTCGGCACTGCCGGCGAAGGTCGTCAGCTCCAGCAGGGTGATCGCGGCGCCGGCGAAGCTGATCTTCGACTTCATCGCCGACCCGGCCCGGCAGCCACGCTGGGACGGCAACGCGAATCTGGCCGAAGCCGCACCGGGCCAACGAGTTCATGCCGTCGGGGACGTTTTCACCATGACGCTGACCATGGGAACGGTCCGGGAGAACCACGTGGTGGAGTTCGAGGAAGGACGCCGTATCGCCTGGCGCCCAGCGGCCCCCGGGTGTGCGCCGCCGGGCCACCTGTGGCGGTGGGAGCTCGAGCCGCTCGGGCCGGCGCGCACTCGAGTAACCCACACCTACGACTGGTCGGAGCTATCCGACCCGAACCGCCTCGCTCGCGCCCGGGCCACTACCGCGGACAAGCTCGCGGCCTCATTGTCCCGGCTTGCCGCGCTGGTCGAAGTGTCCTGAACTCGCCGTACTGAGAGCTCAGCGGTTGTCTGCGAACGAACGCAGCGCGTCGACCTGAGCGGAATCCAGTGAGGGACGGATATTTTCGCGTGCCGCAGCGATGTCGGCTACGGTGACGTCGGCGGCGTCGATACTGCGCCGCATGGCCGTCAGTGCGGCTTCGCGCAGCAGTGCCACACAGTCCGCGGCGCTGTAACCCTCCAGATCCGCGGCCAGCGCGTCGAGGTCGACGTCACCATGCAGGGGAACCGATTTGCCGGACACCCGCAGGATCTGGCGGCGGGCATCGGCATCCGGCGGTTCGACGAACACCAGCTTCTCCAGCCGGCCCGGACGGGTCAGCGCCGGGTCGATCAGCTCGGGGCGGTTGGTGGCGCCGACCACCACTACGTCGCGCAATGGGTTGACGCCGTCGAGTTCGGTGAGCAGCGCGGCCACCACCCGGTCGGTGACCCCGGAATCGAAGCTTTGCCCGCGCCGCGGTGCCAGGGAGTCGATTTCGTCGAGGAACACCAGCGAGGGCGCCGAATCGCGGGCGCGCTGGAACAGATCCCGTACCGCTCGCTCGCTGCTGCCCACCCATTTGTCCATCAGCTCCGCGCCTTTGACCGAATGCACGCTGACGCGACCAGACCCCGCCAGGGCGCGCACCACGAAGGTCTTGCCGCAGCCGGGCGGGCCGTAGAGCAGCACGCCGTGTGGCGGGTCGACGCCCAGGCGGGTGAACGTGTCCGGGTGCTGCAGCGGCCACAGCACCGCTTCGGTCAGTGCCTGTTTGGTGGCGACCATGTCGCCGACGTCGTCGAGGGTGACCGAGCCTACGGAAACCTCGGCGGCCGCCGAGCGCGACAGCGGCCGGATCACGCTGAGCGCTCCGAGCAGGTCCTCCTGGGTGAGTTTGGGTTCCTCATCGTTGTCGCTGGCCCGCGACGCCGCCCGCAGCGCCGCCTCGCGTACCAGTGCGGCAAGGTCTGCGGCCACGAAACCCGGTGTGCGTTCGGCGATCTCACCCAACGTCAGCTCCGCGGTGGGCACCGAGATGAGTAGGGTGGCCAACAGCGCTGCCCGGGTCGCGCCGTCGGGAAGACTCAGCCGGATCTCGCGATCGCACAGTTCGGGCGCCCGCAGTCGGGGATCGACATGGTCCGGAAGCGCCGAGGTCGCGATGAACGCCACCCCTTCGGTGGACACCACGTTGCGCAGTTCGGCGAGGATCAGCGTTGCCACCGGCTCCGACGGTTCGGGCAACAGCGTGTCGACATCGGCGATCAGCAGCACCCCGCCGCCATCGCAGACCTGCGTAGCCGCCGAACGCACCGCGGCCAGCCGCTCATCGGCGGCCAGCGCCCCGATCTCGGGGCCGTCCAGCTCGATGAGCCGGCGGCCCTCGCACACCGCCCGGACCAGGGTCGTCTTTCCCACCCCGGCCGGACCCGACACCAGCACACCGAGGTTCGTTCCCGCCCGCAGGGTTTTCAACAGCTGCGGTTCGTCGAGCGCGAGCTTGAGCCACTCGGCGAGCTTGGCGGCCTGCGCCTCGCAGCCCTTGAGTTCATCGATGGCGACGCGGGCCGGGACGGGCGGCTTGGCGATGGTCGTCACCGGGGCGGTGGGGGCGCTGCCAAAGGTGACCAGCGAGTTGGGCTGCACGCTGACCGGCCCGGCTGGATCCACCCCGGTGACCGTCAACAGTTCCGAGGTCCAGCTGATGCCGACCGCCGACGCCAATGCGGTGGCAGCCGCCCTGGAACCGGGGATAGTGGACGTGCCGGGCCCGAGGTCGCGGGGCAGCAGGGAGACCGCGTCGCCGACCGTCATCACCTTGCCCAGCAGCGCCTGGCGCAACGTGGTGGGCGATAACGTCTGGGAGGCCAGCGCTGACCCGCTCAGCGTCACCGACCGGGCGCCGTAGACGGTCACCGCGGCCACCACGACCTGGGTGCCGTCACGCAGGCCGGCGTTGGACAGCGTCACGTCGTCGAGCAGCGCCACGCCGGCAGGGGCGTTCGGCCCCGTCAGCCCCGCCACCGCCGACGTCGTGCGCGAACCGGCCAGCGAGACCGCATCCCACTCCCGGATGCCCAGGGCAGCAACGGCTTCGGGGTGCAGCCGTACCACCCCGCGGCGGGCGTCGACGGCGGAGGTGTTGAGCCGGGCGATCAGCGTCAGGTGCCGGGATGAGGTCCGCGAAGCATCGCCGCTCCGGTGCTCTTCAATAGAACCCATGCGGTCATTATCGACATACGCCCGCCCGCTGACGCTGGCGATCGGCGCGGTTGCGCTGCTCGCGGCACCGCCAGCGGCCCGCGCCGACAGCACGCTGGCCGACCTGGTGGACGCCGCCGCCCAGCGGCTGCAGGTCGCCGACGACGTGGCGGCGATCAAATGGCAGACCGGCGGCGCCATCGAGGACCCCGCGCGGGTCGACCAGCAACTGGCGAAGCTGGCGACTGAGGCCGCCGGGAAAGACCTCGACCCCGACTACGTGCGGCGGATCTTCGCCGACCAGATCGCCGCGACCGAAGCCGCTGAGCACTACCGGTTCTCCCAGTGGAAGCTGGACCCGGCGACCGCCCCATCCACCGCTCCCGAACTGGTGGCCTCGCGGGCGCGCATCGACGGCTTCAACCAGGTCATGCTGGCCCAGATCGGCCAACGGTGGGGGCTGTTGCACTCAGCGGATTGCGCCGGGCAACTCGACGAGGCAACCCGAGCCGTCAGCGAGGCGCGCCAGCTCGATGAGTTCTACCGGCGCGCATTGGCGTCGGCGACGCAGGATTACTGCGCCCGGTAACGGCGCCGCTACCGACCCGGCTTGCGCAGTCGCAACCGGGCCATCGACTGCCCACTGGGCCGTCGGATGCCCCGCCGCACGCCGGGGCGGCGGCTCGGCTGCGCCCGGCGGATTGCCCGCCGCGCTGCCCGGCGCTCCTTGGGGGCGTCTTCCCACGCCTCCGGATGTGCGGCAACCCAGCGCTGGCTGCGGACCGAGAACGGAATGGTGCACAGGTAGGCCCCGATCAGCACCAGGACCAGCACGTAGGGGAACAGGAACGCGGCGGCGGCCACCAGCGCCAGCACCGCCAGCAGCGCGGCGGCCAGGTGCGGCGGTACCGAGACGGCGTGCATCTTGCGCATCGGGATTCGGCTGACCAACAGCATCGACGTGCCCACCACCCAGGTGCAGGTGAACCATTGCGACGTCCACCATCCGTCGCCGAACTCCAGCTTGGCGGCCAGCAGGCCCATCAGTGTGATGGCACCGGCCGGGGCGGGCATGCCGACGAAGAACTCCCGGGTGTAGGCCGGCAGGGTGGCGTCGTCGAGCAGGGTGTTGAACCGGGCCAGCCGCAGCACCACGCACACCGCATACAGCAGCACCACGATCCAGCCCGCCGGCTGCGTCGACAGCAGCGTCACATAGATCACCACCGCGGGCGCCACCCCGAAGTCGACGGCGTCGGCCAGTGAATCGATCTCGGCGCCCATCCGCGACTCGGCGTCCAGGATGCGTGCCACCCGGCCGTCCAGGCCGTCGAGGATGGCCGCGGCGGCGATCAGGGCCATCGCGAGGTGCGGCTGCCCGTCCAGCGCGTACTTGATCGAGGTCAGTCCGGCGCAGATCGCCAGCACCGTCATCGAACTGGGCAGGATGTGCAGACCCACCGGGCCCCGGCTACGGGCCTGCTGGGCAGGAGTGGTCATGACAGGTCGGCCAGGACGGTCTCGCCGGCGACCATGCGCTGGCCGACGCCGACCAGCGGCTGCGTCCCGACCGGCAGGTAGACGTCGAGTCGCGAACCGAAGCGGATCAAGCCGTAGGTATCGCCGATCGCCAGATGATCACCGGGCCGGGTTTCGCAGAGGATGCGCCGCGCCACCAGCCCGGCGACCTGCACGGCGATCACCTCGGCACCGTCGGCGGTGCGGATCCGCACGCTGTTGCGCTCGTTGTCTTCGGCGGCTTCGGCGCGGTCCGCGGACCCGAACCGGCCGGCCCGGTGCAGCACCTCGATCACCTCACCGCCGATCGGAGCCCGTTGCACGTGGGCGTCGAAGACCGACATGAAGATGCTCACCCGCGGCAATGGAGTATCGGGCAGGTCCAGCTCCGGCGGCGGAGGTGCCGAATCGACCAGGCAGACCACACCATCGGCGGGGGCCACCACCACACCGGGACGGGTGGGGGGCACCCGGTGCGGATGCCGGAAGAACCCGGCGCAGGCGCCCGCGGCCAGCAGCCCGGCACCGCGCAGCCAAGGCCGTTTGCGGCCCAGCAGAGCCACGCCCAGCGCACTGCCGACGAACGGCAGCCCGGCACTGTGCATCGGCGGCACCGTCGAGCGCACCAGCTCGATCAGGTGCCGAAGACCGCCGGGATCATCTGCTGCGCGGGGGCGTCTGGCCATTGGGCCATCTTAGAAGCTGGGCGGTTCAGCCGGTGAGGTCCCAGACTTCCACCTCGGTGCCCACCGGCAGCTCGGTCACTTCGTCGGCGATGTCCAGGAGGCAGTTGGCCGAAGCCAGGTAGCGCAGATGGTGCGAAGCCGGCGGCCCATAGTTGGTGACCGTCCCGGTTTCGTAGTCGAGCAGCCCGCGCCGGAACTGCCGCTTGCCGGCCGGTGAGACCAGTTTCTCGCTCAGTATCGCGGTGCGGCGCGGGCGATCCGCCTTGGACAGACCCATCGCGCGGCGCAGCGCGGGCCGGACGAAGACCTCGAAGGACACTTGGGCGCTGACCGGGTTGCCCGGCAGCGTGATGATGGTGGCTCCGGACCCAGGCGAGCCGACGCGGCCGATGCCCTGCGGCATCCCGGGCTGCATCGCCACCTTGACGAAGTGCACTCCCTGGTCGCCGTCGCGGCCGAAGACGTCCTTGACCACCTCGTAGGCTCCTGCGCTGACTCCGCCGCTGGTGATCACCAGATCCACCGCCCCCTCCCGCACGCCGTAGCGGTTGAGGACGTCGGTGAACGCGGCGGTGTCGTCGGCGACCGTCACCGCGGCCACCACCTCGGCGCCGGCGTCACGTACCGCGGCCGACAGCATCACCCCGTTGGATTCATAGATCTGGCCGGGCGCCAGCGGCGTGCCGGGTTTGATCAGTTCGGAACCGGTGGAGATCACCAGCACGCGTTGGCGGGGCCGCACCGTGAGCTCGGCCAGACCCAGTGCCGAAGCCAGGCCGGCCGCCGGCGCGCTGACGAGTTGCCCCGCCCAGAGCACGGTGGCGCCCTCGGCGACATCTCCACCGGCCCGACGGATGTGGCGGCCCTTGGCGGTGGCGGCGTTGATCTGGACCACATCGATGCCGCCGTCGGTGGCCTCGACGGGAATCACCCCGTCAGCGCCGTACGGGATCGGTGCCCCGGTCATGATGCGGTGCGCGGTGCCCGGTGTCAGCGTGGGGATATCGGTGCGTCCGGCCGGAATGTCTTCGGTGACAGGCAAACTCACCGGCGATTCGGGTGTCGCGTCGGCGATGTCATCGGCGAGCACGGCATAGCCGTCCATCCCGGAGTTGTCGAAGACCGGCAGCGAGATCGGTGCGATCACGTCCGCGGCCAGTACCAGTCCCTCGGCATCGGCCAGTGCGACCGTGACCGGTGGTCGGGCCGCGATCAGGTCGGTGACGGCCCGTTGGTGCTCTTCGACGGATCGCATCCCGACAGTCTGACTCAGACCGGGAAGGTGATTCCTGTCAGCTCCTGCGAGACCGTCCACAACCGCTGCTGCAATTCGACTTCGTGCGCCTGCTTGCTGGCGTCCACCAGCTTGGGATATCCGCGCTGCTCACCGATGCCGCTCGGACCGTAGTACTGCCCGCCGGTCACCTCTGCGTCGGTGGCGGCGCGCAGCGTGGGCAACGCGCCCATCGCGGCGCTCTGCACGACCAGAGGCATCAGCAAGCGGTCCGCGGGACGCAGTAATGGCGGCAGGTGCCGGTTCAGTTCGGTGTTGGCGGTGCCGGGGTGCGCCGCGACGGCGATGGTCGAGCGGCGTTTGGCGGCCAGTCGGCGCTGCAGTTCGTAGGTGAACATCAAGTTGGCCAGCTTGGACTGCCCGTAGGCGGCGATCCGGTTGTAGCCGTGCTCCCACTGCAGGTCGTCGAAGTGGATCGCGGCCATGATCCGGTGCGCCATGCTGCTGACGGTCACCACGCGGGACCCCTTCACCCGCATCATCCGCGGCAGCAGCAGGCCGGTCAGCGCGAAGTGCCCCAGATGGTTGACGCCGAACTGCAGCTCGAAGCCGTCGTCGGTGCGCTGTTTAGGGGTGTACATGACGCCGGCGTTGTTGATCAGCAGATCGATCCGGGGATGGGCGGTGCCCAAGGCCTCGGCGGCTTCGCGGATCGACGCGAGCGAACTGAGATCGAGTTCCTGGACCTCCACGCGTGCCTGCGGGCTGGCGCTGTGGATCCGTTTCGCCGCCGCGTCGCCCTTCTCGAGGTCGCGCACCGCCAGCACCACCAACGCGCCGTGCCCGGCGAGTATCTCCGCGGTGTGATAGCCGATTCCGGTGTTGGAGCCAGTGATTACCGCGACGCGGCCGGTTTGATCCGGCACGTCTTCCGCAGCCCACTTATCCCGGCTACTCATGTGACAAACGATACTCACGTGACGCATCGTGCGCCGGATGGTTTTTCGCCGGTCGCGCGGTCGCGCGGTCGACGGTGCGGCCGGGCCTGCGTCCTGACATCCTCTCCTACATGGCGCAGCACGCAGACGGGTCCCCGGCGATCAGCCTGGTCGATCCCACCAATAAGCCCAGCTCCCGAGCGCCGTTGGTCTGGGCGCTGGTCGGTGCGGTGCCCTGGTTGTTTCTGGCGCTGTTACAGGTGGGTTGGGCGCTAGCCGATGAGCGGTTGGCCTGGCTGCACACCGCCGCTCTGGCGGTCACCGCGCTGGGGCTGCTGGTGTCGGCGGTGATCGCCCCGCTGTGGCGCTACCGGGTGCACCGGTGGGACGTCAGTGACCAGGCTGTGTTCACCCGCACCGGCTGGATGGTGCAGGAGCGCCGGATCGCGCCGATCTCGCGGGTGCAGACCGTCGACACCTACCGGGGCCCGCTGGACCGGCTGCTGGGGCTGGCCAATGTGCGGGTCACCACCGCGTCGTCGGCGGGCGCGGTGCACATCGTGGCGCTGGATGCCCCCGTCGCCGACCGCATCGTGGCGCAATTGACCGACATCGCGGCGCTGGGTCCCGAGGACGCCACGTGATGGTCAGGGCCGAATTCGGCGGCTAGCCACAACGAGCAAGCTTTCCCCGATCACTCCATCGAGCGATCACCTGGCCGGCGAAATCGAGCATCTCGTCGAGGGTGGGAAACATGGCGAAGGCGTCCACGATCGCCTCATCAGCACCGGTGCCGGCGAGGCGCTCGAGTTTGCCGGCAACCGTGTCAACCGATGTGCCCGGTTCGAGGTTGATCCGCATGGCTGTTCTGAGCGCGTCCGGATCGCGGTCCGCGTCCTTGGCGGCATGGCGCGCGATCGACCACAGGTGGTCGGTGACCTCGTCCTGCAGCCCCTCGACACCGAGCCAGCCGGTACCGCTGCGGCCGACCCTGCGCATCGCGGCCTCGCTGGCACCGCCGATCCAGATGGGCGGACCACCGGGCTGCACCGGGCGCAGGTCGGCATGGACCGGAGGCAGCGAGAAGAACTCGCTGTCCCAGGACACCGGGGTGGTCGTCCACCACTCGTGCAGGAACGCCAGCACGTCATCGAGCATCTGCCCGCGTCGGTGCCAGTTCGCGCTGCGGGCGATGTCGTGTTCGTCCTTCATCCATCCGATTCCCACACCCACGTCGAGGCGGCCTTCGCTGAGTACGTCGAGTGTGGTCAGCAGCCGGGCCAGGTGCACCGGCTCGTAGTAGAACGTGCTGAGCGTGCTGGCGTTCAGTCGAATCCGGCTGGTCGCCGTCGCGGCGACGGTCCACACCAGCACCGGGTCGAGGTAGCGGGTCATCTGCGGCGGGTACGGCTGCTCTTTGCCCGGATAGGTGCTCTGCATATCGACCGGCGTCACCAGGCGATCGCCGACCCACAGCGTGTCGTAGCCAAGGTCCTCGAGTCCACGGCAGAACTCGCCCAGCCCGGCGGCGCTGCTGACAGCGGGTCCGACGAACGGAAGTGCGAAACCAAGTTTCATCATAAATCCTTTCAGTGATTCATCAACCATTGCTGGGGCGTGCAACGCCCCTGCTCGCTCATGGCTTGGATCGGCGGCGCTGCGGTTCAGGCGGCGGCGGTGGCGCCGAGGGCGAAGTCGTAGTTCCCCACCCCGTGGCGGGCCAGGCCCATCATGACCAGGCCCGTTCCTTCCAGCCAGTGCGCCATGTTCAGGCCGCCGACATCCAGCGGGCGCAACGCCAGGCTCTCGATGAACTCCGCGACGGCCGCCTTGGCGCGCGCGTCGTCGCCGGCGAGGAAGACGTCGAGCGGCCGGCCCTGGGTCAGGACAACACCGAAGATGGTGTTGAAGGCCTTCACCACGCTGGCGCTGGCCGGGGCCGCCTTGGCGACTTGCTGCGCGATCGAGGTGCCCTCGGGGGTGGCCAGCCCGTCGGCCGCAGGGTTGAAGGGGTTGCTGATGTCGACGATGACTTTGCCTGCCAGGGCGTCGCCGTACTGGGCGACGACCGGAACGACGTTGGCGTACAACAGCGAAACGATGACGATGTGCCCGGCCGGTACGGCGCCGAACTCTCCAGTTGTGGCGCCGCCGCCGAGAGTCTTGGCCAGGTCGGCGGCCTTGGCCTGATCGCGGCCGATGATCTCGACGGTGTTGCCGCCCGCTACCGCGAGCTCGCCGATGGCGCGGGCCATGTTCCCGGTGCCGATGATGCTGATGCTGTTCATGAGGTGTCCCATCTATACTGACGCTCGAAAAGGTTGATTCTTCAACCTTAAGTCCGGTTTGGTGATGTGTCAACAAATATGGGGGAGGTGCGGAGACCGATGGAACCGAACTGGCTCAACCCGCGTGAAGACCGCGCGTGGCGGGCCTTCGTGCACGCGCATCAACAGATCGAGGCTCACCTCAACCGCCGCCTGCAGAAATCAGGCCTGTCCGGGGCCGACTACGAGGTTCTGGCGGTGCTTTCGGCTCTCGACGAAGACCGCATGCCCGCCCATGCACTGTGCAAAGCACTGAGCTGGGAGAAGAGCCGTCTCTCCCATCAGGTGCGGCGCATGCAGAAAGACGGGCTGATCAGTCGGGAGCCCAACCCCGAGGACGCCCGCAGCACCATGGTCTGCCTGTTGCCGGCTGGCCGCGCCGCCATCGAGAAGGCAGCGCCCGGCCACGTGGAGGACGTGCGCCGAAATTTCATCGATCTGCTCACTCCGGCTGAGCTCGACATGTTCGCCGCTCTCAACGAACGAATCCTGCACCACCTGGCCACCGACGACGATGCCGCCGGCGAAGACGAGGCCTCGTAGCCTTCGTGCGGTTACGGTTCCATGCAGGGCGCGGCGAGATGCCGACCGGCAGGCGGATTTTGCCCAGGTACGGAGAAGGCGAATGAACAGCACACAGCGCGCTGATCAGTGGCAGCGGCTGAGCCCCCGGATGCTGCTGGTGCATCCGCTGCACGAAGTGCTGCGTGAACTGCCGCTGCTGATCGCGGTGGTGGTGTTCGGTTCGGCGACCGACAACCGGCCCTGGGTGCTGGCGGTGGTGTCGGTGATCGCCGTGGTGGGTGTGACGCGCTGGTTCACCACCACCTACCGCATCGAGCCTGACCCTGAGGCCGGCCGGGTGCAGCTGCGCTCCGGACTGTTGCGCCGCAAGGTGCTCTCGGTGCCCCGCAACCGGATTCGCTCGGTGGAGACCGACGCCCGGCTGTTGCATCGGATCCTGGGACTGACGGTGTTGCGAGTCAGCACGGGTCAGCATGCCGCCGCGGATAGCGCCTTCGAGCTGAACGCGGTCGAGAGCAGCGAGGTCCCTCGACTGCGCGCGACGTTGCTGTCCCACACCGGACAAGCCGCGGGGGCTGCGACCGGAGCGGCGCCCGCCCCAGCGACGGTGCTGGCGCGGTGGCGGCCGTCGTGGTTGCGCTACAGCCCGCTGAGCCTGTCCGGGCTGGTGATGGTCGGGGCCGCGGTGGGGGCGCTGTACCAGAGCGGAGTCTGGGCGGCGCTGGAGGATTCGCCGGTGAGCCGGTCTTGGCTTCAGGCCGCTGAACAGTTCGGTGTCCAGCAGAGCCTGACGCTGATCGCTGCCCTGCTGGTGGTGCTCTCGATGCTGTTGGCGGTGCTGCGCTCTTTGGTGACCTACGGAAACCTGGTGTTGTCCCGCAGTTCCGGGACAAGCGGTGATGTCCTGGCGTTGAGCTACGGCCTACTGCGGGTGCGCGAGCACAACTACGACATGCGCCGGTTGCGCGGCGGAACGCTACGCCGGCCGCTGCTGGTGCGGCTGTTCGGCGGCGCGCGGCTGGACGCGGCGATGACCGGGGTCAACGGGGAAGGGGAGTCATCGATCCTGCTGCCGCCCTGCCCGCGGGCCACCGCCGAGGGCGTCTTGACCGGCTTGGTCGCCGACCCCGTGGTGGTCACCGGCCCGCTGCGCAAGCACGGCCCGGCGGCGACTCGTCGGCGCTGGACTCGGGCGCTGCTGCTGCCGGTGGCTATTGGGGCCGGCCTCGCGATCGCGACGGCATTCGTTGAGCTACCGACGTGGTGCTGGCCGGCTTGGGGGGTAGTGACGGTGGTTGCCGCGCTGCTGGCCGTCGACCGGGTGCGCGCCCTGGGGCACAGCGTCGATGCGCACTGGCTGTCGGCGCGCACCGGCAGTTGGGAGCAGCGGCGTTACTGCATCGCCACCGCGGGCATCGTCGGTTGGACGGTGCGCCAGAGCTGGTTTCAGCGCCGCGCCGGGGTGGCCACCCTGATCGCGGCCACCGCCGCGGGCGTCAAGGCCTACCGGGTGATCGACGTGCCGCAGGAGTGGGCGTGGTCGGTGGCCGCGCGGGCATCGCCCTGGGTGGCGCATAGCGCCTGGGCGCGACAGGGCTGAGCCCTCTTCAGCCTGGTGGCGCCCACTCACCGGGTTAGGGCGTGCCGTCGGATCCCTGGCTTCCCGGGGCGGCGTCGCCGGTTCCGGAGGTAAATGCGACACCGCCCCGACCGCCGATGCCTCCGCCTGCCGCGCCGTTACCGCCGTCACCGCCGACGGCGTCCTGCGTCGATGCGCCGTTGCGGATGGTCGCGTTGCCGCCGTTGCCGCCGTTGCCGCCGTTGCCGCCGGTTCCCGCACCGCCAGCAGCGCCGTCTGCTCCGTTGGCGGCGATGGCCTTACCCTTCCCGTAGGTCTCCGCGTTGCCGCCGTTGCCGCCGTTGCCGCCGCCGGCTGCACCGCTCCCGGCGGTACCGGCTTGGCCGCCGACGGCGTCCTGCGTCGATGCGCTGTTGTGGATGTACGCACTGCCGCCGTTGCCGCCGTTGCCGCCGGTTCCCGCACCGCCAGCAGCGCCGTCTGCTCCGTTGGCGGCGATGGCCTTACCCTTCCCGTAGGTCTCCGCGTTGCCGCCGTTGCCGCCGTTGCCGCCGCCGGTTGCACCGCTCCCGGCGGCCCCGGCCTGGCCGCCGACGGCGTCCTGCGTCGATGCGCTGTTGTCGATGGCCGCGGTGCCGCCGTTGCCGCCGTTGCCGCCGGTTCCGGTGCCACCGTCAGCGCCGGCTGCTCCGTTGGCGGCGATGGCTTTGCCTGTGCCCTCGGTGTACGCGCCACCGCCGTTGCCGCCGTTGCCGCCGCCGGCTGCACCGCTCCCGGCGGCCCCGGCCTGGCCGCCGACGGCGTCCTGTGTCGAGGCGCTGTTGCGGATGGTCGCGTTGCCGCCGTTGCCGCCGTTGCCGCCGGTTCCCGCACCGCCAGCAGCGCCGTCTGCTCCGTTGGCGGCGATGGCCTTACCTTTCCCGTAGGTCTCCGCGTTGCCGCCGTTGCCGCCGTTGCCGCCGCCGGCTGCACCGCTCCCGGCAGCCCCGGCCTGGCCGCCGACGGCGTCCTGTGTCGAGGCGCTGTTTTCGATGGCCGCGGTGCCGCCGTTGCCGCCGTTTCCGCCGGTTCCCGCACCGCCTGCGCCGCCGTCTGCTCCGTTGGCGGCGATGGCCTTGCCTGTGCCCACGGTGTACGCGTTGCCGCCGTTGCCGCCGTTGCCGCCGCCGGCTGCACCGCTCCCGGCGGCCCCGGCCTGGCCGCCGACGGCGTCCTGTGTCGAGGCGCTGTTGCCGATGGTCGCGTTGCCGCCGTTGCCGCCGTTGCCGCCGGTTCCCGTACCGCCTGCGCCGCCGGCTGCTCCGTTGGCGGCGATGGCCTTACCGGTCACGCTGGAGGTGTACGCGTTGCCGCCGTTGCCGCCGTTGCCGCCGCCGGCTGCACCGCTCCCGGCGGCCCCGGCCTGGCCGCCGACGGCGTCCTGCGTCGAGGCGCTGTGGATGGCCGCGTTGCCGCCGTTGCCGCCGTTTCCGCCGGTTCCGGTGCCACCGTCAGCGCCGGCTGCTCCGTTGGCGGCGATGGCTTTGCCTGTGCCCTCGGTGTACGCGTTGCCGCCGTTGCCGCCGTTGCCGCCGCCGGCTGCACCGCTCCCGGCGGCCCCGGCCTGGCCGCCGACGACGTCCTGCGTCGAGGCGCTGTGGATGGCCGCGTTGCCGCCGTTGCCGCCGTTGCCGCCGGTTCCCGCACCGCCTGCGCCGCCGGCTGCTCCGTCGGTGGCGATGACCTTACCCATCCCGTAGGTGAGCGCGTTGCCGCCGTTGCCGCCGTTGCCGCCGCCGGCTGCACCGCTCCCGGCGGCCCCGGCCTGGCCGCCGACGGCATCCTGCGCCGATGCACCTTTGTAGATGTACGCGCCGCCGCCGTTGCCGCCGTTGCCGCCGGTTCCCGCACCGCCTGCGCCGCCGGCTGCTCCGTCGGTGGCGATGACCTTACCCATCCCGTAGGTGAGCGCGTTGCCGCCGTTGCCGCCGTTGCCGCCGCCGGCTGCACCGCTCCCGGCGGCCCCGGCCTGGCCGCCGACGGCGTCCTGCGTCGATGCACTGTTGTAGATCTCCGCGTTGCCGCCGTTGCCGCCGTTGCCGCCGGTTCCGCTGCCCCCGTCGGCACCGGCTGCTCCGTTGCTGGCGATGGCCTTGCCCGTCCCGGTGGTGTTTGCGTTGCCGCCGTTGCCGCCGTTGCCGCCGCCGGCTGCACCACTGCCGGCGGCCCCGGCCTGGCCGCCGACGGCATCCTGCGCCGATGCACCTTTGTAGATGTACGCGCCACCGCCGTTGCCGCCGTTGCCACCGGTTCCCGCACCGCCTGCGCCGCCGGCTGCTCCGTCGGTGGCGATGACCTTACCCATCCCGTAGGTGACCGCGTTGCCGCCGTTGCCGCCGTTGCCGCCGCCGGCTGCACCACTGCCGGCGGTACCGGCTTGACCGCCGACGGCGTCCTGCGTCGAGGCGCTGTTGTAGTTGTACGCACTACCGCCGTTGCCGCCGTTGCCGCCGGTTCCGCTGCCCCCGTCGGCACCGGCTGCTCCGTTGCTGGCGATGGCCTTGCCGGTCCCGGCGGTGTTTGCGTCACCGCCGTTGCCGCCGTTGCCGCCGCCGGCTGCACCACTGCCGGCGGTACCGGCTTGACCGCCGACGGCGTCGTGCGCCGAGGCGCTGTTGTGGATGTACGCGACACCGCCGTTGCCGCCGTTGCCGCCGGTTCCGGCGCCACCGTCAGCGCCGGCTGCTCCGTTGCCGCCGATGGCCTTGCCCGTCCCGGTGGTGTCTGCGTTACCGCCGTCGCCGCCGTTGCCGCCGCCGGCTGCACCACTGCCGGCGGTACCGGCTTGACCGCCGACGGCATCCTGCGCCGAGGCGCTGTTGTAGATGGACGCGACACCGCCGTTGCCCCCGTTGCCGCCGGTTCCGGTGCCACCGTCAGCGCCGGCTGCTCCGATGCCGCCGATGGCCTTGCCCGTCCCGGTGGTGTATGCGGCACCGCCGTCGCCGCCGTTGCCGCCGCCGGCTGCACCACTGCCGGCGGTACCGGCTTGACCGCCGACGGCATCCTGTGTCGAGGCGCTGTTGTAGATCTCCGCGCGGCCGCCGTTGCCGCCGTTGCCGCCGGTTCCGATACCACCCGCACCGCCGTGGCCGCCGTTACCGGCGTGGGGTCGTGCATCGCTACCGAAGGCGCCGTTGCCGCCGTTGCCGCCGCGGATTCCGGTCGCGGCGCTCGGGGTGCCAGCGGCGCCCTGTGCGCCGTCTGTTCCGCCGGTGCCGCCAGCACCACGGAGTCCCCCTAGTCCGGCTTCACCAGCTGCGCTAGTGCCGGCATTGCCGCCGTCACCACCGGCACCGTTAGCACCTTCGGAACCAGTCTTGCCCCACTGCCCGGCGGCCCCGTCGCCGCCGCTGCCGGGTGTGCCCGCGTCACCACCACTGCCGCCGTTGCCGCCGTCACCGCTGACCCCTGCAGTGCCGAACAGGCCCCGGCCACCGCCGGCACCACCGGAACCGCCGTTGCCGCCGCCGCCGCCGGTCCCGCCGTTGCCGCCGTCCTGCCCGGCCCCGTCGCCGGTGACAAACGACCCCATTGCTCCGGTGATGCCCTCGCCGCCCGTGCCGCCGTTGCCCCCATGGCCCCCGGCCCCACCGTTGCCGCCGGCGCCGAACCACCAGCCGCCGTGTCCACCGGAACCGCCGTTGCCCCCGACAACGCCGGCCAGCCCGTCGCCTCCGGAATCCCCGGCAAACACGCCATCGATACCATCGGCACCGGTCGCCCCAGCCCCACCGGTTCCCCCGTCACCGCCATTGCCGAACAGCCAACCGCCGGACCCACCCGTCCCGCCGTCACCGGCGACATCGTTGTTGTCCCAGGCGTTTAGGCCGGAGCCCCCGTCACCACCGTTGCCGAACATGCCGGCCATTCCACCGACGCCGCCGGTGACGCCGAGGCCGCCGTCCCCGGCCAGGAATCCGCCGTCGCCGAGGTCGCCGAACCACCCGGTCCAGCCCAACAGGGAGGTGTTGGCCCCGTCGAATTCGTCGATACCGTCACCGATCAGATCCCGGCCGAACACCCACACGGAGGGCATGTTGATCAGGTCCAGCCACCAGGAGTTGGCGGAATTGGCGAGCAACGCATCTACTTGGCCATGCAGATCCAGGTAGAGGTCACCCAGCCAGTCGGTGTCGGCCGCCGGCAGGGCATCGACTGGCAGCGTCTCCACCGGGGGCGCCCAGGCCGAGGGATCCATCCAGGTGGACCACACAGTCGGGTCGAACAGGTCATCCAGAAAATCCGCCTGGGCCTGCGGTGCACCGGTGGTCAACGGCACCATGCCCAGTGCTAGGTATGCCCCGAGTGCCGTACCGGCACCTGCCACGCGCACACCACGACGTCCCCTGCGGCTATCGGCCATGCTGCCTGCCCCTATCCTCGAATCCTAAGAATCCCTGAGCGAAAACTAGCGGCGAAGACGCAGCAGGGATACAGGGATTTCCCTGGACTTACCTAGGAACCATGGCTTCCGCCGCGGTTCGAAGGGGCACATTGATCCTCTGGCATTCCAGCGGGCTATATGGGCGGTGCATGCTTCGAATGTGCGGATTGGTCGGCAAAATCAGCGAATTGGCAAACGAATCCGCACATTCGGAGGGCAGTGAGGTGCCAGTCGAGAGCTACGACTCGCGATTGAACTGCCGAATGGCCACGATCCGCGCCCGCAGCTGATCCGATGTCGCGGCCGCCACCGGGGGGCCGCCGCAACGCCGGCGCAGCTCGTTGTGAATCCAGCCGTGCGGCTTGCCGAGCCGATGATGGGCCGCCGACACCAGCGCGTTGAGTTCGTGGCGCAGTTCGCGCAGCTGACCATGCGTGGTGACCGGCACCGGAACCCCGCCGCCGTTGACTGCCTTGGATCGCCGGTCCAGCTGCTCTTCCTGGCGCTGACGCAGCAGGTCACGCATCTGGTTGGCGTCCAGCAACCCGGGGATACCCAGGTAGTCGGCCTCCTCGTCACTGCCGGCCGGGGTCGCGGTGCCGAAGGAGGCGCCGTCGAAGATCACCTGGTCCAGCTCGGCGTCGGCCCCCAACGACTCGAACTTGTTCTCCATCTCCGACGGCTCGTCGCGCCGGCGCTGCGCTTCCTCGAACTCGTCGCGTTCGGATTCCCGGTGCGGTTTGCCCAACACGTGGTTGCGTTGCTGCTCCAGCTCGCTGGCCAGGCCCAGCAGCGACGGCACCGACGGCAAGAAGATGCTGGCGGTCTCGCCGGGCCGGCGTGAGCGGACGAATCGGCCGATTGCCTGCGCGAAGAACAACGGGGTGGAGGCACTGGTGGCGTAGACCCCGACCGCCAGGCGCGGCACGTCAACACCCTCGGAGACCATCCGCACCGCCACCAGCCAAGGGCTGGTGGCCGCGGAGAACTGGGCGATCTTGTCCGACGCGGTCGGATCGTCGGAGAGCACCACGGTGGGTTCCTCGCCGGTGTGCCGTTTCAGCAGCACCGCATAGGCGCGCGCGGCCTTCTGGTCGGTGGCGATGATCATGCCGCCGGCGTCGGCCATGCCGCCGTCGCGCAGCTGGCGCAGCCGGGTGTGCGCGGCGGTGATCACCGCGGGCATCCATTCCCCGGTCGGATCCAGCGCGGTGCGCCACGCCCGGGCGGTGTGCTCGGCGGTCAGTGGTTCGCCGAGTCGGGCCGCGTGCTCCTCGCCGGCGCTGTCGCGCCAGCGGGCCTCGCCCGAGTAGGCCATGAACACCACCGGGCGCACCACGCCGTCGGCCAGCGCGTCGGTGTAGCCGTAGCTGTCGTCGGCTACCGAGCGCAGGTGGCCGGCGCCGTCGGGCTCGTAGTTGACGAAGGGGATGGGGCTGTCGTCGCTGCGGAACGGGGTTCCGGTCAATGCCAGCCGGCGGGTCGCGTCGTCGAACGCCTCGCGGATGCCGTCGCCCCAGCTTTTGGCGTCGCCGCCGTGGTGGATCTCGTCGAAGATCACCAGGGTCTTCGCGGCCTCGGTACGCACCCGGTGCCGGCTGGGGTGGCTGGCGACCTGCGCATAGGTGACGACCACGCCGTGGTACTCCGAGCTGGTCTGCGAGTCGGAGTTGGAAAACCGCGGATCCAGCGCGATGCCGTGGGAGGCAGCGGCCGAGGCCCACTGCACCTTGAGGTGTTCGGTGGGCACCACGATGGTGATCCGCTCGACGGTGCGGTCGGCCAGCAGCTCGGCGACGATCCGCAGCGCGAACGTCGTCTTACCGGCGCCAGGGGTCGCCACCATCAGGAAATCTCGCGGCTTGGCGGTCAGATAGCGCACCAGAGCCCGGCGTTGCCAGCCCCGCAAAGCCCGGGTGCTGGGCGCTGCTTCAGCCCGCACCCGGTCTCCTATCTGATCGAGATGCAGTCTAGGGCAAGCCGATAGGATCGCTGGCGTGTCCACCCCGCGCGAGCCGGAATCCGTCCGTGTCGAGCGGCTTCGCGACGCGCAGGCCAAGGCCGTCGCACTGTTCGACGAGATCGAGCGCCGCGGCATGGTTCGCCCCGGAGTCGGCGAGCGGCAGCTCTCCGATGAGATCCGGGACCTGGCCGCCGACATGTTCGGGGTGACGCGGCACTGGCATCGGCGGGTGGTGCGGGCGGGGGAGAACAGCCTGCTGCCGTTTCACGCGGACCCGCCCGACCGCGTCATGGCCGACGATGACATCGCCTACCTCGACCTGGGTCCGATCTTCGAGGAGTGGGAGGCCGACTTTGGTCGCACCTTCGTGCTCGGTGACGATCCGGACAAGCTGGCGCTGCGCGACGCGCTGCCGCGGGTGTGGAACGCCGGCCGGGCCTTCTTCGAGACACACGCCGAGATCACCGGTGCGCAGCTGTTCGACCACGTCGTCGGCCTGGCCCAGGACGAGGGCTTCGAGTTCGGCGCTCCCATCGCCGGGCACCTGCTCGGGGAGTTTCCGCATAAGAAGATCTCCGGAGACGACGCCCGGTTCTACGTCGCGCCCGGATCCGACGAGCCGATGCGCCGCACTGACCCCACCGGCCGGGTCTGTCACTGGATCCTGGAGGTGCACCTGGTGAACCGGGCCCTCGGGTTCGGGGGCTTCTACGAGCAGTTGCTCGACATCGAGTGAGACCGAGTCAGCTGATCGGGTAGATCACCCCGGTCAGTTCCTCGGAGACGGTCCAGAGGCGTTGTTGGACGTCCACGTCGTGTGACTTGCTGCTCGACTCGACCACCTTGGGGTAGCCGCGCTGCTGACCCCAGCCGTCGGGGCCGTAGTACTGCCCGCCACGCACAGCGGGATCGGTTGCGGCACGCAGCGTCGGCAGAGCGCCCATGTCGGCTCCCTGGAAGAGGGGCTCGATCAGCGGCGTGATCCGCGCGAGCAGTGGGGGCAGGTTGCGGGTCAGCTCGGTGCGGGAGCCTCCGGGGTGCGCGGCTGTCGCGATAGTCGTGGCTTGCGGGGCCAAGCGCCGCTGCAGTTCGTAGGTGAACAGCAGATTGGCGAGCTTGGCCTGCCCGTACGCTGCCACCCGGCTGTAGCTCCGCTCCCACTGCAGGTCGTCGAAGTGGATGTCGGCGCGGATGCGATGACCGATGCTGCTGACCGTCACGACCCGCGAGCCGGGGACTGGCAGCAGCCGATCCAGCAGCAGCCCGGTGAAGGCGAAGTGGCCCAGGTGGTTGGTTCCGAACTGGAGCTCGAAGCCGTCCTCGGTGGTCGACTTCGGCGTCCACATCACCCCGGCATTGTTGATCAGCAGGTCGATGCGGTCGTGGTCGGCGCGCAACTGTGCGGCGGCGGTGCGGACGGAGTCCAGTGACGTCAGGTCGAGTTCCTGCAGCGCCACGCTGGCTCCGGGGCTGCGCTTACTGATCAGGGTCGCGGCGTCCTTGCCCTTGTCGAGATTGCGCACGGCCAGCACCACGTGGGCGCCCCGAGCGGCGAGCGCCAAGGCGGTTTCGTAGCCGAGGCCGGTGTTGGCTCCGGTGATCACGGCGACCCGACCGGTCTGGTCGGGGATATCGGTGGTTGTCCATTTGGCCATGGGAGGCTCCTGAGCGGTAGGGTAAACGGGGCGGGCGCTCCGGTTGATTCGACTATACGGAACGCACGCCCCGTTTTGTCAACCGATTGGGGCTGTCACGTGGCTGAGCAGGCACGACCGTTGCGCGCCGACGCGGCGCGCAACCGTGCGCGTGTGCTGGAAGTGGCCTACGAGACCTTCGCGGCCGAAGGCCTGTCGGTGCCGATCGATGAGATCGCCCGGCGCGCCGGAGTCGGGGCCGGGACCATCTACCGCCACTTTCCGACCAAGGAAGAGTTGTTTCGCGCGGTGGTCCAAGACCACATCCGGCGCCTCATCGAGGGGGGCTACGCCCTGCTGGAGTCCGACGGTCCAGCTGAAGCCCTCTTTGGCTTTCTGCGCTCGATGGTGAGGTGGGGGGCGAAAGACCGCGGCGTGGTCGAGGCGCTTGCCGGACTCGGCATCGACGTAGGGCAGGAGGCCGAGGAGGCATTTCTTGCCCTGCTTGGGGAGCTGCTGCGATCTGCCCAGAATGCCGGCACCGCGCGCCGCGATATCGGCACGCGCGACGTGAAGTCGCTCCTGGTCGGATGTCAGGCGATGGAGTCGTACAACCCGGAGTCTGCTGAACGAGTGACCGACGTCGTCATCGACGGTCTGCGCGCTCCGAGGTAGGGCCCTCCGACCTTGCACTCTCCATAGGCGAGTGCTAAAAATGACGTTGGCACTCGCGACCAGTGAGTGCTAGGTCGGGACGGTGAGGTACGGGGCCGCACCTGCGGAGCACACCCAAAGCCGTCCGTCGCGGGCACTGCACCCGACCAACAAGACGTGCACCCCCTAACCGGAGGAATCACTTCGCAATGGCTAAGCAAATTGCGTATGACGAAGAGGCCCGTCGCGGCCTCGAGCGGGGCCTGAACGCCCTCGCCGACGCGGTCAAGGTGACGCTGGGCCCCAAGGGCCGCAACGTCGTCCTGGAGAAGAAGTGGGGCGCCCCCACGATCACCAACGATGGTGTGTCCATCGCCAAGGAGATCGAGCTGGAGGACCCGTACGAGAAGATCGGCGCCGAGCTGGTCAAAGAGGTCGCCAAGAAGACCGACGACGTCGCGGGTGACGGCACCACCACCGCCACCGTGCTGGCCCAGGCCCTGGTCAAGGAAGGCCTGCGCAACGTGGCCGCCGGCGCCAACCCGCTGGGTCTGAAGCGCGGCATCGAGAAGGCCGTCGAGAAGGTCACCTCGACCCTGCTGGCTTCGGCCAAGGAGGTCGAGACCAAGGAGCAGATCGCGGCTACCGCCGGTATCTCCGCGGGCGACCAGACCATCGGTGACCTGATCGCCGAGGCCATGGACAAGGTCGGCAACGAGGGTGTCATCACCGTCGAGGAGTCGAACACCTTCGGGCTGCAGCTGGAGCTCACCGAGGGCATGCGCTTCGACAAGGGTTACATCTCGGGCTACTTCGTCACCGACGCCGAGCGTCAGGAAGCCGTCCTGGAGGACCCCTACATCCTGCTGGTCAGCTCGAAGATCTCGACCGTCAAGGACCTGCTGCCCTTGCTGGAGAAGGTCATCCAGTCCGGCAAGCCGCTGCTGATCATCGCCGAGGACGTCGAGGGCGAGGCCCTGTCGACCCTGGTCGTGAACAAGATCCGCGGCACCTTCAAGTCCGTTGCCGTCAAGGCCCCGGGCTTCGGTGACCGTCGCAAGGCGATGCTGCAGGACATGGCGATCCTCACCGGTGGCCAGGTCATCAGCGAAGAGGTCGGTCTGTCGCTGGAGAGCGCCGACGTCGCCCTGCTGGGCACCGCCCGCAAGGTCGTCATCACCAAGGATGAGACCACCATCGTCGAAGGCTCGGGTGACTCCGACGCCATCGCCGGTCGGGTGGCTCAGATCCGCGCCGAGATCGAGAACAGCGACTCCGACTACGACCGCGAGAAGCTGCAGGAGCGCCTGGCCAAGCTGGCCGGCGGTGTTGCGGTGATCAAGGCCGGGGCTGCCACCGAGGTGGAGCTCAAGGAGCGCAAGCACCGCATCGAGGACGCAGTGCGCAACGCCAAGGCCGCCGTCGAGGAGGGCATCGTCGCCGGTGGTGGCGTGGCCCTGCTGCAGGCCGCTCCCTCGCTCGACGAGCTCAAGCTCGAGGGTGACGAGGCGACCGGTGCCAACATCGTGCGTGTCGCGCTGTCGGCTCCGCTGAAGCAGATCGCCTTCAACGCGGGCCTGGAGCCCGGCGTTGTCGCCGAGAAGGTCACCAACTCCGCCTCGGGCACCGGCCTCAACGCCGCCTCTGGCGAGTACGAGGACCTGCTCAAGGCCGGCGTTGCCGACCCGGTGAAGGTGACCCGCTCGGCGCTGCAGAACGCGGCGTCCATCGCGGCACTGTTCCTGACCACCGAGGCCGTTGTCGCCGACAAGCCGGAGAAGGCGGCCGCACCTGCGGGCGACCCGACCGGTGGCATGGGCGGCATGGACTTCTAAGTCTGAGCACGAAAGAGCCCGGCTCCCCGCGGTGGGGGCCGGGCTTTTTCGTACCTGTGCCGGCCGTGCGCGAGGATGAGTGCATGGAGATCCTGCTGCTGGGCACCGGCAGCGCCGACGGCTGGCCGAATCCGTTCTGCCGCTGCGCGTCCTGCACCTCGTCGGCGACGCAGGTGCGCGGCCAGACCGCCGCGCTGGTCGACGACGTGCTGCTCCTGGACTGCGGCCCGGAGGCACCGCGCGCCGCGATGCGCTTGCGGCGGTCACTGGCGAACGTTCGCCACATCCTTTTCACCCACGGCCACCCCGATCACGTCGGCCCGGCGGCGCTGCTGATGCGGCACTGGACCGGGGCGGTCGAACCACTGGACCTGGTCGGCCCGGCCAGCGCGCTGGAACAGTGCCAGCACTGGGTGGGACCCGACGATCCGGTCCGATTCGTGACGGTGCAGGCCGGTGACCGGATTGCGCTCGGGGACTACGACGTGCGGGTGTTGGCCGCCGCCCATGGCGCCGACATCGGCGGTGACGCAGTGCTTTACGACCTGGAATCGGTTGGCGGCCGGATCTTCTGGGCCACCGATACCGGGCCACTGCCTGAGGAGACACACGCTGCGGTGGCCGGGGCCGGCTACGACGCGCTGTTTTTGGAGGAGACGTTCGGGACCTACACCGACCACGGCACCGAACACCACGACCTGCCGGCGTTTGCGGCAACCGTGGCGCGGCTGCGCTGCTCGGGGGCCGTCACCGACACCACCGATGTCGTCGCGGTACACCTGAGTCACCACAATCCTTCCGAGCCGGAATTGACTGCCGTACTGTCGGATTCAGGCGCCCGACCCGGGCGCGACGGTGAGGTGGTGCGAGTGGGCGCAGCAGACGGTGGTGCCACCCGCACCCTGGTGCTCGGCGGCGCGCGCTCGGGCAAGTCCGCGCACGCCGAGGCGCTGCTGGCCGGGGAGCCCGCGGTGACCTATTTGGCCACCGGCGGCGTCCGCGAAGGCGATCCGGAATGGGCCGAGCGGGTGCGGCTGCACCGGGCGCGGCGGCCCGACTCTTGGCGCACCGTCGAGACCACCGATGTCGCGCAGGAACTGCGGTCAGCACCCCATGCGCTGCTGCTGGACTGCCTCGGTACCTGGCTCACCGCGCGGATGGATCTGCACCACGTGTGGGACGGTGGCGACGGATTGGACGCCGTCTCGGCCGATATCGACGAACTGGTGTCGGCGTGGCAGGCCTGCCCGGCGCCGGTGGTGGCGGTGAGCAACGAGGTGGGCAGCGGGGTAGTCCCGGCCACCGCGTCAGGTCGGCTGTTCCGTGATCTGCTGGGAGTGCTCAACGCGCGGATCTCCGCGGCCTCCGACGAGGTCGTGCTGATGGTGGCCGGGCGACCGCTCAGGCTCCCTGCGGACTGACTTTAAGGTCGACGCAGTCGCTGTAACAGGGTGTCTCGCCGGGTGATTCGGGCGTGGCGACCCTGATCAGAACGGCACGGGTGGGGGAGATCGTCACACTGGCCAGCTCACCGGTGTCGGACACCGCGGCGGTGCCGTCGACGATGACGGTGTAGCCGCCCGGGACCGGAGGCGGCCACATCACGGTCACCTCCGCGGTACGTGCCAGATTCGCCCGGCTGCGCCGACCGCCCAGCGCACCGATATGCACGGTGTCGCCGCGCAGCACCGGCATCACCGGCACCGGATGCGGACGATTCTCCGCGTCGACGGTGATCAAGTAGGCGTAGTCGTGGCCCGCCAGCTTCTTGGCGAGTCGATCGAAATCCACGGTAGAACTCATGAATTCGAGCCTAAACCTGCGGGCTGTCAATCCGCCTTGAGTTGTACGCAATCGTGGGCGGTGCCGACCGCCTGCTGGGTACCGGGTTCGAACACCGGCCGGTGCAGCAAGGCCTTGGTCGGGGTCACCAGTACCGGGCCGGCCGGATCCTCGGGAAGCTCGGCCTGGCCGTCGACGAGCAACGAGTATTCGCCGACGTCGCGGGCTGGCCAGACCAGGCTGACGGCGGTGCGGCGCGACAGATTCGCCCGGCCGTGCGACCCCACCGGCCCGATGTTCAGCCGGGTGCCGTCGAAACTGGGGGTGATCGCGGTGGTGCGGACCCGGTAGTCGTCACCGACGGTGACCAAGAACGCGAACCGATAACCGCCCAGCAGCTCGGCCAAGCGTGCGAGGTCGACGGAGCGAGCCATGGGTCCAGGATAGTGATCGACGCACGAGACATGTCCCAGTGTCGTGAGCCATGATGGCTTTATGGAATTTCGCTACCTGGGCAACTCCGGCCTGCAGATTTCGGAAATCACCTACGGCAACTGGCTCACCCATGGTTCACAAGTCGAGAACGACGTCGCCACCGCGTGCGTGCACGCCGCGCTCGATGCTGGAATCACCACCTTCGACACCGCCGACGTCTACGCGAACGGGCGTGCCGAGGAGGTGCTCGGCGCCGCGCTGAAGGGGCGCCGGCGTGAATCGCTGGAGATCTTCACCAAGGTCTACTGGCCGATCGGGCCGGCCCCCTTGGGCCGCAACGACACCGGCCTGTCCCGCAAACACATGCTGGAGGCCATCGACGGCTCGCTGCGCCGGCTGGGGACCGACTACGTCGACCTGTACCAAGCGCACCGCTATGACTCCTTCACTCCGCTGGAAGAGACCATGCAGGCCTTCGCCGACATCGTCCGGGCGGGCAAGGCGCTCTACATCGGCGTCAGCGAGTGGACCGCCGAACAGATCCGCCAAGCCCACGGAATGGCCCGCCAGCTCGGCATATCGCTGATCTCCAGCCAACCGCAGTACTCCATGCTGTGGCGGATCATCGAACCCGAGGTGGTGCCGACCTGCCAAGAACTCGGCCTGAGCCAGATCGTGTGGTCACCGATGGCCCAGGGCGTGCTGTCCGGCAAATACCTGCCGGGTCAGCCGCCGCCGGCCGGCTCGCGTGCCACCGACGAGAAGGGCGGCGCGAATTTCATCAAACGGTTCATGACCGACGAGGTGTTGACCCGGGTCCAGCAGTTGGCGCCGATCGCCGCGGAGCTGGAGCTGACCACAGCGCAGTTGGCGATCGCCTGGGTGCTGCAGAACGACAACGTCGCCGCCGCTCTGGTCGGGGCGTCGCGCCCGGAACAGGTCACCGAGAACGTCAAGGCCGCCGGTGTGCGGATCCCTGCGGAACTGTTGGCTCGCATCGATCAGGTGCTGGGCGATGCGGTGACCAGCGACGCCGAACTGGTCGCGCG
This sequence comes from Mycolicibacter sp. MU0102, assembly GCF_963378105.1. Taxonomy (NCBI): domain Bacteria; kingdom Bacillati; phylum Actinomycetota; class Actinomycetes; order Mycobacteriales; family Mycobacteriaceae; genus Mycobacterium; species Mycobacterium holstebronense. Next base: position 485,726 of record NZ_OY726398.1, read on the forward strand.
CTCCACTCCACCGAACCGGCTGATCTAGGGAGTCATACCCGGCACAGCAGCTGGCTGTGCAACAGCGCCAACCAGCCGTCGGGGTGGGCGGCCCAGTTTCGCCAGGCCTGCGAAATCGCCTGCAGCTTCGCCTGATCGGCGGCACCACTGTCGAGCAGTTGCTCGGCGATGGCCGATTGCAGGATCCGGTCGGCCCACATGCCGCCCCACTGCTCCCGGTCGGCGGGTGTGCCGTAACAAGTCGCGCTCGTGGTCGGGGTGATGTCGGTGAACCCGGCCGCGTGCGCCCAGGCCAGTAGGTGCCGGCCCGCGTCAGGCTCGCCGCCGTTGGCTCGGGCGGCGTCGCGGTAGAGGCGAAGCCAGTCGTCCAGCTCCGCCGACGCCGGATACCAGGTGAACGCCGCATAGTCGCTGTCGCGCACGGCCACCACCCCGCCGGGTTTGCAGACCCGACGCATCTCGGTCAGCGCGGTCACCGGGTCGGCAACGTGCTGGAGTACCTGATGGGCATGCACCACGTCAAAGCTGTTGTCACCGAACTGCAATGCGTGCACATCGGCAACCACGAAGTCGATATTGTGCTGCCCTCGCTCGGCTGCGAAGGTGCGGGCCAGATCCAGTGCCTCGGGGACCGGCTCGATGGCGGTCACCCGCCCCGGCGCCACCAGGGCGGCTAGATCCGCCGTGATGGTTCCCGGTCCACAGCCGACATCGAGTAGCTGCAAGCCGGGCGCCAGCGAACCCAACAGATAGGGCGCGGAGTTCTCCGCCGTGCGGGTGCGGTGGGCGCGTAGTACCGATTCGTGGTGGCCGTGGGTGTATTTGGGCTCAGCGGGCTCAGTCACATGGGAAACGGTACGCCGAGTGGACTCGGCGGGCGGTCAGGACGGCGCGGGTTGACGGCCGCGCACCAGCCTGCCGGGCCGGGCCGCGGTGGGCTTGCCGTTCTCGGCGATGACCTCGCCGGAGACGATGGTCGCGACGTAGCCGTCGGCGGTCTGATCCAACCGGCGTCCACCGGCGGGGAGGTCGTAGGTGACCACCGGCTTGTGCAGCCGCAGGTTCTGGTGGTCGATGACGTTGAGATCGGCCTTGTAGCCCACCGCGATGCGACCCCGATCGTCGAGTCCGGCGATCCGGGCCGGTGTGGACGTCAGTTCGCGGATCGCCGCTTCGACGCTGAGTCGGCCGGACGTGCGGTCCCGGGCCCAATGGGTCAGTACATAGGTGGGAAAGCTTGAGTCGCAAATCATTCCGTAGTGCGCGCCGCCGTCTCCCAAGCCCAGAACGACGTCGTCACGACGCATCAGAGCGCTGACGGTGTCCAGCGAATTGTTCTCGAAATTGGCCAGGGCATCGAGCAGGATCGCGTGCCCGTCATCGTCGAGCAGCCGATCGTATGCTTCCTCGACCGGGGAGACGCCGCGTGCTCTGGCCCGTGCCGCAATGCTTTTCGACGGGTCCGGTTCATAGTCGGGGTCATCGCCGAGCGGGAAAGTCCACTCCCAGGACTGGGCCAGGTAGGCGAGCGGATTGGTCGGGACGATCGTCGGGCGATCGGACAGAATCTGTTGCCGCACCTCCGGTTTGCGCATCTCGGCGACTCGCTCCGTCAGCGGCATGCGAGCGATCTTCTGGTAGCTCGGGTACAGCACGAACGGGTGGATGCTCAGGTCCAATCCGACCATCAGTCCGATCGGGCGCGGAAAAATCTGTGCGGTGATCGCGGCTCCGGATCCGTTGGCCTTCTCCACCATGGCCATGGCGTCCCGCCAGAGCTGCGCACCGGCGTTGCCGATCAGCAAGCTGAACGTGACGGGCAGCCCCGCTTCGGTAGCCGCGTCGAAAACCTGTTGCAGGACAGGCTGGTAGGTGCCTTCGGGCAGATCCGGAACGAACTGGATCAGCCCGCCCCCGCCGTCGGCCAGGCCGCGGCTGATCGCGAGGATCTCGGCATAGGAGGCGTCATAGCTGGGGATCTGGGTGCCGGTCTTGGTGCGGTGAGTCATCAACCGTGAGGATGAGAACCCCAGTGCGCCAGCCTCCGCGGCCTCTTGGGCCAATCGGCGCATCTGCGCCAGATCTTCTGGTGTAGCCGGTTCGCGGTCCACGCCGCGCTGGCCCATCACGTAGACGCGCAGCGGTGAATGCGGCAGGAACGCCGCTACATCGATATCGCGGTGACGCTTGTCAACGGCATCCATGAACTGCGGAAAGGTCTCCCAGGTCCACGGCAGACCGTCGGTCATCACCACGCCGGGAATGTCCTCGACGCCGGCCATCAGATCCACCAGCACGTCGTGGTCGGCGATTCGACACGGTGCGAAACCCACTCCGCAGTTGCCCATCAGGGCCGTCGTCACGCCGTGCGCCGAGGAGGGATTGAGCCGATCCGACCAGATGGACTGTCCGTCGTAGTGCGTATGCAGGTCGACGAATCCCGGTGTGACCAGCAGTCCCGTGGCGTCGATGACCTGGTGCGAATCGTCGGCTATCTCGCCGATCTCGGTGATGACGCCGTCACGGATCGCAACGTCGCCGACGTAGGGTTTCCCGCCCAGTCCGTCGACAATCGTGCCGTTGCGGACCACGACGTCGGGGCTCATCTAGTTAATCTACGACCCGGCGCTTCCTCATGCCAGGATGTATTCCGTGATCGACCACGTGGGCATCAACTGCATCGACTACGCCAAATCGCAGAAGTTTTACGACGCAGTGCTTGGCGTCCTGGGCTATTCGCGGCAACTGGATGTCGGTGTGGCTCTCGGCTACGGACGAGACGGAAAGCCGACGTTCTGGATCGCCGACGCCGGCGCGGGTGATGCCTCGGGCCCCAACCGCGAGGTCCACGTCGCGTTCAGCGCCGCTGACCCCGCGCAGGTGCAGGCGTTCTACGACGCGGCCGTGCAACTGGGTGCCGAGTCCCTGCACGCGCCGCGGCTGTGGCCCGAGTACCACCCCGGCTATTTTGGCGCCTTCGTCCGTGACCCGGACGGCAACAACATCGAGGCGGTCTGCCACCAGGCGTAGCGTCGGGCGGTATGACGGAGAACGACACAAACGCCGCTCTGCAAGTGCTGCTCCGCGACGCATTCACCCGGCTGATCGAGCACGCCGACGACCTCACCGACGGGCTCACCGATGAGGTGGCCGACTATCGGCCGACGGGGCAGGCCAACAGCATCGCGTGGCTGCTTTGGCACAGCGCGCGGGTGCAGGACATTCAGATTGCCCAGGTCGCCGGCGTCGAGCAGGTGTGGACCCGCGACGGCTGGGTGGACCGGTTCGGCCTGGACCTGCCGCGTGATGACAGTGGCTACGGACATAGCCCCGACGATGTCGCCAAGGTTCATGCCCCGGCAGACCTGCTGGCGGGCTATTACCGCGACGTGCATCAGCTGACCCTGGGCTACCTCGACGGCATCACCGCCGACGAGCTGGCCCGGGTCGTCGACACCCATTGGGATCCGCCGGTGACGGCGGGGGTCCGGCTGGTCAGCATCATCGATGACTGCGCCCAGCATCTGGGGCAGGCCGCGTACCTGCGGGGCTTAAGAAGCTAGGTTTCCCCAGACTTGACACGTGTCGAGGCCCGGTGCGATCCGGGTCACAGCTCGGACTAGCATGGCGCCATGACCGCCACCAACTCAGTTGCCGCCTTCACCGGCACCGGAACCGTGTTCAGCCCCGCCACCGGGGAGACTGCCGGCGAGGTCCAGTGGACCGACCCTGCTGACGTCGAAAAGATCGCGGCCGGGCTGCGCACCGCCCAGCGGGAGTGGGAGCACCGCGGCGCCAAGGGCCGGGCCAAGGCCCTGGCCCGTTTCGCCGTGTGGCTGGGCGAGCACCGGGATGAGATCGAGAAGCTGCTGATCGCTGAGACCGGCAAGTCCGGCACCGACGCCGCGCAAGAGGTGCCGCTGCTGATCATGATCCTGTCGTACGTGATCAAGGTGATGGAGAAGGCGGTGGCCCCGGAGACCCGGCCAGCGCCGCTGCCGGTGATGAGCATCAAGAAGATCGCCATCCATTACCGTCCCCGCGCGGTGGTCGGCGTGATCGCGCCGTGGAACTACCCGGTGGCCAACGCGCTGATGGACGCCATCGGCGCTTTGGCGGCCGGCTGCGCGGTGCTGCTCAAGCCGTCCGAGCAGACCCCGCTCACCGCGGAAGTCCTGCGCCAGGGCTGGCTGGCCTCCGGCGCGCCGGACGTGTTCGCGGTGGTACAGGGTGCGCGCGAAGTGGCCGAAGCGGTGATCGACAACTCCGACTACGTGCAGTTCACCGGCTCCACCGCCACCGGGCGCAAGGTCGCCGAGCGGGCCGCAAGCCGGCTGGTGCCGGTCAGCCTCGAACTCGGGGGCAAAGACCCGATGATCGTGTGTGAGGACGCCGACATCGACCTGGCCGCGCACGCCGCGGTGTGGGGCGCGATGTTCAACGCCGGGCAGACCTGCGTATCGGTCGAGCGGGTGTACGTGCTGGAGCCCGTCTACGACAAGTTCGTTGCCGCGGTCGTCCGCGATGTCGAGGCGCTGCAGATGGGCACCGGCGAGGGCAAGCACTTCGGGGCTCTGATCAGCGACCAGCAACTCGCCATCACCGAGCGGCACGTCAAGGAAGCCGTGGCCGCCGGGGCGCGCGCACTGACCGGTGGAGAACGCGCGAACGGTCCGGGCAGCTTCTACCCTCCCACCGTGCTGGTCGACGTCGACCACTCGATGGCCTGCATGACCGAGGAGACCTTCGGCCCGACCCTGCCGATCATGAAGGTCGCCAGCGTCGACGAGGCGATCCGACTGGCCAACGACAGCTCCTACGGGTTGAGCGCCTCGGTGTTCTCCCGCGACGTTGCACGGGCCAAAGACATTGCCCTGCAGCTGGACTGCGGAGCGGTGAACGTCAACGACGTGATCTCCAACCTGATGTGCACCACAGCGCCGATGGGTGGCTGGAAGACCTCGGGCATCGGAGCGCGCTTCGGCGGTGCGGACGGCATCCGCAAGTTCTGTCGGCAGGAGACCGTCGTCGTGCCGCGCACCAACGTCGGCGCGGGCGGGAACTTCTACCACAACTCGCTGAAGACGCTGGCCCGAACCAACCGGATGCTCACCAAGCTGGCGCTGGCGCGGCCGCGCCGCACCGCAAAATAGTGCGCGTCTTCACCGCGACGCTGTTCTGGCTGCTCGCCACCGCAACTCTTGCGGTGGCGCTGCCGACGGCGTGGGCGCAGTACAACCTCATCGATGCCGACGGGTACGCGCGGTTGGCGGCCCGTGCCGCGGCTCAACCGGCCCTACAAGACGCGGTGGCGGCTGAACTCAGTGCTCAGACGGTGCAGCTGATCCGGGGGAGCGGCTTTAACATCGACCCGTCGGAGGTACGACAGGCCGCCCGCCAATTCACTGCCGGGCCGTCGTTTCCGGCGCAGTTCGTCCGGGTCAACCGGGACGGACATGCGTGGTTGCTCAACGTCGGCGATCCCGGTCCCTGGGAGATCGACGTGATACCGATGCTGCGCGACGACGCGTTTGCGTCGCTGTTGTCCGACTACCCCATTACGTTGCCCGCCTCGTTGACGGTGCCGTTGACCTCGACGTCCACTGAGGTGATGCGTCCCGGTGGGTTGCACCGACTCGCGGTGTGGGGGCCGCTGCTCACCGTCGTACTGGGGGCAATGGCCGCACTGTGCGCGGTCCTGACGCTGATCTCGGCACGGCACCGTGGCAGGGCCCTGGCGAGCCTGGGTGTGTCGGCGCTGCTGGTGGGCGCGGTCGGATGGTCGGGAGTCGAAGTGGCGCGGCGCCTGCTGAACCAGGTGCTCAGCCAGGCGACCGGCGACATTCGCCGGATCGCCGATGCCCTGGCCGATGTGGCCGAAGGGAGCCTGCACCTGTGGCTCAATCTGACCCTGGCGACCGGTGCGGTATTGGTACTGGTTGGGGTGGGAATCGCGCTGGTCGGCGGCCTGCGCAAGTCCTGACATTCTAAGCCCGCGGCCGGGTGACCGGCGTTGTCAGTCCTGCCTTCCCAGCATCCGCCAGAGGAACGAAAAGCTCAGCGCCGACTTGAACGCCGCCTGCGCGTTGTCGGCCGCCCCGCCGTGCCCGCCCTCGATGTTCTCGTAGTACCAGACCCGATGCCCGGCGTCCTGCAGCGCCGCTGTCATCTTGCGGGCATGCCCCGGATGCACCCGGTCGTCTCGGGTGGAGGTGGTGATCAACACCGGCGGGTAATCGGCATCGGCTGAAATGTTCTGGTACGGAGAGTATTTACTGATGAAGTCCCACTCGTCGGGATCGTCCGGGTCGCCGTACTCGGCCACCCAGGACGCTCCGGCGAGCAGCAGGTGGTAGCGGCGCATGTCCAGCAGCGGCACCTGGCACACCAGTGCGCCGAATAGGTGTGGGTAGGCGGTGAGCATGATGCCCATCAGCAGCCCGCCATTGGAGCCGCCCACCGCGCCGAGCTGCTCGACACGGGTGATGCCGCGGTCCACCAGATCGGTTGCCACCGCAGCGAAATCCTCGGCCACCAGGTGCCGGCCGCCACGCATCGCCTGGGTGTGCCAGCCCGGCCCGTACTCGCCGCCGCCCCGGATGTTGGCCAGCACGTAGGTCCCGCCGCGCTGAAGCCACAGCCGGCCCAGCACGCCGTCATAGCCCGGGGTGCGCGCCACCTCGAATCCGCCGTAGCCGCCCAGCAGTGTCGCGCCGGTGGCGTTTGCCGGGCGCACCACGAAGTACGGGATCGCGGTGCCGTCTTTGGAGGTGGCGAAGTACTGGCGGACGTCGAGTCCGTCGGCATCGAAAAACGCCGGAGCAGACTTGATCTCGGTCAGCGTCCCATCCACGGCGCCGTGTAACAGTCGCGACGGGCGATCGAATCCGCTTGAGTCCAAGAAGATCTCGTCGCCGGTGTCGTGAGCTGCCGCGATCACGGTGTTGGTGTTGGCCGGTACCTCAGCGATGGGTCGACGCTGCCAGTCGCCGGGCCTGACCACCTCCACCCGGCTGGCGACGTCGTGCAGGGTGACCAGGATCAGTCGATCGCGGGTCCACGCATAGTGGTGCAGCGCGGTGTGGTCGTCCGGTTCGAAGATGACGCTGCACTGCGCTGTGCCGGCAAGGAATTCCTCGTAGTCAGCGGCCAACAGTGAGCCGGCCCGATATGTCGCGGCGCCGGTGTCCCAGTCGGTGCGCAGATCGATCAGGATCCATTGCCGGTGGACCGACACCGAGGCGTCGGCAGGCGCGTCGATGCGGATCAGCTCTTGCTGACCGGGGAGGCCGCGCAACTCGTAGACTTCGTCGTTGAAGAAGTCGATCGCCCGCGACACCATGGTTCGTTCGAATCCCGGGGTGCGGTCGCGGCCCGCGGCGACCACCACATCGGTGGCCGACCCGGTGAACACCGTCTCCGCCTGCGCCAGATCCTGGCCGCGGCGCCATCGCTTCACCATCCGGGGGTAGCCGGACTCGGTCAGCGAGTCGACGCCGAAATCGGTGCCAACCAAGACGGTGTCGTCGTCCTCCCAGCCGATCCGCGTCTTGGCCTCGGGCAGTTCGAAGCCTTGACCGTCGGGTCCGACGAATTCCCGTGTTGTCATGTCGAATTCACGAACCACCACGGCATCCGATCCGCCGCGCGACAGCGATATCAGGGCCCGAGTGTGGTGGGGTTCGATCACATTGGCGCCGCCCCAGACCCAGTTCTCGTCGTCGGTGCGGGCCAGCTCATCGAGATCGATCACCACATCCCACTCCGGGCTGTTGGTGCGGTAGCTGTCCAAGGTGGTGCGTCGCCACAACCCGCGCGGGTTGGTGGCATCACGCCAGAAGTTGTAGAGGTACTCGCCGCGACGTCGCACGTAGGGGATCCGGGCGTCGGTGTCGAGCACCTCGCGCGCGGTGGCGCGCATCGTCTCGAAGTCGTCGCCGGCGAACTCCTCGACGGTCGGATCGTTGTGGGCGCGCACCCAGTCCAGTGACTGCTCACCGGTAACGTCCTCCAGCCACAGGTACGGGTCGTCGAAGTCCTTAGCAGGCTGAGTAGACATAGCAGTCATTGTGACCGCGACGGTAATGTGAGTTGAGTAACACCCACGGCTAAGGAGCAGCATCGATGACCGTTTTCGCACGTCCGGGTTCCGCAGGCGCGCTGATGAGCTACGAGTCCCGCTACGGGAACTTCATCGGGGGGCAGTGGGTGGCGCCGGTCGGCGGTGAGTACTTCGAGAACACCACACCGGTCACCGGTCAGCCGTTCTGCGAGATCCCCCGCTCCACGGCGGCCGACATCGATCTGGCGCTCGACGCCGCGCACGCCGCCGCCCCGGCGTGGGGCAAGGCGTCCCCGGCCGAACGGGCGGACGTCCTGACCAAGATCGCCGACCGGATCGACCAACACCGCGAGCAGCTGGCCGTCGCCGAGGTGTGGGACAACGGCAAGCCGGTCCGGGAGACGCTGGCCGCCGACATTCCGCTGGCCGCGGATCACTTCCGCTACTTCGCCGCGGCGATCCGCACCCAAGAGGGTGCGCTGAGCCAGCTCGACAACGACACCGTCGCTTACCACTTCCACGAACCGCTGGGCGTCGTCGGACAGATCATCCCGTGGAACTTCCCGCTGCTGATGGCTGCTTGGAAGCTGGCGCCGGCCCTGGCTGCCGGCAACGCGGTGGTGCTCAAGCCGGCCGAGCAGACCCCCGCCTCGATCCTGTTCCTGATGAGCCTGATCGGCGACCTGCTACCGGCAGGAGTCGTCAACGTGGTCAACGGATTCGGTGTCGAGGCGGGCAAGCCGCTGGCGACCAGCAACCGGATCGCCAAGATCGGCTTCACCGGCGAGACCACCACCGGCCGGCTGATCATGCAGTACGCCAGCCAGAACATCATTCCGGTCACCCTGGAGCTGGGCGGTAAGAGCCCCAACATCTTCTTCTCCGATGTGCTGGCAGCCAACGACGACTTCCAGGACAAGGCGTTGGAAGGGTTCGCCGGGTTCGCCCTCAACCAGGGCGAGGTGTGCACCTGCCCGTCGCGGTCGTTGGTCCAGGCCCCCATCTACGACGAATTCCTGGAGCTGGCCGCGATCCGCACCAAGGCGATCCGCCAGGGCGATCCGCTCGACATCACCACGATGATCGGGGCGCAGGCCTCCAACGACCAGCTGGAGAAGATCCTGTCCTACATCGCGATCGGCAAGGAGGAGGGCGCCACCACCGTCACCGGCGGCGAACGCGCCGAGCTGGGCGGTGAGCTGTCCGGCGGCTATTACGTGCAGCCGACGATCTTCGCCGGCCACAACAAGATGCGGGTCTTCCAAGAGGAGATCTTCGGTCCGGTGGTGTCGGTGACGTCCTTCACCGACTACGCCGACGCCATCGCCATCGCCAACGACACCATCTACGGGCTGGCCGCCGGGGTGTGGAGCCGCGACGGCAACACCGCCTACCGGGCCGGCCGCGACATCCAGGCCGGGCGGGTGTGGGTCAACTGCTACCACGCCTACCCCGCGCACGCGGCGTTCGGCGGTTACAAGCAGTCCGGCATCGGCCGGGAGAACCACAAGATGGTGCTCGACCACTACCAGCAGACCAAGAACCTGCTGGTGTCCTACTCCCAGTCGGCGAACGGTCTGTTCTGATGGGCGCACCGGACCGGGTGCTGATCACCGACGTGGCCGCCGAACTGGTGGCGCGGTTGGTGGCGCGCCACGGTCCGGTGATGTTCCACCAGTCCGGCGGCTGCTGCGACGGGTCGGCGCCGATGTGCTACCCCGACGGCGACTTCATCATCGGTGATCACGACGTGCTGCTGGGCATCCTGGACCTGGAAAACGGGGGAGCCGGCATCGAAGTGTCGGTCTGGATCTCCGGTCCACAGTTCGCCGCCTGGAAGCACACCCAGCTGATCATCGACGCGGTCCCGGGCCGCGGGGCCGGGTTCAGCCTGGAGGCACCTGAGGGCATCCGGTTCCTGACGCGCAGCCGGGCCTTCACCGAGGACGAGAACACGCTGCTGGAAACAATGCCGGTGATTACCGGGTCGTTACCGCGCTGACCGGCGCGATCGCCGTAAAATCTGGTGGTGTGATTCCGCTGCCACGCCCCTGGTTGTTGAGCAGCGCCATGCTGGTCGGGGTAGCGGTCGGCGTCTTGGCCGGGATCGGCTTGAGCCTGGTCATCACCGCTCCGCTGCGCCCCGACGTCGCGATCACGCTGGTGCTCGGTGCGCCCAGCATCGCGGGCCTGGTGCTGGTGTTCGTCTCCTCGCGTCGGTGGGTAACCGCCCTGGGTGCGTTTTTGCTCGCGATGGCGGTCGGGTGGTTCGGCGCACTGGCCGCGATTCAGGTGGTGTCGGGTGCCTGAGACCACCGACACCGGGTCACTGCCCATGACCGAGCCGCATATGGCTCCGATCTTCGACACCGGGCCGCACCCGGTCCCGCTGCCCGGGCCGGCCGAGGCGCTGGACGAACCGAACACCGGTGACGAGCCGATTCCGTGGCCTGAACCGGAGAGCCCCACGCCGGCGTCCGCGTCGTTGCCGGCCAAACCGCCCAAACCGGTGGTCCTCACCGGCCAATACCAATTCCTGAAGTGGTGGCAGCTGGCCCTGGTGCTGTTGGCGGTGTGGATTCCAGCAGCCGGGATCGGACTGGGACTGTTCTCCTGGTGGTACAGCCTGGCCGACAAGACACCGGCCGTCTTCGTGGTGCTGATCTTCGCCGCGGTGTGTGTGGTCGCCGGGCTGATTGTGGCGATGGTGGGGGAGAAACCGCTGGTGTCGGCGGTGGCGATTGCGCTGATATCGGCGGTGTTCGCCGCCGCGGTCGCCGCGGCGCCGCTCTACGGGCACTACTACTGCCAGCATGTGGAGCGCTGCGCCGCCGGGGTTCTGCCGTACTGAGCTGACGGGCAGCTCGTTCGCAATACCTATTTCACCAGGGTGAATTGATTGACGTCGACCTGACGCTGCCGGAACATCTTCGCGCAGCCCGTCAAGTACTTCATGTAGCGGTCGTAGACCTCCTGCGACTGGATTGCGATGGCCCGCTCACGATGCGATTCCAGCGCTTGCGCCCAACAGTCCAAGGTCCTGGCGTAGTGCGGTTGCAACGACTGCACGCGGGTGACGGTGAAGGCGGCCTCGGTAGCGCGCTCCTCGACCATCGAAACCGACGGAAGCCTGCCTCCGGGGAAGATCTCGGTCATGATGAATTTGATGAATCGGGCCAGCTCGAACGTCAGTGGAATGCCTAGTTCTTTGGCGTACTTGGGATTGGGGCCGCAGATGGTGTGCAGCAGCATCACGCCGTCGGCGGGAAGCGCGTCGTAGGCCATCGAGAAGAACGCGGGGTAGCGGTCGTGGCCAAAGTGCTCGAAGGCCCCGATAGAGACAATCCGATCTACCGGCTCGTCGAACTGTTCCCAGCCCTCTAACAGCACCCTCCTGCTGCAGGGGCTTTCCATCGCGTCGAAAGTCTGCTGAACGTGGGCGGCTTGATTCTTTGAGAGAGTCAGGCCGATGACGTTGACGTCGTAGCGTTCGATCGCCCGGCGCATGGTGGCGCCCCAGCCGCACCCGACATCGAGCAGCGTCATTCCGGGCTGTAACCCGAGCTTGCCCAGTGCCAGGTCGATCTTGGCGAGCTGGGCCTCTTCGAGTGTCATGTCATTACGTTCGAAGTAGGCGCAACTATAGGTCTGCGACGGGTCCAGAAACAGCCGGAAGAAGTCGTCGGACAAGTCGTAGTGCGCCTGGATGTCCTCGAAATGGGGGCGCATAGGCCTATTGCGAATCGATTCCTTAACCATCGACCGACTTCCTTTCGGAATACCGCGAACGTGCCGGAGTGCTATTTCTGGCAGGTGAACTGGCAGACGTCGGTGTTGCCATTTCGAAACAGGTCGGCGCAGCCGGTGAGATATTTCATGTAGCGCTCGTAGACCTCTTTGGACTGGATTGCAATCGCCTCGTCCTGGTGGGCTTCCAACGCCGTCGCCCAACTGTCCAAGGTGCGCGCGTAGTGCAGTCGCAGCGGCTGAACCCGGGCGATGCGGAAGCCGGCGGCGGCCGCATGCCGCTGCACTTGTGCCACCTGTGGCAGCCGGCCCCCCGGGAAGATCTCTTCCATGATGAACTTCACGAACCGCAGCAACGGCATCGTCAACTTGAGCCCACGCTCTTGGAACTCTTCGCTGCTGGCCGCCACGATCGTGTGCAGCAGCATCACCCCGTCGGCCGGCATTGCGCCGTAGGCGAACTGGAAGAAGTCGTCGTAGCGGTCGTAACCGAAGTGCTCGAAGGCTCCGATCGACACGATCCTGTCGACCGGCTCGTCGAACTCTTCCCAGCCCTGCAGCAGCACGCGCCTGCTGCGCGGACTGTCCGTCGCGTCGAAAGCTGCCGCTACGTGGACGGCCTGGTTCTTGCTCAAGGTCAGCCCGATCACGTTGACGTCGTAGCGCTGCACGGCTCGGCGCATCGTGGCCCCCCAACCGCAGCCGACGTCAAGCAGCGTCATCCCGGGCTGCAGCCCGAGCTTGTCCAGCGCCAGATCGATTTTCGCGAGCTGGGCCTCCTCCAGACTCATATCGTCGCGTTCGAAATAGGCGCAACTGTAAGTCTGCGTCGGATCCAGAAACAGCTGGTAAAACTCGTCGGACAGGTCGTAATGCGACTGCACATCCTCGAAATGCGGTCTCAGTGAACTCGTCATGAAAGTGTTCCCCCTCAAATTGTTTACGCGGTCGGTCAGACAAGTGACCGCGACTTCCCCCCGCTCGGCGGCGCCGGGCTATCTGTGATGCATGCAGCCCCCGCAGCAGCAGTTCGAATCGGATACCGGGTCAGGCGGGCGCCGTTCCGGCGAAGTCCAGAGCGCACGGCGGCTCTCCCGCAGCCGCCCGCCCACTCCTCGCCGGGGGCGGCCGATGGCTGCGGGGCCCGGCGGCGGGCAGTCGCTTCCCGCTAGGGTGAAGCCGTGACCCACTATGACGTCGTCGTTCTTGGAGCCGGCCCTGGCGGATATGTCGCGGCCATTCGTGCCGCCCAGCTGGGCTTGAACACCGCCATCATTGAGCCGAAGTACTGGGGCGGGGTCTGCCTCAATGTCGGCTGCATTCCGTCCAAAGCGCTGCTGCGCAACGCAGAGCTCGCGCACATCGTCACCAAGGAAGCCCAAACCTTCGGGATAAGTGGCGAAGCCACGTTCGACTACGGGGCGGCATTCGACCGAAGCCGCAAGGTTGCCGAGGGCCGGGTGGCCGGCGTGCACTTCCTGATGAAGAAGAACAAGATCACCGAGATCCACGGCTACGGCACGTTCACGGATCCGAACACACTGTCGGTGGCTCTCAATGACGGTGGCACTGAGACGGTTACGTTCACCAACGCGATCATTGCCACCGGGTCGAGCACCCGGTTGGTGCCGGGCACGTCGCTGTCGGACAACGTCGTCACCTACGAGCAACTGATCCTGAGCCGGGAGCTGCCGAGCTCGATCATCATTGCCGGCGCCGGCGCCATCGGCATGGAGTTCTCCTACGTGCTGGCCAACTACGGCGTGGACGTCACCGTGGTTGAGTTCTTGCCCCGGGCGCTGCCCAACGAGGACGCCGACGTGTCCAAGGAGATCGAAAAGCAGTTCAAGAAGCTGGGCGTCAAGATCCGCACCGGAACCAAGGTCGAGTCCATCGTGGACAGTGGCGCCGGCGGCCAGGTGACGGTCACGGTCAGCAAGGACGGTCAGACCGAGGAAATCAAGGCCGACAAAGTGTTGCAGGCCATCGGATTTGCCCCCAACGTCGACGGCTACGGGCTGGAGGCGGCGGGCGTCGCGCTGACCGAGCGGCGCGCCATCGGTGTCGGCGAATACCTGCAGACCTCGGTGCCGCACATCTATGCCATCGGTGATGTCACCGGCCTGTTGCAGCTGGCGCACGTCGCCGAGGCGCAGGGCGTGGTGGCCGCCGAGACCATTGGCGGGGCCGAAACCATGTCGCTGGGCGATTACCGGATGATGCCGCGGGCCACCTTCTGCCAGCCACAGGTGGCCAGCTTCGGGCTCACCGAGGAGCAGGCCAAGGCCGAGGGCTACGACGTCAAGGTGGTCAAGTTCCCGTTCACTGCCAACGGCAAGGCGCACGGTGTCGGCGACCCGAGCGGGTTCGTGAAACTGATCGCCGACGCCCGTTACGGTGAACTGATCGGCGGTCATCTGATCGGCCACGACGTCTCCGAGTTGCTGCCCGAACTGACCCTGGCGCAGAAGTGGGATCTGACGGCCAACGAATTGGCCCGCAATGTGCACACGCACCCGACCATGTCGGAGGCGCTGCAGGAATGCTTCCACGGGCTGACCGGACACATGATCAACTTCTGATTCCCTGTCAGCCCTTGACGAGCGTGAACTGGGCGACATAGCTGACATTGCGTTGAAAGAAGTCTGCGCAGCCCAGCAGGTACTTCACGTACCGCTCGTAGATCTCTTGAGAGGTCACTGCGATCGCCCGCTCACGGGCCGCTTGCAGCCTGGTCGCCCAGGTGTCCAGAGTGCGTACGTAGTGCGGCGTCAGATCCTGGCGGTCGGCGATGGAAAACCCCGCGGCGCCGGCGAATTCGACGATATCCTCGTCGCACGGTACCGAGCCGCCGGGGAAGATCTCCTTGCCGATGAAGCGCATGAACCGCAGGTCCGTCATCGTGATCGGGATGCCCAATTCCGGCCAGCGCTTGAGCGGGTGGCCCATGATGGTCTGCAGGACCATCCGCCCCTCCTCGGGCATCAGGCGGTGGCACATCTCGAAGAACGCGGCGTAGCGCTCTTTGGGGAAAGCTTCGAAGGCTTCGATGCTGACGATACGGTCGACCGGTTGGTCGAATTCCTCCCATCCGCGCAGCAGAATCTGGCGTGAGCGCTCGCTGTCGACGTCGTCCAGCAGTCGCTGGCCCAGGCTGCACTGGTTTCTGCTCAACGTCAGCCCCAGCACGTTGACGTCATGGGTTTCGATTGCCCGCTGCATGGCAGAACCCCATCCGCACCCGACGTCGAGCAGCGTCATCCCCGGTGCGAGATCCAGCTTGGACAGGGCGAGATCGATTTTGGCGAGCTGGGCCTCTTGTAGCGACATGTCCTCGCGCTCGAAGTAGGCGCAGCTATAGGTCCGGGTCGGGTCTTGGAACAAACCGAAGAAGTCGTTCGAGATGTCGTAGTGAGCCTGCACATCGGCGTAGGCCACCGCCATCTTCGGTGCACCGGTATCGGCCATCTGCCGACCTCCTATCCGCCCCGGTGAACCCGGAAGCCACCGCCAAACCCGGTCATGCGGGCGCCTTCTCACAGGTGAACTGGACGACGTCGGTATACCCGGTATCGAACAGTTCGGCGCAGCCGGTGAGGTACTTGTGGAACCGCTCGTAGATCTCTTCCGACGTGATGGCGACGGCCTCGTCCTTCTTGGCCTCGAGGTTGGCCGCCCAGGTGCTCAAGGTGCGAACGTAGTGCGGCTGCAGGTGCTGCTCGCGGGTCACGGTGTAGCCGGTGTCGGCCGCGTGGTCGGTTATCTGCGCGGCCAAGGGAAGGCGTCCGCCGGGGTAGATCTCGTCCATGATGAACTTGATGAACCGCAGCCGCGACATCGTCAGCGGCAGCTTCTTGGCCTTGATCTCCTCGTCGCTGGGGATGACGATGCTGTGCAGCAGCATCACCCCATCGTCGGGCATCCAGCTGAATGTCTTCTTGAAGTAGTCGTCGTATTTGTTGAAGCCGAAGTGCTCGAACGCACCGATCGACACGATCCTGTCGACCTGCCCGTCGAACTCCTCCCAGGGCTGCAGCCGCACTTCCATGTGGCGCGTGCTGGTCGAGTTCGCGAACACGTTGTCCTCGATGTGCTGCTTCTGGTTCTCCGAGAGGGTCAGACCGATGACGTTGACGTCGTAGCGCTCGGCGGCCCGCCGAATCGTCGAACCCCACCCGCAGCCGATGTCGAGCAACGTCATCCCGGGTTCCAGGCCCAGCTTGCCCAGCGACAGGTCGACCTTGGCCAGCTGCGCTTCTTGCAGCGTCATGTCCTCGCGCTCGAAGTAGGCGCAGCTATAGGTCCGGGTCGGGTCTTGGAACAAACCGAAGAAGTCGTTCGAGATGTCGTAGTGAGCCTGCACATCGGCGTAGGCCACCGCCATCTTCGGTGCACCGGTATCGGCCATCTGCCGACCTCCTATCCGCCCCGGTGAACCCGGAAGCCACCGCCAAACCCGGTCATGCGGGCGCCTTCTCACAGGTGAACTGGACGACGTCGGTATACCCGGTATCGAACAGTTCGGCGCAGCCGGTGAGGTACTTGTGGAACCGCTCGTAGATCTCTTCCGACGTGATGGCGACGGCCTCGTCCTTCTTGGCCTCGAGGTTGGCCGCCCAGGTGCTCAAGGTGCGAACGTAGTGCGGCTGCAGGTGCTGCTCGCGGGTCACGGTGTAGCCGGTGTCGGCCGCGTGGTCGGTTATCTGCGCGGCCAAGGGAAGGCGTCCGCCGGGGTAGATCTCGTCCATGATGAACTTGATGAACCGCAGCCGCGACATCGTCAGCGGCAGCTTCTTGGCCTTGATCTCCTCGTCGCTGGGGATGACGATGCTGTGCAGCAGCATCACCCCATCGTCGGGCATCCAGCTGAATGTCTTCTTGAAGTAGTCGTCGTATTTGTTGAAGCCGAAGTGCTCGAACGCACCGATCGACACGATCCTGTCGACCTGCCCGTCGAACTCCTCCCAGGGCTGCAGCCGCACTTCCATGTGGCGCGTGCTGGTCGAGTTCGCGAACACGTTGTCCTCGATGTGCTGCTTCTGGTTCTCCGAGAGGGTCAGACCGATGACGTTGACGTCGTAGCGCTCGGCGGCCCGCCGAATCGTCGAACCCCACCCGCAGCCGATGTCGAGCAACGTCATCCCGGGTTCCAGGCCCAGCTTGCCCAGCGACAGGTCGACCTTGGCCAGCTGCGCTTCTTGCAGCGTCATGTCCTCGCGCTCGAAATATGCGCAGCTGTAAGTCTGCGACGGGTCCTGCCACAGCTTGAAGAAGTCGTTGGAGATGTCGTAGTGGAACTGGACCTCGTCTTTGTCTGATCCGCGGGTCTGCGCCGCGGAGTTCGACAGCCATTGGGATTTGGCTTTGGGTCCGGCGCTTGGGGAATGTGCCACCGTGGGTCCTCCCGGGAGAGACCTATGTCAGAGAAACGACGTGCTGGTGGCTCAACACTTGGGCCGACACTACGCCCCCCAAGGTAGGAGTGCCCTGTGAGTTTTTGGCCCGAGCGCGCCGGGTAAACGGTGCTGAGGCGGGATATTGCCGGGCGATGCTCGGACGAGCGAAACACCGTCGGCGGCCGGCGAGCCGCCGAATCAACCCCCGAACAGCTCGAAAACCCCGAATCCCACCACCATGCCGGCCACGTTCGCGCAGGCGTTGACCGCGTCGTTGCCCATCCATCGCCAGCCTGTGGACGCCGTTGCCGGCACGCCGCAGTGCAGGCCGTCCTCTACGGTGGCGCCGCACGTGGCGCAATGGAAGCGGGCCTGCACGGTGGCCCCGATCAAGGTGTCGACCAGGGAGCCGACAACGCCGGCCGCTAGGCCCACCGGCACCATCGCGAGACCACCGAACAGGGCTCCGAAGGCGCCGACGGCCAGTGCCCCCAGCACCGTCGCGGCCGAACCCAGTGGGGAGACCGCCCCCGAGGTGCCCTTGGGCACCCGCGTCCAGGTGCGCAGCGACAGCGGCTCTCGGGAGGAGAAGCGGCCGATCTCCGAGGCCCAGGAGTCGGCGATGCCGGCCGCGATCCCGCCGATCGACACGGCGTACCAGAGCGGGTCGCGGGTGAACGCATAGCCGATCACCGGAATCAGCACCGGCAGGCCGGCATTCACCGCCACCTGGCTCATGGCGCGCATGCCCCCAGTCCGGACGGGGCGGCGATAGGCGGTGAGCAGGCTGGTCAGCGAGAAGAACAACGCGGCTGGGATGATCCAGGCCCACCCGCCGAGGCCGACGGCCACTGCCGCGATCAGGCCACCGCTCAGTGCGCCGGGTAGATCCAACCACCGCATCCGCAGCATGAAAGGCACGATGGCGCAGCCGAATACCACTGCGGCCAGCCACCGTAGCGCGTCGTCGGTCGACAGCTCCCGCGCCACGTGCAGTAGCAGCGCAACCCACGGTGTGATCAGCAGGTTGTCCGCCGCGGGTAGCACCAGAAGTTCCACCGCGGCTGTGGTCATCGCAACGAACAGCGAAACCGACACCGCCATAAACATATTCAGTTCAAGGCCGACACGGCAGAACACCCACGACACCGCGAACGCGATGACCACGAAGGCCACCGACCCCTCCAGTGAGCGCACCCCGCCACCGGCTTCGACCCGGTGCCTGCCGTAGCGGTCCCCGATCAGTGCCGCACCGGCGTCGGCCAGCCCCAGCACCACCACACCTGCTGCGATGGCGACCCGATCCGGCCAGAACGCCAGCACCGCGACCAACGCCCCGGCGGCGAAACCCACCAGCCCGTAGTCGCGCGACCGTGTCCCGTCGAAGACGCCGGGCACCGGGATCAGGCCGCGCTCCACGATGATCGTCAAGGCCACCGTCGCTGCCGCCAGTACGCCGGCCACCACCACTCCGTGCGAGAGCTGGAAGGCCGCCAGGGCGGCGAACAACCCGCACAGCGCGTGGGGGATCTTGCGGGTGACCAAGGGGCTGGCCCCCCGTCGTGCCAGTGCGCGCCCGACCACGATCAGGACCGCTGCGATCAGCAGCACCCCGCCCCCGGCGACGGCCAGGTCGTGGCTAACGGTAGCGGTCACGCAGGACTACTCATCGAAGTCCAGCGGAACCCGCAGTGCGCTCAAGGTGGCGGCCAGCGCATCGTATTGGCTGGCCAGCATGACGAATTCGATCAGCCGGGGACGATCCAGATGTTCGGCCAGCTGCGCCCAGGTGGCATCGGAGAGCGTGCGGGTCTGCACCAGTTCGTCGACCCCGGTCAGCAACACGCGCTGCCGGTCGGTGAGCCCGTCCGCGCTGGGCCCTTCGAAGATCCGTGCCTGGGTGGCGTCGTCGAGACCGACCGCCCGGCCCATCCGGCGATGGTGCTGCAGTTCGTATTGACTGTCGCGCAGGTGCCCCACCCGCAGGATCACCAACTCGGTGTCGCGGTTCGGCAGCTTGCCGCCGCGCATCAGCACCCCGCCGAACGGCAGCCAGGACCACATCAGCCGCCGGTGCTGGCCGAGGGTGGTGAACAGGTGCGCCCGGGGTACGCGTTGGCGCAGGGCGACGACTTTGCAGACCAGCCAGTTGGCGACACCGAGGTCGCGTAGGCCGGGGGAATCGGGGATACGAACAGTCACCGCTGTTGCTTTACCAGATACGGAGAGACAGTGCTGCGATGTTCGTTGAGATCCAGGTCACGGCCGAGCGCGGGGAAGGCCCGCTGTGGGCAGTTGTCGTGGTCACATACTCGGCAGCCCACCCCGATCGGGGTGGCTGGGACGTCGTGGCCTGCCGCCAGATCCAGGCCTTCGGAATAGACCAGCCGGTGGGCGTGGCGCAGTTCGCAACCGAGCCCGATCGCGAAGGTCTTGTCCGGCTGGCCCCAGCGGGAGGCCCGGCGTTCGACGGTGCGCGCCACCCACATGTACTTGCGGCCGTCGGGCATCTCGGCGATCTGCACCAGGATCTTTCCCGGGTTGCCGAACGACTCGTAGACGTTCCACAGTGGGCAGGTACCGCCGCTGGAAGAGAAGTGAAAGCCGGTGGCTGACTGCCGTTTTGACATGTTGCCGGCCCGATCGACCCGGACGAAGGAGAACGGCACACCCCGCATCGACGGCCGCTGCAGGGTGGACAGCCGGTGGGCGATGGTCTCGTAGCTGACCCGGTAGAAAGCCGACAACCGTTCGATGTCGTAGCGGAACGTCTCGGCACTGTCGTGGAACTGCCCGTACGGCAACACGATCGCCGCCGCGAAGTAGTTGGCCAGCCCGAGCCGGGCCAGCGTGCGGGAGTCCTTCGAGGTGAACTTCCCCTCTTCCACCATGGCCGAGATCTGATCGTCGAACTCCAGGTAGGCCAGTTCGGCGGCCATCTTGAACACGCGCTGCCCCCAGGACAGGTGGTTGGAGATGTCCAGGGTGCGAGTTTCCGCGTCGTAGCGGTGTAGCACCCTTTCGCCCAGATCAATGCGACGGTTGATGTGCACCCCGTGCACCTCGGTGAGCCGATTGGCCAGCTCGACGGCCAATTCGCCCTGGTGCCTGCGCATCCTGGTGGCCAGATCTTCTGCGGCGGTGTCCAATTCGTGCAGGTAGTTCTGGCGTTGATAGAAGTAGTCCCGGACTTCCTCGTGCGGCATGGTGATCGCGCCGGTGCCGCTGCCGTCGGAGAAGCGCTCCTCGGTGGCCGCGGCGAGTTGGGCTGTGGTGATGCGGTAGCGGCGGTGCAGGTTGACCATCGCGTGGGCCAATTTGGGGTGGGCACTGACCATTTCGGCCACCTCGGCCAGGTCCACGTCGATGTCGAGGTCGCGATCCATGGCGACCTCGCGCAGCTCGGCGACCAGCCGGGTGTCGTCCTGGGAAGCGAAGAAGCTGGCGTCCACACCGAAGACCTCGGCGATTCGCAGCAGTACCGCGACGGTCAGCGGACGAACGTCATGCTCGATCTGGTTGAGGTAGCTCGGTGAGATCTCCAGCATCTGGGCCAGTGCAGCCTGGCTGAACCCGCGTTCGCTGCGCAGCTGGCGCACCCGGGCGCCGACATACGTCTTGGCCACCCCATCGAGCCTACCTGCTGCGAAGGCCGCATTCGCATTGTTGGCATGGCATGATCCGCTCAGGGAGAGACCACGGGAGCACCGATGCACCAGACACAGGAGCCGACCGGCCTGGCCAAGGCTTTGATGCCAGTGCCGGACCCACATCCCGACGTGTTCGATCGGCAGTGGCCGCTGCGGGTCGCCGACATCGACCGCCTGGGCCGCCTGCGGATGGATGCGGCCGCCCGCCACATCCAGGACATCGGCCAGGATCAGTTGCGCGAAGGCGGATATCAGGAGACCCACCCGCTGTGGATCGTCCGGCGCACCATGATGGACCTGATCCGTCCGATCGAGTTCCAGGACATGCTGCGGATACGGCGTTGGTGTTCGGGCACCTCCAACCGCTGGTGTGAGATGCGGGTTCGCATCGATGGCCGCAAGGGCGGGCTGGTCGAATCCGAAGCGTTCTGGATCAACATCAACCGCGAGACGCAGGGACCGGCGCGGATCTCCGAGGACTTCCTGGCCAGGCTCAAGCGCACCACCACCGTCGACCGGCTGCGCTGGAAGGCCTACCTGAAGGCCGGTGGTCGTGAGGACTCGGACGAGATCCACGAATACCCGATTCGGTTCACCGACATCGACCTGTTCGACCACATGAACAACTCGGTGTACTGGAGCGTGGTCGAGGACTACCTGTCGGGTTACCCCGAGCTGCTCGACGCGCCGCTGCGGGTCACGCTGGAACACGATGCGGCGGTCGCACTGGGCGACAAACTAGAGATCGTCTCCCACGTCCACCCGGCTGGATCGACTGATCAGTTCGGGCCTGGACTGGTCGATCGCACTGTTAGAACGCTCACATACCTGGTGGGTGAAGAGGTCAAAGCCCTCGCCGCAATCTTCCCGCTGTAACACGTTCTAGTCAGTACGGGCGTACTGCTAAAACGTGCGCTGACCAGTGTGGATATGTTACCGGCCGGTAGCTTTTGGGCTGATTTCGCGACGGGGTTTCCCTATGGTTCTTCGCAAACTTTGCAATTTGTTCGCGATGCATGGCTGAACTTGGCAATGGAAACGGCTGGACCTGGGGAGATGTCCTGTGCCAAGGTCGCATTAACACACCAGTGAATCGATCGGGGTGTTAGCAAAGCCGGGAAGCAATTCTCGGGTCCGGCGACCCCGGCCGATCGAGAACGCAAAGGAGCGCATCCTATGTCGACCGTTGGCACGCCGAAGAGCCCCGAGCAGATCCAGCACGACTGGGACCACAACCCGCGTTGGAAGGGTGTCACCCGCACCTACTCCGCAGCGGATGTTGTCGCGCTCCAGGGCCACGTCGTCGAAGAGCACACCCTGGCCCGTCGTGGCGCCGAGGTGCTCTGGGAGCAGCTGCACGACCTGGACTACATCAACGCCCTGGGCGCGCTGACCGGCAACATGGCCGTCCAGCAGGTCCGGGCCGGCCTGAAGGCCATCTACCTGTCCGGTTGGCAGGTCGCCGGTGACGCCAACCTGTCCGGCCACACCTACCCCGACCAGAGCCTCTACCCGGCCAACTCGGTGCCGCAGGTGGTGCGCCGGATCAACAACGCACTGCTGCGTGCCGACGAGATCGCCAAGGTCGAGGGCGACACCTCGGTGGACAACTGGCTGGCCCCGATCGTGGCCGACGGCGAGGCCGGCTTCGGTGGCGCGCTCAACGTGTACGAGCTGCAGAAGGCGATGATCGCCGCCGGTGTCGCGGGTTCGCACTGGGAGGACCAGCTGGCTTCGGAGAAGAAGTGCGGCCACCTGGGCGGCAAGGTGCTGATCCCCACCCAGCAGCACATCCGCACCCTGACCTCGGCCCGTCTGGCCGCTGACGTCGCCGACGTGCCGACCGTGGTGATCGCCCGGACCGACGCCGAGGCCGCCACCCTGATCACCTCCGATGTCGACGAGCGCGACCAGCCGTTCATCACCGGTGAGCGGACCGCGGAGGGCTTCTACTACACCAAGAACGGTCTGGAGCCGTGCATCGCGCGGGCCAAGGCCTACGCGCCGTACGCCGACCTGATCTGGATGGAGACCGGTACCCCGGACCTGGAGCTGGCCAAGAAGTTCGCCGAGGGCGTCAAGTCGGAGTTCCCGGACCAGATGCTGGCCTACAACTGCTCGCCGTCGTTCAACTGGAAGCAGCACCTGGACGACGCGACCATCGCGAAGTTCCAGAACGAGCTGGGTGCCATGGGCTTCAAGTTCCAGTTCATCACCCTGGCCGGCTTCCACGCCCTGAACTACTCGATGTTCGATCTGGCCCACGGCTACGCCCGCAAGCAGATGAGCGCCTACGTCGAGCTGCAGGAGCGCGAGTTCGCCGCCGAGGAGCGGGGCTACACCGCCACCAAGCACCAGCGCGAGGTCGGTGCCGGCTACTTCGACCGGATCGCCACCACCGTCGACCCGACCTCGTCGACCACGGCGCTGGCCGGCTCGACCGAAGAGGGCCAGTTCCACTAGGCCGCAAGGGAAGAGATTTCCCGGGGTGGAAGTCGGATTGCACCGCGGGGGAGTTGACAGCGCAGGCCCCGCCCAGCCAGCCTGGGCGGGGCCTGTTGCTGCCGTTGACTGAAAGGGAGACCGTGTCGATCCAACGAGTAGGTGTTATCGGGGCCGGGCAGATGGGCGCCGGAATCGCCGAGGTGTCGGCGCGTGCCGGCGTCGAGGTGAAGATCTTCGAGACCACCGACGCGCTGGTCACGGCGGGTCGCAACCGGATCGTCAAGTCGCTCGAGCGCGGTGTGAGCGCCGGCAAGATCACCGAGCGCGAGCGCGACGACGCCGTCGGCAACCTGACTTTCACCACCGACCTCGGCGAGCTGGCGGACCGCCAGCTGGTCATCGAGGCCGTCATCGAAGACGACACCGTCAAGGCGAAGATCTTCGCCGAGCTGGACCGGGTGATCACCGACCCGGACGCCGTGCTCGCATCAAACACTTCGTCTATCCCGATCATGAAGATCGCCGCTGCCACGCAGAACCCGCAGCGGGTTTTGGGTCTGCACTTCTTCAACCCGGTACCGGTGCTGCCGCTGGTCGAGCTGGTCAGCACGCTGGTCACCGACCCCGCCGCCGCCGACCGCACCGAGCAGTTCGCCAGCGCGGTGCTGGGCAAGCAGGTGGTGCGCTGCTCGGACCGCTCCGGCTTCGTGGTGAACGCCCTGCTGGTGCCCTACCTGCTGTCGGCGGTTCGCATGCTCGAGTCCGGGTTTGCCACCGTCGAGGACATCGACAAGGCGATCGTCGCCGGCCTGTCGCACCCGATGGGCCCGCTGCGGCTGTCCGACCTGGTCGGCCTGGACACGCTGAAGCTGATCGCGGACAAGATGTACGAGGAATTCAAGGAGCCGCTCTACGCCGCGCCGCCGCTGCTACTGCGCATGGTCGAGGCCGGCCAGTTGGGCAAGAAGTCCGGTCGGGGCTTCTACACCTACTGATCCGCTAGTGCGTGGGGCTCACGCCGAACGCGAACCAGCACGGTTTGCCTTCCATGGGTGAGTCGAACGGCGACGCAGTGCGGGTCAAGCCGCTCGGCGGTATCAGGGTCGGAACCCCGTTGAAGATGATGCAGGCGGAGTTGGTGATGAGGTCCTGTGGGGGCCGGTCACCGGGCGAGTTGGTTTGGCCGTTCTGACCGTTCTGGCCGGCAGCGCGGGCTGCCTGGTCGGCGGCGTTCTGGGCCTCACCGATGGCTCGATTGGCGATACCGGCGCCGCATGCCTGCGGGTCCTGCATTTGCTGGCCCTGGTCGCCGCTTGCGCAGGCGTCCTGCCCTTGCCCGCCCGGCTGCTCGGGGTCGTCCGCGTAGGCCGGTGCGGGACAGCTGAGGAATGCTCCGGCAGCGATCAGTGCCGCCAGGACCGTCTTGGCGGGCAGCCTGTAGTCCTTCGTCGACATCGTTCAGTCGCCTTTCATGCTTAGCGGATCTACTCCGCGTCGCTATTTGCGTCGAGAGTGGAAATCAGCCGACCTTGGCAAGCTGAAAAGAATTGCCGTTGGCAGATCCGCTCAGAGTGTTGTTGTCGATCACCACCTGATCGCCGCCGTCCACACCCGGAGCGATCCAGGAGTCGCCTTGTAGATGAAGCTCCGTAGCCCCGTATGGGCCAACGATCTGGCCCACCTTGCAGCCGGCACCACATGAGCTGACATTGAGAATGCTCGGCTGTTGCGCCGGGTTTCTCAAATAGGTCAGCTCGTAGCTGCCGTCGACAAGCTCGGCCGACGCCGGAGCCGCCAGCCCTAATGTCCCTGCAACGGCTATCGCTGCCAGAGTCAGAATTCGTGTCATCTGCATGTCAGTTGCCCTCCCACCGGACGGCGATCCGCGTCGCCCCACCCCCTGCGACGGTAGGAGATTGCGCCGCCCAAGAGATACAGGGATTTCCCTGGTAATTGGCGGTGCCTCGTTGGGCAGATCAGCGCGCAGATTGCGCGCGGGACGCCCGTCGCCACGGCAGCACCGGCGACGGATGCGGGCCCGCATTGAACTTCTCCAGCGATCCACCCACCTCGACGATGCCGCACAGTGCATTCCAGCTCAGCATCGTCAGGTAGTCGATCAGGTCGTCGGCGCTCATTCGGGGATCCAGCAGCCACGAGTGGGTGGCCAACTGCACCCCGCCGACGATCATGTAGGCCCACGGATCCACGCCGTGGGTGTCCATGCCGACCGATTTCATCCGGCGGCGCAGCATCACCGCGAGCATCCGCGCGATGATGCGCTCGGAGTCGGCGATCACCTTGCTCTTGCTGGCCGAGCTGTTGGCCATCACGAACCGGTAGGGCTCGGGCTCGTTGGCCACGGTCTGCACGTACACCCGGATGATCTCGCGAACCAGGTCGAACCCGTCCAGGTTCGCCGACAGCGCCGCCGCCATATTGGGGATCAGCGTGGTCTGCGCGAAGCGCATCATCACCGAGGTGGTGAGGTCGTTTTTGTCGACGAAATACCGGTACAGGACCGTCTTGGACACGCCGATCTCTGCGGCGATCTCGTCCATGCTGACATAGCGGCCGCGGCGCCGGATCGCCTCGATCGTTCCGTCGATGAGGTCGTTTCGGCGGTCGACCTTGTGCTGGTGCCAACGCCGTTTGCGACCGTCGGTCTTGGCGGTGCTGGCCTTGAGCTGTTCTGCCACTATCGCGGATTCCCATTCCCTAGACGCAATAGATAATACGGGCTTGTCCAGCAAACTTTGTGGACCGGTAACAGTTACCGGTGGTTTAGCGAGGCTCGCCGGAGGCGAGTCGAAGCTGGAACCGCCGCATATACCCGGTGGTTTAGCGAGGCTCGCCGGAGGCGAGTCGAAGCTGGAATCGCCGCATATACCCGGTGGTTTAGCGAGGCTCGCCGGAGGCGAGTCGAAGCTGGAATCGCCGCATATACCCCGCCGGGCAGATGGCGGATGATGGTGGAGTGGTGCATCCAGAGAACCAGTCGAGTTGGCCGGGCGCTGCGCAAGCCGTGCAGTCGTTGGCGGAGTCGTTCGCGGGCGCCGACCCAGACGCGGACGCGGTCCGATTGCGTGATCTGCGCCGGATGAAAGTGGTGGCGCTGAGTTTCCTGCTCGGCGCCACTGTGGTCTTCCTGCTGTGTCGATGGGCAGCCACCCACGGGGTAGAAGGCACAGCCCCCACCTGGGTGGGCTACGTCGGTGCGGCGGCCGAGGCCGGCATGGTCGGCGCGCTGGCGGACTGGTTCGCGGTAACCGCACTGTTCAAGCACCCGCTGGGGATACCCATCCCGCACACCGCGATCATCAAGCGCAAGAAAGATCAGCTCGGGGAGGGGCTGGGCACGTTCGTGCGGGAGAACTTCCTGTCACCACCGGTGATCGAGACCAAGCTGCGGGACGCGCAGGTCGCCGGCCGGGTGGGTAAATGGCTGTCGGAGCCGGCGCATGCCGAGCGGGTGGCCGCCGAGACCGCGACCGTGCTGCGGGTCCTGATCGAGATGCTGCGCGACGACGACGTCCAGGACGTGATCGACCGGATGATCGTTCAGCGCATCGCCGAGCCGCACTGGGGTCCGCCGGTCGGCCGGGTGCTGGGTTCCCTACTGGCGGAGAACCGGCAGGAGGCGTTGATTCAGCTGTTGGCCGACCGGGCCTTCCAGTGGTCGCTCAATGCCGGCGAAGTCATCCAGCGGGTGGTGGAGCGTGACTCGCCGACCTGGTCGCCGCGATTCGTCGATCACCTGGTCGGCGACCGCATCCACCGTGAACTGATGGATTTCACCGACAAGGTGCGCCGTAATCCCGATCACGAACTGCGGCGCAGCGCGACCCGGTTCCTGTTCGAATTCGCCGACGATCTGCAGCACGACCAGGCGACCATCGCGAAGGCCGACGCGGTCAAAGAGCAGCTGATGGCGCGCGAAGAAGTCGCCAACGCCGCGGCCACGGCCTGGCGGACGCTCAAGCGACTGGTGCTCGAAGGCGTCGACGACCCGTCCAGCGCGCTGCGGACACGGGTGGCTTCGACTGTGGTCCAGGTCGGAGAGTCGTTGCGCGACAAGGCCGAACTGCGCGACAAGGTCGACAACTGGATCGTGCGGGCCGCCCAGCATCTGGTGGGCCATTACGGCGTGGAGATCACCGCGATCATCACCGAGACCATCGAGCGCTGGGATGCCGCCGAGGCGAGCCGACGCATCGAACTGCACGTCGGGCGTGACTTGCAGTTCATCCGGATCAACGGCACGGTGGTCGGCTCGCTGGCCGGCCTGGCGATCTACGCCATAGCTCAACTTATGTTCTGACCTGCGCTAGCAAGTGCTTGCAAAAGTTAGCACTGGGCCGTATCGTGGCACGTGTCAGCACTCGCCAGTCCACGAAAGGGGTCACCGGTGTCGCAGGATGACAAGCTCACCGCGGTGGTCTCCACGGCTGCGGCGGATATCGGTAGCTTCATTCGGTCCCAGCGCGAAGCCGCGCAGGTGTCCATGCGTCAGCTGGCCGACAAGGCCGGCGTCAGCAACCCGTATCTGAGCCAGATCGAACGTGGACTGCGCAAGCCTTCCGCTGACGTCCTCAACCAGATCGCCAAGGCCCTAAGGGTTTCCGCCGAGGTGCTCTACGTCCGGGCGGGAATTTTGGAGCCGAGCGAGAAGAGCGAGGTCCGTGACGCCGTCATTGCCGATGCAGCGATCACGGAACGGCAAAAGCAGGTTCTGCTCGACATCTACACCTCCTTCGTCCAGCAGAACGAAGCCGACGGTGAGGAGACGCCAGCTGACTGATCCTCTGTCGTTCTCCTGACCGATCTACCTACGCACGATTTCAACCCGAAAGGAACCCGACATGGCCGAGAACCCGACCATCGAAGAACTGAAGGCCCCGCTGCTCGCCGCGCTCGGCGCAGCCGACCTGGCGCTGGCCACCGTGAATGACCTCGTCGCCAACCTGCGTGATCGCGCCGGCGAAGCCCGCGAGGACGCCAGCACCCGGGTTGAGGAGAGCCGCGCTCGCCTGACCAAGCTGCAAGAGGACCTGCCCGAGCAGCTCGCCGAGCTGCGGGAGCGCTTCACCGCCGACGAGCTGCGCAAGGCCGCCGAGGGTTACGTGGAGGCTGCCAGCGACCGGTACAACGACCTGGTGGCGCGCGGCGAGGCCGCTCTGGTGCGCCTGCGCAGCCAGTCCGGTCTGGACGACGCCTCGGCCCAGGTGGAGGGCTACGTCGACCAGGCCGTCGAGCTGACCCAGGAGGTGCTGGGCAACGTCGCGTCGCAGACCCGCGAGGTCGGTGAGCGCGCCGCCAAGCTGGTCGGCATCGAGCTGCCCAAGAAGGACGAGCCCGCGCCGGCTCCCGCCAAGAAGGCTCCGGCTGCCAAGAAGGCCGCCCCGGCTGCCAAGAAGGCTCCGGCCAAGAAGGCCCCGGCCGCCAAGAAGGCACCGGCCAAGAAGGTCACCCAGAAGTAGTCGCAGTTCGACGCCCGGGACGGTGCCCGCCTAGGCTTGCAGCGTGATCGCTGCGAACCTGGTGGGTACCGTCCTTGGCGTTTTGCAGATCGCCGTCTTCGCGACGTCGGTGTACGCCTTCGTCCACGCCGCGATGCAACGCTCTGACGCCTACACCGCCGCCGACAAGCTCACCAAGCCGGTCTGGCTGGTGATTCTCGGGGTGTGCGGGCTGCTGGCATTGGTGTTGCAGGTGATGGGGATGGCGATCGCGGCCTGCGCGGCCGGGGTCTACCTGGTGGACGTGCGCCCCCGACTCCTTGAGGTCCAAGGCAAGTCCCACTAGCCCCATGCTGCGTGCGTTCGTCCTTGCGGCCTTGGGTGCCGCGGCCGCGGTGCTGGGTGCGGCGCCGGCCACCGCTGACACCGGGTTGTTCGGCTTTGTCGACCACACCGAGTGGGTCAGCTACGACGGCCGGTCGAGTCTGCGGGTGTACCCGACCTCCTCTGCGCGGGCGGCGGCGCTGCGGCTCGACACCGACGGCGCGGGTGAACAGGCTTGGCGGGAGGTGCTCGTCAGCGCCCCCGACGCCGATACCCCCGGCATGCGCGACCAATTCCTCTGCCACTTCAGCTACGCCGAGTTCGCCCGACCCGGCAAGACCAGCTGGAACCTTGAGCCGTGGCGCCCCGTCGTCGACGGCGTGACCATGCTCGAATCCGGATGCAATCCGGGTGCCGCCGAGGAGGCCTTCTGATGCCCACCACCCGCTGGGACCGCGACCAGGTGGCCAAACTGGTCGACCACACCCTGCTCAAACCCGAAGCCACCGCGGAGCAGGTGATCGCCGTTGTCGCCGAAGCCGCCGAACTCGGGGTGGCCGCGGTGTGTGTATCGCCGTCGATGGTGGCCACTGCGGCTGGGGCCAACCCCTCCGGCGTCCCGATCGCCGCGGTCGCAGGATTCCCGTCCGGCAAGCATCTGTCGGTGGTCAAAGCCCAGGAGGCCGCATTGGCCGCAGCGGACGGGGCGGCCGAGATCGACATGGTTATCGACGTCGGCGCGGCACTGGCGGGTGATTTCGCCGCGGTGGACGCCGACATCGCCACCGTGCGCGCCGCGGTGCCCCAGGCGGTGCTCAAGGTGATCGTCGAATCCGCCGCGCTGCTGGAGTTCGCCGGCGACGCCGCTCTGGTCGCTGCCTGCCGGGCCGCCGAAGATGCCGGCGCGGATTTCGTAAAGACCTCCACGGGATTTCATCCGTCCGGCGGGGCGAGTGTGCACGCGGTGGCACTGATGGCCGGCACGGTCGATGGCCGGTTAGGGGTCAAGGCCAGCGGCGGTATCCGCAATGCCGACGATGCGCTGGCCATGCTCGAGGCCGGAGCGACTCGACTGGGACTATCCGGCACTCGTGGGGTGCTCGACGGACTGGGGTAGCCCGGCTGGGTGACTACCCAAGTCGGGCGACCGCCGATAGCCTTTGCGGCTATGCCCGATGCGCGTGGTGCATTCGCCGATGCCGCGCGTGCGCGCGAGCAGGATTTGGCGCAACGCCTGGCGACGGCTGTCGAGGTGGATCGCGCTTTCGTCGAGGCGCTGAGTGGGGCGTGCCGAAAGGCGGTGTGGGGACGGCGACGCCTGGACGCCATTGGGGTCGAGATCAGCGACGTCGTGGCCCGGCAAGGCGTACTCGGCCTCGACACCCCGGCGGGCGCTCGGCAGTTCCAGGCATTCCTCGCCACAAAGGCCAGAGAGATCCACCGGGTCGTGGACGAGGTCTCCGCTGACAGCACGAGCAGAACGGGGACGCTGCGGTCGCTGCGGTATCCGATGGGTGACGGCGCGCCGCTGTCTCCCCCGATCGATACGCTCGGCGGCCAACACCGGTGGACCGACAAAGATCTATACCCGCACGACCCGACCGCCGCCGACGTGAAGCAGGACAGCGTCGGGGATTGCTATCTGGACGCCACCATGGGCGCCATCGCCAACGCCAACCCGCACGGATCAAAGATCGCATTCAATTCGACGACCAGACGGGGACTTTCGACGTCACCCTCTGGGATGGGCGGGAGTGGAAGCACATCGGCGTCACGCAGGCCGACATCGACACCGACATCAAACACAACGGCGCAAGCTGGCTCGACAACGGCCGGCCCGACGCGGCGTTGTGGCCGACGGTGCTGGAGTCGGCGTACGCGAAACTCAAATACCCGGACCGGGACCTCGGCGACGCCCTCGGCAACGACGTGGGGATCGGGCAGGGTGGCTATGCCAAGGATGCGCTGGAGGCGCTGACCGGCAACCGCGGCACGGTAATCAACCCCGAGAGCGTCTGGTTGACCAATCAGCATATCGACCAAGCGATTTCCGGGGCGTTGTCCAATCATCAGCCGGTGACGATCTCCACTTCTCCTGAAGGAGCACCGTTGACGCAAAGCCATGTCTATGTGGTCGAAGGCATCAGCGGTGTCGGCAGCGATGCCATGGTGACGCTGCGAAATCCGTGGGAGACCAATATCGGAACGCCGATCGACACCCCCGATGCGCTGGTCACCGTCCGGCTCGGCGACCTGATCGGGTCCGGGCTGCCCGGTCCCCTCGGCAAGCACCCGATGTCGGGCGTCAACATCGGTTCACTCGGATGAAGGCAAGCAAGGCGATGGTGATAAGCGCAGCGGTGGTCGTGGGGATCGTCATAGTCCTTGCCGGATATGTCTTCTGGCAGTACCGAAGCGCTGCGCCGCCCGCGCTGGGTGACAGTCGGGTGTACGCCCAGAGCGCCGACATTCCCGTCACATCGGTGCCGGATCATGCCGGCGCCGAGAAGCAGTTGCGCGAATTCGCCGACGGCATAGCGCCCGGCTACCGGGTGGCCGACGAACGGTTTCTCGCTTCCGGGGTCCCACTGGTGTGGGATGCGTTGCGGCACTTCGTCGGGCCGGACCTCTCGCGGTCCGGCTACGCGCTGACGGCGGATGGTTTCGCTACCGACTTCGCCATCGAATACAGCGTGTACGGACACAGCGGCGGAATTCGGCGTTGGTTCAACGACGACCTGATCCTGATCGCGGGCTTCAACCGCCCTGCGGTACCGGCAGCGGCAGACCCGGACGCCTACCTCTACGGATACTTCCGGCTCGCCCGGACCTGATGACTTACAGCGAGTCGAAGCATTGACTCGACGAAGACCCCTGCTGGATGGCGGCATTCTGGGTCGAGAATTTCACCACCACACCGGAATCGGTGACTGCCACGCTGTCGAGGTGGATGCCCAGCGGAAGGTTGTCGGTCACCTTTGCGGTCAGTTCGTCGAGGCGGCGCTGCACGGTATCGGTGTCGAGGTCGTGGCCCAGCGCCTCCAGATCGACCACCTGCAGCGACAGCCCGTTGTTCACCAGTTGCGGCTTGACGGTCGCCTTGTTGAGCAGGCCCTTGAGTTGGACGGTGCCGGCACCCGGGTCGGCGGTGACACTGCCGGTGACGATGCTGCCGATCATCGGGACCACGTCCTGAATCGACTGCTTGATCCCGTCGGCCGGCCAGGTGATGGTGCCCTCCAGTGACCCGATGGTGCCTTTGGAGTCCGAGGCACCCGCGCCCTTGTTCAGCCGGACGTTGCGGATGTCCAGATCGAGCTGCATGCCCTTGGCCTGCCGGATCTGGTTACCGGCGGTCTTGACCGAGATGTGGGAGTACTCGCCGTTGAAGTACTGCGCTAGCACCGGGGGAGTGGTCCCGAAGGACACGGTGGCGTCGTCCTGCGCCTCGCATTTGACGGCTTCGGCGACCAGGGTGTTCGCACGGTGGCGGGCGTAGAGCTCACCGCCGAGCATTCCTACCAGTGCTATTGCGAGCACCGCGGTCAAGGCCAGCATGATCGCCGGCAGGCCGGAAAACCGATGTGTGGGTCCGGGTGCGCTCATTGTGCAAGGTTACAGATGCGCGAAGCAGGGGTCATCCGTCCGCGGAATCGAGGCGTTATGGGTGGAGAACCGCGCCACCACACCGGTATCGGTGACCTCGATGCTGTCGGCGCGCAGACCGAGCGGATAGCGCTTGGTCAACTCCGTGGCGAACCGGTCCAACTCGGGTTGCAGCGACTCTCGCGGCAGAGTCAGGGCGCCTAGGCCGGTCAGTTTCTGCACCTGCAGGGATAGACCCCCGTTGACGACTTCGGGCTTGACCACGACGGTGGCCAGACCGAACGCACCGCGCAGCTCGACGGTGCCGTCCTGTGCATTGGTCTTGAGGTCGGAGACCAGGTTGCCCAGGATCGGCACCATGTTCTGCACGGTCTCTTTGATCCCGGCCGACGGCCAGGTCAGCGTCGCCTGCAGGGAACCGATGGTGCCCCGCGAGTCGCCGGTGCCGTGCAGATCGACATCGGAGATGCTCAGGTCGGCGGTCATCTGCTTGGCGTCTTTGACCTGATTGCCCGCAGTGTGGATGGAGATGTTGGTGTAGTTGCCGGTGATGTGCTGCCACAAGAACGGCGGCGTCACCCCGAACGAGGCGCTGGCCTTGTCGTTCACCACGCACTCGGTTGCCTTGGCCACCTTGCTGTCGCCGATACGGCGGGCGATCAACTCGGCGCCGATCACCCCCGCCAGCGCCAGCGCGATCACTGTCACCAAGATCAGGACCAGGGCCAGCGGGTCACGTAGCACCGAAGCCGACCGTGACGGGGCGTCCGGGGCTTCGATCACGGTGGTGGGCGCCTCAGCGGCCTGCGTCGGCGCCGGCTGCGGCACCGGGTCCGTGGGCGGCGACCCGGCGCCCTGCGCGGGCGCCGGGGTCTGCGGCGGCACGGGAGGGTGTGCAGGTGCCGCGGGAATCCGGGTGGTGGGCTCTTCACGCCCGCCCGCCGGCATCTGCTGGGTGGGCGAGGCGGACGGCTCCGGCGGACGGGGCGGCGTAGCGCTGCCTTGGGGTTCGGGCTGGCCGGTGGGGCGAGCCCAGGGTGACTCGTCTTGGGGAGGTCCGGGCGGATTGCTCACCCGCGCGATTGTGCCTTACCGACCTGAAGGAAGCTCGCACGATTGCTCAACACCGCTAGCGTCCGGCGGGCGGTGGAGACCGCGTCGAGGTCGATGTCGCAGACCAGTAGCTGCGGCGATGCGCCGGCAGCGGCGATCACCTCACCCCACGGCGAGGTGATCATGCTGTGGCCCACTCCGGTCGGCGCGCCCGAGGAATCCTCGGCAACGCCTGGGTCGGCCTGCCCTACCGCGACGACATAGCTGGTTGAATCCAGCGCCCGGGCCCGAGC
This sequence comes from Mycolicibacter sp. MU0102, assembly GCF_963378105.1. Taxonomy (NCBI): domain Bacteria; kingdom Bacillati; phylum Actinomycetota; class Actinomycetes; order Mycobacteriales; family Mycobacteriaceae; genus Mycobacterium; species Mycobacterium holstebronense. The sequence continues at coordinate 519,761 of NZ_OY726398.1, forward strand.
CAGCAGCTCCCACTGGGACAGCTTTCCCGGGCCGGCGCCCCACGAGGCGCAGACCGCGATCAGCTGTGCGCCGCGGTCGGCCAATTCGGTGTACAGCGCCGGGAACCGGATGTCATAACAGGTCGACAACCCGACGCCGACGCCGTTGACATCGATCACCACCGGCTCGAATCCCGGTGCCACCGTGCGTGATTCGGTGAAACCGAAGGCGTCGTAGAGGTGGACCTTGTGATAGTGCGTGTCGGTTCCGGGGCCGACCGCCAACAACGTGTTGGTGACGCGTCCACCATCGGCCGGGGTGAACATTCCGGCGACCACGGTGATCTGAGCTCGCGCGGCGACTTCGCGAACCTGCGTGGCCCACGGCCCGTCGAGAGGCTCGGCAACCGGGCCCAGCGGCACCCCGAACCGGCACATCGCCGCCTCCGGGAACACCACCAGCGACGCCCCCTGCTCGGCGGCCCGTTCGGTGTAGTCGGTCACCAGTTGCAGATTCGCGGCCGGGTCGGCGCCGCTGAGTATCTGCGCACAAGCAATCCGCATGGATCCAGCCTATGCCGTCGGTGTTGCGCCGCCCTGCCGCAGCCACGTCGCGGTGAACCGCTGCTCGCTGGTCATCAGCTCGGCCAACTGCCCGCCGATGAAACTCTCGATCTTGCCGCCCACCAGCGGGATGTCGACCTGCACGGTCGCGGTCAGCCGCAGCTCACAGCCGCCGGATGCCGGCGCCAGGATCGCGTCGCCGGACAGCTTTGCCGGTGCGCCGACGACCTTGCCGGTCACCTGGGCGCGTGCGCGCCCGTCGCGCACCGGATGCCATGTCTCGTGCCGCGCCACATCCAAATTGCCCGGATGAAACTGGGCCGCCAGCGCGGGCAGCTTCTCCCGGTGAATGCCCTGCGTGGTGGCGACGTCGACGCCGCCATCGGGGCCGACGGTCATCGCGTCCAACGCCACGACATCGGCTCCGGAGTCGGCCAGCCGGGCTCGCCAGTAGTGCTCGTCGGCGAAGACGGCATACACCTGCTCGACGGTTGCCGAGTAGTGCTCGGAGAGCGTGAATGTACGCGGCATAGCTGGTCACGCTACCGTTACCGGCCGTGGCGGGTTCCGAGTTCGCGGGCGCGCGTGTCGCTGAGGCGGTGCCGCTGGCGCCCTTGACCACCCTGCGGGTGGGACCGGTCGCCCGACGGGTCATCACGTGCGCCGACACCGAGCAGATCGTGGCAACGCTGGGTCAACTCGACGCGGCCGGTGACCGTCCGCTGCTGCTCGCTGGCGGCTCCAACGTGCTGATCGCCGACGACCTCGAAGACCTGACCGCCGTCGTGTTGGCCAACGACGGCATCACCATCAACGGCACTCTGCTGCGCGCCGAAGCCGGCGCAGTCTGGGACGAGGTCGTCGCCCGCGCGGTCGCTGCGAACCTGGGCGGGCTGGAGTGCTTGTCGGGCATTCCCGGCTCGGCGGGCGCTACCCCGGTGCAGAACGTCGGGGCCTACGGCGTCGAGGTCGCCGACCGCCTGACCCGGGTTCTGCTGCTGGATCGGCGCAGCGGCGAGGTGCGCTGGACACCGGCGGCCGAGCTGGAACTCGGCTATCGCACCAGCGTGCTCAAGTACTCCGATGCGGTGGTGGTGCTGGAGGTCGAATTCGAACTGGATGCGGGTGGGCGCAGCGCGCCGCTGCGATACGGCGAGTTGACCACCGCGCTGCAGGCCGCCGACGGCGAGCACCGCGACCCGGCAGCGGTCCGCGCCGCGGTGCTGGCGCTGCGCGCGGCAAAGGGCATGGTGCTCGACGCCGATGACCACGACACCTGGAGTGTCGGCTCGTTCTTTACCAATCCGGTTGTGTCACAAGATGTCTACCGCGGCGTGGCTGATCGGGAAAGCGGATCGGTGCCGCACTGGGAAGCCCCGAGTGGGGTGAAGCTGGCGGCCGGCTGGCTGGTGGAGCGGTCCGGTTTCAGCAAGGGCTATCCCGGGCCGGATGCGCCGGCGCGACTGTCCACCAAACACGCGTTGGCGTTGACCAACCGGGGCGGGGCCACCTCCGCCGACATCCTGAGCCTGGCCCGCGTCGTGCGTGACGGGGTGCGGGACGCGTTCGGTATCACCCTGCACCCCGAGCCGGTCCTGGTCGGGTGCGCGCTGTAAACCGGGTGTAAGCAGCATCGCAGGTGGTCAGGCGGCTGGGCCGGTATCTTGGAATGCCGTGACCCTGAACCGGCGACGTGCGTTGGCGGCGCTGGCTGCCGGGGTTGTGGCGCCGACCACATTGGCCGGATGTTTCGGTCAGCCCGGGAAGAGCGCCGAGAAGGCGCCACAGTCTGCGCCTGCCCTGACGTTTGAGCCCGCCCTGGAACACGGAGCGGTGGCCGACGTGCTGCCCACCGCCGCCGTCGCCGTCACGGTGCGCGACGGCTGGTTTCAGCGGGTGGCGCTGACCAGCCCGGCCGGAAAGGTGCTCAGCGGAACGTTCAACCGGGAGCGCAACCGCTACACCGTCACCGAGCCGTTGGGCTATGACTCCGTCTACACCTGGAGCGGGTCGGTGGTGGGGCACGACGGCAATGCGGTGCCGGTCAGCGGCAGCATCACCACGGTCGCGCCCGCCGTCGTCATCGACGGTGGCTTTCAGCTGGCCGATGGACAGACGGTGGGCGTCGCCGCGCCGGTGATCTTGCAGTTCGACGGGCCGATCGCCGACAAGGCGGCCGTCGAGCGGGCATTGACCGTCATCACCGAGCCGCCGGTGGAAGGCAGCTGGGCCTGGTTGCCCGACGAGGTGCAGGGGGCCCGGGTGCACTGGCGCAGTCGGGACTATTTCCCGGCCGGAACCAAGGTCAGCGTCAACGCCAAGCTGTACGGACTGGCGTTCGGCGACGGCGCCTACGGGGCCCAGGACATGTCCCTGGACTTCGCGATCGGCCGGCGCCAGGTGGTGCGCGCGGAAGTCTCGTCGCACCGCATTCAGGTGGCCCGCGACGAGGGCGTGATCATGGACTTCCCCTGCAGCTACGGCGAAGCCGACAAGCCGCGCAACGTCACTCGCAACGGCATCCACGTGGTCAGCGAGAAGTACGCGGACTTCTACATGTCCAACCCGGCCGCCGGCTACAGCAACATCCATGAGCGCTGGGCGGTCCGCATCTCCAACAACGGCGAGTTCATCCACGCCAACCCGGCCAGTGCGGGCGCTCAGGGCAACACCAACGTCACCAACGGCTGCATCAACTTGTCGACAGACGACGCCGAGCAGTACTTCCACAGCGCGATCTACGGCGACCCCGTCGAAGTGACCGGCAGCTCGATCGAGCTGTCCTACGCCGACGGGGATATCTGGGACTGGGCGGTGGACTGGGACACCTGGGTCTCGATGTCGGCTTTGTCGAGTTCCGAACCACCCCGGACCTCACTGCCCCGCACCGCGCCGGCCACCCCGACCGACGCGCCGACACTGTCGGGCACGCCCACGACTACGACGAGCTCGAGTCCTTCACCCGGCGGTTAGCCCGGGTCGCAGATGCCTGGTCGCGGGGGCGGATGACGATCTGGTCGAGGTCGACGTGCGGCGGCCGGGAGGACACGAACCCGATCACCTCGGCGATGTCGGCCGCCGTCAGCGGCGTCAGGCCGGAATAGACGGCGTCAGCGCGGTCGCGGTCGCCTTCGAAGCGCACCAGCGAGAACTCGGTGTCCACCATGCCGGGAGCGATTTCGGTGAGCCGCACCGGCTTTCCCAGCAGTTCGCCGCGCAGCGTGCGGTGCAGTGCGCTTTGAGCGTGCTTGGCCGAGGTGTAGCCGGCGCCACCGTCATAGATTTCGAACGCCGCGATCGAAGTCACCGTGACCACCAGGCCGTCCCCGGACGCGACCAGTTTCGGCAGCAGCGCACGCGTCACCTGCAGGGTGCCCAGCACATTGGTCTCCCACATCCAGCGCCAGTGCTCGAGATCGGCCTGTTCTACCGATGCCAGACCCTTGGCGCCGCCGGCGTTGTTGACCAGCACGTTTATTGAACCGGAGAGCGACTCGCAGACCTGTTCGCACCTCTGGGCCAAGTCGGCGACGGCGGCCGGGTCAGTGACGTCGGTCACTACTGCGGTGCCGCCGATCTCGTCGGCCAGCGCGGCGATCCGATCGGCGCGGCGGGCCGCGACGATGACGTGAAAGCCTTGTCCGGCAAGGGTTCTCGCGGTCGCCTCGCCGATGCCTGAGCTGGCGCCGGTGACCACCGCAATGCGCTGAGCGTGCGCAGATGTCGTCATCGCGTCAACCTTAGTGATCGTGATAGATTCTCAGCTATGTCTCGCAGTGCCCGCTTTCTGACAGCGGTCTGTCTGGTCGCCCACGGCGCGTGTTGTCGCGCGTGTTGCTGCGCCTGACCTGCTGCGAGTAGCGCTCCTTAGGAGAATCCGCCGGGTCGTAGGCGTAAACGGCCCTCATTCGGATTTTTCTCCAGACAAGGACATCTCGTGCGTACTACCTCTCTCACCGCTCACCTGGCCAGCCACCGCAACGGTCGCCTCCGTTCTCACCCGCGCGTGGTAGCCCCGGCCCTGCAGCTCGCCGACAGCGCCGGCGCCGAGGTGTTCGCCGCGGTTCGCCAACATGGCCCGGTCGCGCGGGAGGCCATCGCCGGCGTCACCTCGCTGAGCGTGGCCACGGTCAACCGCCAGGTCAGTGCGCTGCTGGAAGCCGGATTGCTGCTGGAGCGCGCCGACCTGGCCACGTCCGGGGCGATCGGGCGGCCGCGTCGGCCGGTGGTGGTCAACCACGAACCGTTCCTCACCCTGGGCCTGCACATCGGGGCCAAGACCACCAGCATTGTGGCCACCGACCTGCTCGGACGCACGCTGGACGTCGTCGAGACCCCGACACCGAACAATGGCGCGACGCCGGCGCTGGCATCGCTGGCCGCCAGCGCCAGCCGGTACCTGACCCGCTGGCAGAAGCGCCGGCCGCTGTGGGTCGGCGTGGCGACCGGTGGCGCAGTCGACGGGGCCACCGGCCACGTGGACCACCCGCGGCTGGGCTGGACGGCAGCGCCGGTCGGACCCGTGTTGGCCGAGGAGCTGGGCCTGCCCGTATCGGTGGCCTCCCACGTGGATGCGATGGCCGGGGCGGAACTGCTGTTCGGGGTGCGGCGGCCGACGGCCAACAGCACCACCAGCCTCTACGTCTACGCCCGCGAAACGGTCGGCTACGCCCTGGTGATCGGCGGCCGGGTGCACAGCCCGGCCAGTGGTCCCGGCACCATCGCCGGGCTGCCGGTGTACTCGGAACTGCTCGGGGGCACCGGGCATCTGGAGTCCACCGTCAGCGATGAGGCGGTACTGGCCGCGGCTCGTCGGTTGCGGCTGCTGCCCGAGGGCAAGGGCGCCGTGTCGGCGGCGGTGACCACCCTGGTGCGCGAGGCGCGCGGCGGTGACGAGCGAGCGGCGGCACTGCTGACCGAGCGGGCCCGCGCACTGGGCGAAGCGGTCGCGCTGTTGCGCGATGTGCTCAACCCCGATGACCTGGTGGTCGGTGGCCAGGGTTTCACCGAATACCCCGAGGGCATGGTCGAGGTGGAGCGGGCATTTACGCAGCGCTCAGTGCTCCCGCCGCGCAGCATCCGCGTCACCGCGTTCGGCAACCGGGTTCAGGAGGCCGGCGCCGGCACCGTGGCACTGGGCGGACTCTACGCCGACCCGGTCGGGGCGATGCGTCGCTCCCGCGGGCCGGTCGCCCGCGTGGTCCCGGAAGTGTCCGCCTGACCGCACCTGTAAAGATGGCGGGGTGGGCTATGGCGTCGGAGGGGTCGGAGGCAGCAGAGCCGATGTGCACCGGGTAGCGCTGCTGTCGGTACACACCTCGCCGCTGGCCCAACCCGGCACCGGCGATGCCGGCGGAATGAACGTCTACGTCCTGCAGAGCGCGCTGCATCTGGCGCGCCGCGGGGTCGCAGTGGAAGTGTTCACCCGCGCCACATCGTCGATCGACCCGCCGGTGCAGCACGTCGCGCCCGGCGTGCTGGTGCGCAACGTCGTGGCCGGGCCGTTCGAAGGCCTGGACAAGAACGACCTGCCCACGCAGCTGTGCGCGTTCGCCGCCGGGGTGCTGCGCGCCGAGGCCGCTCACGAGCCCGGCTACTACGACGTCGTGCATTCGCACTACTGGCTCTCGGGTCAGGTCGGCTGGCTGGCCGCGGACAGGTGGGCGGTACCACTGGTGCACACCGCGCACACCCTGGCCGGCGTGAAGAACGCCGCCCTGGCTGCCGGGGACGCCCCGGAACCGCCCCTGCGCGCGGTCGGCGAGCAGCAGGTCGTCGATGCGGCGGACCGGCTGATCGTCAACACCGACGACGAGGCACAGCAACTCATCGCCCTGCATGAGGCGGACCCGCGCCGGATCGACGTGGCGCACCCGGGCGTCGACCTGGAGGTGTTTGAGCCCGGCGACAAGTTGGCAGCGCGGCAGGCGCTGGGGTTATCGGCAGGCGAACCGATCGTGGCGTTCGTCGGCCGCATCCAGCCGCTCAAGGCGCCCGACATCCTGCTGCGTGCGGCCGCGAAACTGCCCGGGGTACGCGTGGTGGTGGCCGGCGGACCGTCGGGCAGCAGCGGTTTGGCGGAACCGGGCGGTCTGGTTCGGCTGGCGGCGGAACTGGGTATCAGTGACCGGGTGACATTCCTGCCACCGCAGTCCCGCGCGGATCTGGCGACGCTGTTCCAAGCCGCCGACCTGGTGGCGGTGCCGAGCTACTCCGAATCGTTCGGTCTGGTGGCGCTGGAGGCGCAGGCCTGCGGGACGCCGGTGGTTGCCGCGGCCGTCGGCGGGTTGCCGGTGGCGGTGCGCGACGGGGTCACCGGGCGACTGGTCGACGGGCACGGGATCGAGGCGTGGGCAACCGCTCTCGACGAGCTGCTGCGGCTGTGTTCGGGACCTCGCGGATGGGCGATGCGCCGGGCCGCCGCCAGCCACGCGGCGCAGTTCTCCTGGGAGCGCACCGTGGACGCCCAGTTGGCCAGCTACTCCCGCGCGATCGAAGACTTCGCCGCGGCCCGGGGTGGGCGGATGCGGGTGCTCGGATCGGCACGCCGGCCTCGCCGCTGGCCCACCCGGCGCGGGGCACGCGCGTGAGCTGCCTGGCAGCACTGCGCGTCCTATCGGCGCCGAGTGTGCGGTTTGCGAGGTGCGCCCCGGTGTATTGCCGAGTAAACCGCACAGTCGACGCGCACAGGAGGCAGTGGTGGGCGTGAACCGGGGCGATGTCCAGGAGCTCATCGAGAGCACGCTGCAGGCCGCCGAGCTGATCTACTCGCCGACGCCGGGCTCCCACGGCGGGCTGCCGGGGCTGATCGTCGAACTGCCCGGCGAGCGCAAGCTCAAGACCAACACCATCCTCAGCATCGGGGAGCACTCGGTGCGCGTCGAGGCGTTCGTCTGCCGCCAGCCCGACGAGAACCACGCCGGTGTCTACCGCTACCTGCTCAAGCGCAACCGCCGCTTGTACGGGGTGGCCTACACCCTGGACAACGTCGGCGACATCTACCTGGTCGGCCGGATCTCGCTGACGTCAGTGACCGCCGAGGAGATCGACCGAGTGCTCGGGCAGGTGCTCGAAGCCGTCGACTTCGACTTCAATACGTTGCTGGAGTTGGGATTTGCCACCTCGATCCAGAAGGAATGGGAGTGGCGGGTGTCCACCGGACAGTCGCTGAAGAACCTGCGGGCGTTCGAGCATCTGCGCCCGACGACGATTCAGAGCGCGCAGCGCGATGCGGAGGAGTCGGGCAGTGACATCGACACGGATGGTGACGACGCGACGTCGTAGCCAGCCGACCACCGGTCAGTGCAGGGTGACGTCGCGATTCGCGTTGGCTTCGATGCGGCGGGCGGCGACCGCCGCGGCGTCGGCGGGCATGCTGTTCGTCGGGTAATCCAGATGCCCGAACGGGATGCCGTCAGTGCCGTCGCAGACGGCGTCATTGTGAGCGCAATACTCGCGGGTCTTGGCCGCGTACAGCGGGCCGACCTGGACCGGCGGCGCGTCGTAGCGCCGGATGAACGTTGCCGAGGGCTTCCCGAACAGGATCACCGCCGCGACGTGGTCGGCCACCACATCGGGCATCGGCCGCGGCAGATCCGGCACCAACTCGTCCGGTAACCCGGTCGGCACCGACTGCGCCGTCGCATAACCGGTGACCGCTGCGCCCTGGGAGTAGCCGCCCAACACGATCTGGGTGTCCGGACAGTCCAGGGCTGTCCACTCGATGTGGCTGACCTCGTCGCGGATCCCGGCGATGACGCTTCGGTCGAAGTCGAGACCGCTGGAAAAGCCACTCGCGGCGGCGTAGTTGACCGGATATACCGCCAACGATCGGTCGGTGAGCGTGGCGCGCAGCGCCTTGACGAAGGCCTGCCCGACCTTGCCGACGCCGGGCGGTTCCTCGCTGCCCCGGGCGAAGACCACTTCGACGTCGGCGCACGGTGTGGCGCGCGCAGCTGGCGACGCGCCGGTCAGCGGTACTGCCGCGATCGTCAGCAGCGCGGCGGCCAGGAGGCAGGGAAGCGGCCGCAGTCGGGGCACGTGCACACCACACCCCCGATCCCGGTTGTCGGACCTTCCTTCGACGGTAACCCGAATCAGTGCCCGTGAGACACTGACGCCCATGTCTGACACTGCCACCTTGGTGCTCCTGCGCCACGGCGAAAGCGAATGGAACGCCAGCAACCAGTTCACCGGCTGGATGGACGTCAACTTGACCGACAAGGGCCGCGCCGAGGCGGTCCGTGCCGGTGAGCTGCTGGTCGAGCACAACTTATTGCCGGACGTGCTCTACACGTCGCTGCTGCGCCGGGCGATCACCACCGCGAACCTGGCGCTGGACGCCGCCGACCGGCACTGGATCCCCGTGCACCGCACCTGGCGGCTCAACGAGCGCCACTACGGGGCGCTGCAGGGCCTGGACAAGGCCGCCACCAAGGCGCGCTACGGCGACGACCAGTTCATGACGTGGCGGCGCAGCTACGACACTCCGCCGCCGTCGATCGAAGCCGGCAGCCGGTACAGCCAGGACACCGACCCCCGTTACGCCGACATCGGCGGCGGCCCGCTGACCGAGTGCCTGGCCGACGTGGTGGCGCGCTTCCTGCCGTACTTCACCGACGTCGTCATTCCGGACCTGCGGTGCGGCAAGACGGTGCTGATCGCGGCGCACGGCAACTCGTTGCGGGCGCTGGTGAAATACCTCGACGGAATGTCCGACGAGGAAGTCGTCGGGCTGAACATCCCGACCGGCATCCCGTTGCGGTACGACTTGGATGCCGACCTGCGCCCGAAGGTTGCCGGCGGCGTCTATCTGGACCCCGAGGCCGCAGCTGCCGGGGCTGCTGCGGTCGCGAGCCAGGGCGCCAAGTAGCGGTTTTGGGCCGCCCAGCGTGAATGCCGGGTGGAGCCCGGGTGAAATCTTCGCGTTGAATTCACATTCGGCGCACGTCACGGTCGAACGCTGGTCAGCTCACGGTGCCGGACTGCGTACGATTTTGCCGTGGCTGCGACCTCGGCGCTGACGCTTGCTGCAGCGTCGGCGATTCCTGCGCTGGCGGCAGGCGTGGCGGCTGGCGTGTGGCTATCGCCGCGGCTGGCCGAACGACGCCGCAAGGCCGCGACCGAGCGATCCGGGATCACCGTCGCGGAGATGCTGCAGCAGATCGTGTCGCACGCCTCGCTGGGGATCGCGGTCGTCGACTCCCACCGCGACGTCGTCTACCTCAACGAGCGCGCCACCGAGCTGGGACTGGTGCACGGCCGGTTGCTCGACGACGAGGCCTGGGCGGCCGCGCAACGCGCTCTGGACGGCGAGGACGAAGTCGTCTTCGACTTGACGGTGGCCAAGCGGGCGCCCGGGGCCACCCGGTCGGATCTGTCAGCCGTGCGTGGTTACGCCCGGCTGCTCTCGGAGGAGGATCGCCGGTTCGCCGTGGTGATCGTCGATGACCAGTCCGAGCAGGCCCGTATGGAGGCCAGTCGGCGCGACTTCGTGGCCAACGTCAGCCATGAGCTGAAGACCCCGGTGGGGGCGATGGGGCTGCTCGCCGAGGCGCTGCTGGCGTCGGCGGACGACCCCGAGGCGGTGCGGCCGTTTGCCGAGCGCGTGTTGGTGGAGGCCAACCGGCTCGCCAGCATGATCGGTGAGCTGATCGAGCTGTCCCGCCTGCAGGGCGCCGACCCGCTTCCGGACCTCGGCGTCATCGACGTCGACGCGGTGGTCAACGAGGCGATCTCCCGGCACAAGGTGGCCGCCGACAACGCCGAGATCACGATCACCACCGATGCCCCGAGCGGGCTGCGCGTACTCGGCGATGAACCATTGTTGGTCACCGCGCTGGCCAACCTGGTGTCCAATGCGATCGCCTACTCGCCGCACGGTTCGCCGGTATCGATCAGCCGGCGTCGCCGGGAGGGTTTCATCGAGATCGCCGTGACCGACCGGGGCATCGGTATTGCGCCCAAGGATCAGCAGCGCGTGTTCGAACGGTTCTTCCGCAGCGACAAGGCCCGATCGCGGGCCACCGGGGGTACCGGGCTGGGGTTGGCGATCGTCAAACACGTGGCGGCCAACCACAACGGCACCATCACGTTGTGGAGCCAGCCGGGCACCGGTTCGACATTTACCTTGGCGATTCCCGCTTACCAGGGCAGTCTGAACCCAGAGAAGGAGGAGCAGTGATGACACCCGCTGTCGACCACACAGAGGGTAGCTACGGGGAAGGGCAGCGTCGATGACACACGTCTTGATCGTTGAGGACGAGGAATCGCTGGCCGACCCGTTGGCATTTCTGCTGCGTAAAGAGGGTTTTGAGGCCACCGTGGTCGGCGATGGAACCGCCGCCCTGGCCGAATTCGACCGGGCCGGCGCCGACATCGTGCTGCTGGATCTGATGCTGCCAGGGATGTCGGGCACCGACGTCTGCAAACAATTACGCGCGCGTTCCAGTGTGCCGGTGATTATGGTCACTGCCCGCGACAGTGAGATCGACAAGGTCGTCGGACTGGAGTTGGGCGCCGACGACTACGTGACCAAGCCGTATTCGGCCCGCGAACTGATTGCCCGGATCCGGGCGGTGCTGCGCCGCGGCGGCGACGACGAGGGCGGCGTCGGCGAGGGCGTGCTGGAGTCCGGCCCGGTGCGCATGGACGTCGAACGGCACGTGGTCATGGTGAACGGCGAGCAGATTACCTTGCCGCTCAAGGAGTTCGACCTTCTCGAATACCTGATGCGCAACACCGGCCGCGTGCTGACCCGCGGCCAGTTGATCGACCGGGTCTGGGGTGCGGATTACGTCGGCGACACCAAAACATTGGACGTCCACGTCAAACGACTTCGGTCCAAGATCGAGGCCGATCCTGCCAATCCAGTGCACCTGGTTACCGTGCGCGGACTCGGGTACAAGCTGGAGGGCTAAACCCTCTCGCGCCCTCCTGCACCCCCTCGGTCGCCCCTTGATGGGGTCTCCTAACTTGCTCGGCGGGGTCTTCGTCGCCGAAAATCACGGACTGGACGTCTGACTTCTTAAGGTAGCCTTAATCAAGGTTGCCTACGGAATCCTTGGGCCCCATCCAGAACCCTTCTTCGTCAGTTACACGGGAGACGCGATCGATGAGCGGGCCGGACGGCACAGTGCACACCCTGCGCACGTTGGTTGATCTGCTGACGCAGCGCGCGGCGAAGTACGGCGAAAACTTGGCGTTCACCTTCTCGCGTGACGGCGACGAGAACGAGATCAGCCAGGTGACCTACCGGGAACTGGATCGGCGTGCCCGCCAGATCGCCGCTGACCTGCAGAGTCAGGGCGCCACCGGGCAGCGCGTGCTGGTGTTGTGTCCCCCGGGGCTGGACTTCCTGGCCAGCTTCTTCGGCTGTCTGTACGCCGGAGCCATCGCGATCCCTGTGCATCCGCCCATGCGCGAACACTTGCTGCCGCGCGTCGAGTCGATCATCGCCGATGTCAAGCCCGGCTATGCGCTCACCACCAGCGAGATCGAATCCAAGATCAAGCCCGCGATCGACGGCCTGCCCGGCGGCCAGGCGCTGCGCTGGACGATCATCGACAGCGACGTCACCAGCAGCGAGGCGTCCTGGGTGGAACCGCAGATCGATGGTGACAGCATCGCGATGCTGCAGTACACCTCGGGGTCGACCAGTGCGCCCAAGGGCGTCGTGCTGACCCACGGCAACCTGGTGCACAACCTGACGACCATCGCCGAGGCCTGGGGCGCGAACCCCGACATGCCGTACGTGACCGGCGTCTTCTGGCTGCCGCCGTACCACGACATGGGCCTGATCGGCGGTTTGTTGGGCACGATGTATGTCGGCGGCAATTCGATCCTGATGCCGCCGACGGCGTTCATCAAGCGGCCGATGCGGTGGCTGGAGGCCATCTCGCGGCACCGCGCCATGATCACCGCCGCGCCGAACTTCGCCTTCGACCTGTGTGTCGAGCTGAGCACCCCGCAGGAGCGGGCCGCACTGGACCTGTCCAACTGGTCGGTGGCGCTGTGCGGTGCCGAACCGGTGCGCACCGCAACCCTCGACGGGTTCGCCGAGTTGTTCGCGCCGTCCGGCTTCCGGGCCGAGGCGTTCTACCCCGTCTATGGACTGGCCGAGGGCACCCTGCTGGTGTCGGGTGGTTCGGACCTGCCGGTGCCGATGGTGCAGCACGTGGACCGGGTCGCGCTCGGCGACAATCGGGTGATCGACGTCGCTGCCGACGACCCCAACGTGGCGACCATGGTCGGGTGCGGCAAGCCGCGCGGTGGCCAGCGGGTGATCATCGTCGACCCCGAGACCCGGCTGGAGTGCGCCGGCGACCAGGTCGGCGAGATCTGGGTGTCCGGGGGCAGCGTCGCGCACGGTTACTGGGGCGCCCCCGAGCTGTCCGCGGAGACGTTCGCTGCGACGTTGGCCGACACCGGTGAGGGTCCGTTCCTGCGCACCGGCGACCTTGGATTCCTGCATTCCGGCGAGCTGTTCGTCACTGGACGTCGCAAAGACCTGATCATCATCCGCGGCACCAACCACTACCCCAACGACATCGAGCTGACCGTCCAGAACACCAACCCGGCGCTGCTGCGCGGCCGCGGCGCAGTGTTCTCGATCGCCCCCGAACCGGGCGCGGCCGAGCAACTGGTCGTGGTCCAAGAGGTGGACCCGAGCCGCCTGGCCGGCGAGCAGGCCGACGAGGCCATGCAGGTCATCCGCACCGCGGTCACCCAGAACCATTCGGTGCGCACCCACGCCGTCGTGCTGGTCCAGCCGCTGCAACTACCCACCACCTCCAGCGGCAAGATCCAGCGCAGCGCCTGCAAACAGCAATACCTCGACGGCGAGCTGCCGGTGGTGGCCCAGTGGCCGTCGGCGGCCGGCGCGGCGCAGCCAGAGGCTCAGCTCGAACCGGCCCCAGTGGCGGCGCAGGCCCAGCCGGGCGCCCACAGTGCGGCCCAGATCAGTGCCTGGCTCATCGAGCGGCTGGCCCAAGACCTCGAGCTGCCGATCGCCGAGATCGACCCGGCCAAACCGTTCGCGTTCTACGGACTGGACTCCATCCACGCGGTGCGGCTCTCCAGCGCCCTCGAGGAGTGGCTGGGCTTCGAGCTGGTCCCCACCATCGCCTACGAATACCCCTCGATCGACATCCTGTCGGCGCATCTGGCCCGGGTCGCCGCGAAAACTCCGGCGGTTCCGGGTGCCGGGGCCGCCACTGAGAGCACCGAGCGGCCGGCCGCCGACGAGCCGATCGCGATCGTCGGTATCGGCTGCCGTTTCCCGGGTGCTGACGGTCCCGAGGGTTTCTGGCGGCTGCTCTCGGGCGGTTCGGACGCCACCAGCGACGTCCCGGCCGACCGGTGGGACGTCGACGCCTTCTACAACCCCGACCCGTCGGTTCCAGGAACCGCGGTCACGAAGCGGGGTGGCTTCCTGGGGCAGGTCGACCAGTTCGATTTTCAGTTCTTCGGGATCTCGCCGCGCGAGTCGGCGCAGATGGACCCGCAGCAGCGGCTGCTGCTCGAGGTGGCGTGGGAGGCGCTGGAAGACGCCGGTCAGGTACCGGACGAGCTGGCCGGCAGTCGCACCGGCGTGTTCGTCGGCATCTCCACCAACGACTACGGCTTCCTGCGGCTGGGCCAGCCGCAGCTCGTCGACGCCTACACCGGCACCGGCAACGCGCTGAGCATCGCCGCCAACCGGCTGTCTTACACGTTCGACTTCCACGGGCCGAGCATGTCGATCGACACCGCCTGTTCGTCCTCGCTGGTGGCCGTCGACTTGGCGTGCCGCAGTCTGCGCGACGGCGAGTGCTCCATGGCGCTGGCCGCCGGAGTGAATGTGATCCTGTCGCCGGCGCTGGCGATCAACTTCAGCAAGGCTCGGGTGATGGCGCCCGATGGCCGCTGCAAGACGTTCGACGCCGACGCCGACGGCTACGTCCGTGGCGAGGGTGCCGGAGTGGTCGTGCTCAAGCCGCTGAGCAAGGCGCTGGAGGACAACGACCCGGTGTACGCGGTGATCCGCGGCAGTGCCACCAACTCTGACGGCCGGACCAACGGCCTGATCGCCCCCAGCGGGCGGGCGCAGGAGGGTGTGGTCGCCGAGGCGTTCCGCCGGGCGGGCCTGCCGGCCGGCGCGGTCCAGTACGTCGAGGCGCACGGCACCGGCACATCGATCGGCGACGCCATCGAGGCCAACGCTTTGGGTACCGCGCTGGCCGAAGGCCGGCCGGAGGGCAGTCGCTGTCTGGTCGGCTCGGTCAAGACCAACATCGGCCACCTGGAGGCGGCCGCCGGTATCGCCGGCCTGATCAAGGTGGCGCTGTCGTTGCAGCACCGGGAGATCCCGGCCAGCCTGAACTACACCGAGCCCAACCCACACATCGGATTCGACCGCCTGCCGCTGGAGGTGGTCGAGAAGCTGACCCCGTGGCCGTCGGGCAGCCGCGCGATCGCCGGGGTCAGCTCGTTCGGGTTCGGTGGCACCAACGCCCACGTTGTGCTCACCGAGGCCCCACAGGCCCGCAGCAGCTACCACGACGACACCGCGGCACCGCGCGCCGAACTGCTGGCGCTGTCCGCACGATCGCCGGAGGCGCTGACGGCGTTGGTCGGCGAGTACGAGATGGCGCTCTTCTCGGGCGGACTCATGGGCGGCGCCGCGCTGACCGACCTCTGCTACACCGCCGGTGCCCGCCGCGGCCACCACGACTACCGGCTCTCGGTGGTCGGGGACTCCCCGGCGGCGATGTTCGAATCGCTGTCGGCATACCGGCAGGGCGAATCGCGGCCCGGATTGTCGGTGGGGCACTGCGCCCCGAGCCGACCCGGCCCCGGCGTGACGTTCGTGTTCTCCGGCCAGGGTTCGCAGTGGCACGGCATGGCACGACAGCTGCAGGCCGACGAGCCGGTGTTCGCCGACGCCCTGGCGGCCTGCGACAACGCGCTGTTCCCGCATCTGGGGCATTCGATCCTCAAGGAGCTGGCCGCGCAGGACGGTCCCGAGGAGCGCTCCAAGCTCAAAGACATCGGCATTCTGCAGCCGACCATCTTCGCGATTCAGGTGGCCCTGGCGGCGCTGTGGCGGTCCTGGGGCGTCGAGCCCGCCGCGGTGGTCGGACACAGCCTCGGCGAGGCCGCGGCCGCCCATGTCGCGGGTGCGCTGAGCCTCGATGACGCCGCCCGGGTGATCTGCGCCCGTGCCCGGATGCTGCGCGGCGTTCGTGGCCGCGGGGCGATGATGGTCACCGAGACCACCATGGCCGAAGCGCAGGACCTCATCGCCGGCCACGAGCGCGAGGTGGCCGTCGCGGCGAGCAACAGCCACCGATCGACGGTGCTCGCCGGCGAGCGCAAGGTGCTCGAACAGCTCATGACGAAACTGCAGCAGCGGGATCGGTTCTGCCGCTGGATCGATGTCGACGTCGCCTCGCACAGCCCGCAGATGGAGGCCCTCGGCGCCGGCCTGCGCGGCAGCCTGGTGAAGCTGAAGCCGACCGTGCCGACCGTGCCGATGTACTCGACGGTCACTGGGGAACTGGTGGGCGAGAGGCTGCTGGACGCCGACTACTGGGTGGCGAACCTGTGCTCGCCGGTGCGGTTCTCGCCGGCGCTGCGGCGGCTGCTCGAGACCGGGCACAACACGTTCGTCGAACTCAGCCCGCACCCCATCCTGCTGACCGGAGCCCGCGAGGACGCCGAGCATCTGCACCGTAGCGCCACCCTGCTGCCCTCGATGCGCCGCGACGACGGGGTTTTCAGTGGCCGCTCCACCATGCTCGGCTCGCTGGGCACTCTCTACACCCTCGGGCACCGGGTGGCCTGGGAGCAGATCTACCCGCAAGGCAGCCGCTGCGTTCCGGCTCCGACCTACCCGTGGCAGCGGGTGCACTCCTGGCTCAACGCCGGCTCCATCGCGGCGCCGCGGCGAGGCGGCGCCGGCGGCAACGGCGGCGGCTGGCGCGGACCGATCCGGTCGGCCGCACAGCCTGGGACGGTGTTGGCCGAGGTGGACATCACGGCCGTGACGGCACTGTCGGCCGAGCAGTTGAGCGAGTTGGCACTGACCGCGGCCGAAGTCGCGTTCGGTCCCGGCACCCGCTCGGTTGCCGAGCTGACCCTGCGAGACGGTCTGGATCAGGCGCGCACCGTGCAGTTCGCCCTGACCGGAGACGCTTTCGACTGCTACGGCAGCGCTGGTGCGGACTGGTCGCTGCTGGCCACCGGCACCCTTTCTGCCGACCAGGCGCATGCCCCGGCCGTCAGCACCGCTCCGGTGGACCCGCGCGGCCGTAGCTACCGGATGCGTTGGCAGCCGGCCTCGTTGACCGACGGCGAGGGTCGACCCGCCGAGTCCGGCAGCTGGCTGATCCTGTCCGACGGCCCGGTCGCCGACAGCCTGCGCGACCACCTCGAGGCGCAGTCGCAGTCCTGCGTGCTGGTGGAGCCGGTCGTTGGGCTGGCCGAGATTCAACGGGTGAGCGCCGACAGCTACCGGGTAGACCCGGCCCGGCCCGAGCACTTCGCCGAGCTGCTGCGCGCCGCGTTCGGCGGCGATCGGCCGCACTGCCGCGGCGTGGTGCACCTGTGGAACCTGCTGACCGCACCGTCGGCTGACACCACCGAAGCGTCGCTGGCGACGGCCACCGACGTCGGATCGCTGAGTGTGGTCCACCTGATCCAGGCGCTGACGCTGGCCGGTTGGCCGGAGTCGCCACGGCTGTGGCTGGTGACGCGCGGGGCCCAGCCAGCCGGGTGGGAAGAATCTGAGTCCGGCCCACTGTCCGTCGCGCAGGCTCCGGTCTGGGGGCTGGGACGCTCCATCGACCATGAGTACCCCGAGCTGCACGCCACCGGCGTCGACCTGTCCGTCGACGGCGGCCCCGAAGAACTGCGGGGCCTGTTCAGCGAGATCTGGTCGGACAACTCCGAGACGGACGTGGCCCTGCGCGGTCAGCGCCGCTATGTCGCCCGGCTGGAGCCCCATGCGGCACCGTCGGCGCAGCCGAGCGAACTTACGCTGCGTGCTGATGCCACCTACCTGGTCACCGGCGGGCTCGGTGCCGTCGGCGGCGAGGTGGCCGGCTGGCTGGTCGAGCGCGGTGCCCGCCACCTGGTCCTGATGGGCCGCAGTGCGCCTTCGGCGGCGGCGCAGGCGACGCTGGAGGGCCTACGGGCCGCCGGCGCCGAGGTGACCATCGCCCAGGGCGATGTCACCAAGTCTGCCGACGTTGCCGCGGCACTTGCCACCATCGGTGCCTCGATGCCGCCGCTGCGCGGTGTGGTGCACGCAGCCGGCACCGTCGACGACGCGATTTTGGCGCGCCTGGACGCGGAGAAGCTGCGTTCGGTGATGGCGCCCAAGGTTCAAGGTGCCTGGAACCTGCACACCTTGACCGCCGATGCGGAGCTGGACTTCTTCGTACTGTTCTCCTCCGCGGCCTCGGTGCTGGGTTCGCCCGGCGCCGCCAACTACGGGGCTGCGAACGCCTTCCTGGACGCGCTGGCCTGGCATCGCCAGGCGGCGGGACGGCCGGCGTTGAGCGTCAACTTCGGCCCGTGGGCCGGGTTGGGCATGTTCACCAACTCGGAGCTGCACCGGCATTTCTCGCACTACGGCGTGGAAGGCCTGTCGGCGGAGAGCTACTTCGCGGCGCTGGCGGCACTGCTGGCCGATGGCGCGACCGAAGCGATGGTGCTCGACATCGACTGGTCGCGGTGGCGCCCGAGCGCACAGTCACCGCTGCTGCGCGACCTGCAGGTCACGGCGGATGTCGAGCAGGGTGTCGGCGTGTCCGGCAGTGGTCTGTTCGAGGCGGTGCAGGCCGCCGACGCGCAGGAACGCCAGCGGCTGCTGGAGACCTATCTGCGTGACCTGGTCGCGGGCAAGCTGGGCCTGGCTCCGGCCAGCCTGGACATCAACGCACCGCTGAACAGCCTCGGGGTGGACTCGCTGATCACCCTGGAACTTCGTATCCAGGTCGAGCGCGAGCTCGGTATCGTGGTTCCCGTTGCCCGGCTGTTGGACGGGCCCAGCGTGGTCAGTCTGTCCAGCTGGCTCGGTGAGCAGCTGGCCGCCGCGCCGGAGCGGGCCGTGGCTGACGAAGAATCCGCTGCACCGGATGTCGCCGAGGCGGCGTCCGCGCAGGAGATGGAGCTGCTGGCACAGGTCACCGAGCTCTCCGATGAAGCAGTGGATGCTCTGCTAGCGAAAATGATGGCCGAGGATGGGGGCAGCGCGTGACGGATCGTCCGGACGTGCCCACTGACCTCTCCAGCCTCTCGCCGGAGAAAAAGCGTGAGCTGCTTGCCCAGTTGCTGAGGGCCAAGGCGCAGGACGCGGCATCCGAGCACGAGCTGTCCTACGGGCAGCGCTCGATGTGGTTCATGCACCGGCTCGCGCCCGACAGCGCGGCCTACACCGTCGCCTACGCCGGACGCATCGACGGCGGCCTGAATGTGCCGGCCCTGGAACGGGCCGCTCAGGCGTTGGTGGACCGGCACCCGATGCTGCGGACCACCTACACCGAACGCGACGGCCAGCCCGTCGCCCTGGTCCACGCGCACTGGCCGCTGCGGATCGCTACCCACAGCATCGGTGCGGATGAGTCTGAACTCGACCAGTGGGTCCAGGCCGAGATCGACCGGCCCTTCGACCTGCGCACCGGCCCGGTGCTGCGGCTGACTCTGCTGGCGCGCCCGGACGACCACGTGCTGCTGTTGACGGTGCACCACATCGCCGTCGACTTCTGGTCCATCGACATCATCCTCGACGAGCTGCGTGCGCTCTACGCGGCCGAACACGGCGCCAACGCGCCAGAAGCGACCGCGGACCGCTACGTCGACTACTCCGCGCAGCAGTCCCGGATGCTGGCCGGCCCCGAAGGCGAGCGGCTCTGGGAGTACTGGAGCGAGACGCTGGGCGGCGAACTGCCGACCCTGACCCTGCCCACCGATCGGCCGCGGCCCGCCATCCAGACCTACGACGGTGCGCTGCACCGGTTCAGCGTCGACGCCCAAGTCACCGCCGGGATCAAGCAGGTGGCGCGGACCGTCGGAGCGACGCCCTACATGACCCTGCTGGCGGCTTACGCGGTGCTTTTGCACCGCTATAGCGGGCAGGACGACCTGGTCATCGGTTCGCCGTTCGCCTGCCGCGACCGGGCCGGGCTGATGGGCATGGTCGGCTACGTCACCAACCCGCTGCCGCTGCGCGTCGACGTCAGTGACGACCCGAGCTTTGCTGCGCTGCTGGGGCAGGTCAAAGACACCGTGCTGGGCGCGATCGGCCACCAGGAGTACCCGCTGCCGCTGCTCGTCGAGCGGCTGCGGCCGGTGCGCGACGCCGGGCGCACACCGCTGTTCCAGGTGTCGTTCGCCTGGCAGCAGGTCCGGTTGTTCGAAGACGGTGCGGGATCCGGTGACCCCAGTGTCCTGCACCTGGAGACCCTCTACATCGGCCAGGGCGGCTCACCGTTCGACATCACCATGCAGGTCGGCGAGCAGGAAGGCGAGCTTCAGCTTGCCCTGCAGTACAACACCGACCTGTTTGACGCCGCGACCATCGAGGCGCTGGCACAGCACTTCACGTTGCTGCTGACCGGGCTGGCCCAGCCCGGGGCGGCGCAAGCCCCGGTCTCGCAGCTGACGCTGCTCTCCGACGCCGAGCGCGCCGCGCTGGCGGCCTGGAACGACACCGCGGTCGACTACCAGTCCGCCCCTTCGACTCTGCACGAGATGGTCGCCGCCAGCGCCGCGCGCACCCCGGACGCCGTGGCGGTCAGCTACGACGGCCGCGACATCAGCTACGGCGAACTGGATCGGCGGGCCAACGGCCTGGCGCACCGGTTGCGCCAGTTCGGTGTTGGTGCCGGCCCGGGACCCGCTGTGGTTCCGGTGCTGCTCGAGCGCTCCGAGGACCTGGTGATCGCGCTGCTCGGCGTGCTCAAGGCCGGCGGCGTGTTCCTGCCGCTAGACCCCGCGCAGCCCACCGGCCGGATGGAGGCGATGCTCGCCGACATTCCCGAGGCCCCGGTCTGTGTCACGCACCGCGAGAATTTGCCGCACGTACCAACGGGTTTCACCGGAGCCCGGCTGTGCCTCGACCAGCCGTCCACGGCGCCTGCCGAGGAAGCCACAGCCCCCGAGACGGGCGCTACGTCAGCGGACCTGGCCTATCTGATGTACACCTCGGGTTCCACCGGGGCGCCGAAGGGCGCGCTGAACACTCACGCCGGCATTCGCAACCGGCTGCTGTGGATGCAGGACGCCTATCAGCTGACCGCCGAAGACCGGGTGCTGCACAAGACCCCGATCAACTTCGACCCGTTCGTCTGGGAGATCTTCTGGCCGTTGACGGTCGGCGCCCGGGTGGTGATCGCCAAACCCGAGGGGCACAAAGACGCCGCTTACCTGGCGCGCACCATCGTCGAACAGCGCGTCACCACAATGCATTTCGTTCCGTCGATGCTGCGCCGTTTCCTCGCCGAGCCCCAGTCGGCCTCCTGTACCGGCCTGCACAAGGTGTTCTGCAGCGGCGAAGCGCTCACCGCCGACCTGCGCGATGCTTTCTTCGCTGCGCTTCCGGCCGAGCTGTACAACCTGTACGGCCCGACCGAAGCTGCCATCGACGTCACCCATTTCCACTGTGTGCGTGGGGAAACCGAGCCGATCATTCCGATCGGACGGCCGATCGCCAACATCGCGATCCACTTGCTGGACGCGGCGGGCAACCCGGTTCCGGTCGGAGTGCCCGGCGAACTGCACATCGGCGGCGTGGGCGTGGGCCGTGGCTACCTGAACCGGCCCGAGGCCACCGCGGCAGCGTTCCTCGACGACCCGTTCAGTTCCGTTCCAGGTGCTTCGCTGTACCGCACCGGCGACCTGGCCCGCTACCGGCCCGACGGCAACATCGAGTACCTGGGCCGCCGCGACGACCAGGTGAAGATCAACGGCTTCCGGATCGAGCTCGGTGAGGTGGAGGCCGCACTGGCCCAGCACCCCGGTATCGCCGAGAACGCCGTCGTGGCACGCAAAGACGCCTCCGGCAGCACCCAACTGATCGCACACATCGTGCCGGTCGCGGCGGCTCCCGGCACTGCCGAGCTGCGCCGCTTCCTGCTGGACCTGGTGCCGGCGGCGATGATTCCCGCGGTGTTCCACACCACCGACCTGCTGCCGTTGTCCGCCAGTGGCAAGGTGGATCGCCGGGCGCTGCTCGCCCTCGACAAGGACCTCGACGCCGCACCGGTGGAGTTTGTGGCGCCCCGCGATGAGACCGAACAGGCGCTCGCCGAGATCTGGCGCGAGGTGCTCGACGTGGACCGGGTCGGCGTCACCGACGACTTCTTCGCCCTCGGCGGCGCCTCGACCCAGGCGCTGGAAGTTGCAGTGCGAGTGGGGGAGCTCGGCCTGGAACTGCGGCCGGAGTCGTTGTTCGTCTATGGCACCATCGCCGAATTGGCAGCTGAGTTCGGTCCGATCGGCGGGGCCGCCAAGACCGAGCAGACCGCCGAGAAGCCTGCGGCGCAGCCCGAACCCGTGGTGGCCGCGCCCCAACCGGCTGCGGCGCCCAAACCCGCACCGGCACCGGTGATCAAGCCCGTGCAGAACGGTCCGGCGCGCAACATCGTGATCGAGAGCCTCGGCGTGTATCTGCCGCCGCGGGCGGTCTCCACCGAGCAGGTGTTGGCGGACTGCGTCAACGAGGTGAAGATCCCGCTGGAGCGACTCACCGGCATCAAGAACCGACGGATGGCCGGTCAAGACGAGTTCTCGATCGACTTGGGCCGCAAGGCGATTGCCGACTGTTTGTCACGGTCGAGCTACGCCCCCGAAGAGATCGACCTGGTCATCGCCTGCAACATCTCGCGTTGCGACGGCCCGGAGCACATGTTCACCTTCGAGCCGAGCACCGCGTCGCAGTTCCGTGATCAACTGGGGCTGACGGGCGCCGTCTGCTTCGACATCAACAACGCCTGCGCGGGTATGTTCACCGGCGTCAGTGTGGCCCAGGACTTCCTCAAGACCGGCTTGGTGCGTAACGCGCTGGTGGTCAGTGGCGAATACATCAGCCACATCACCGAAACCGCACAGCAGGAGATTGAAAGCGCGATGGACCCGAGGCTGGCCTGCCTGACCGTCGGCGACGCCGGCGCGGCTGCGGTGCTCGAACTCGGGCCCAACGACCGGGTCGGTTTCCACGACCTGGACCTGGCCACGTTCAGCGAATTCGCCAAGCTGTGCATCGCCAAGGCCACCGAAGGCCCGCACGGCGGCGCCATCATGGTCACCGACTCGGTCACCCAGACCGCGATCGCGGTGAAGCACTCGGTTCCCTATGTCGCGGCGGTTATGCAGCGCCACGGCTGGCGGCCCGAGACGGCCGATCAGCTGCTGATGCACCAGACCTCCGAGGCGTCGATCAACGACGCCATCTTGACCATCAATCGGGTCTTCGGTGCCGGTGCCGCAAGCCGGGCTAATACCATCTGCAATCTCGCTGAGCGTGGGAACACCGCTACGACAACGCATTTCGTCGCGCTGTACGACTACATCAATGCGGGTCGGATCAATTCCGGCGACAATGTCGTGCTGTCCATCACCGGCTCCGGACAGACCATCGGCACCGGCCTCTACACGTTCGACGACCTGCCCGACCGGATGCGCCGGGCCGCGGGCGGCCAGGCGGCCCACGGCACGCGCAGCGGCCGCTCTGGCGGCGGCCGTCGGGAACTGCCGGCGACGCCGCGGGTGCGCATCGAAGGCATCGGCATGGCCTCCGAAGGGCAGGCGCCGCCCAGCTCCATCCAGTTCGCGGTCGACGCGGCCACCGCCTGCCTGGCCGACAGCGGAGTCGAGCGGACCGACGTCGGGCTGGTGATTCACGCCGGCATCTACCGCGACGACTTCCTGTCCGAGCCGGCGGTGGCCACCCTGGTAGCCGGCGAGGTCGGGATCAACGCCGAGCCGGAATCCGCGGACGCCCCCAAGACCTTCGCGTTCGACGTTCTCAACGGGGCGGTCGGTTTCCTCAACGGCTGCCATGTGGCGGCCGGCATGATCGGCGCCGGGCGGACCGGGCATGCCATGGTGCTGGCCTCCGAAGTGGAGAACAACACCCCGGAGAGTGGCTACCCGCGTAACGGCATCGCCGAGACCGGTTCGGCGATCATGCTGAGCCCCAGCCACGGCCCGGAAGGCTTCGGCCGGTTCGTCTTCGGCCACCACCCGGAGTACCGGGGCGCGCTGGCCACCTACACCCAGGAGCGCGACGGCCGGATGTGGCTGCGGATCGATCGCGACCCGAACCTGGCCGCGATCTACGTCAGCTGTCTGCCGTCGTCGGTCAAGGAGTTGCTGACGCTGGAGGGGCTGGCACCCGAGGACATCGCGCTGGTGTTCCCGCCGTACCTGCCCGGTGCCGCTCTCGATGAGCTGGCCGCGCACATCGGCGTGGATCGCTCGCGGTTCGTCGACCTGGAGGCGCAGGGCCAGACCAGTGACCCGTTCACCTCGACGCTGCCCTTCCAGATCGCTGACGCCCGCCGGCGCGGCCTGGTCAAGCCCGGCGACGTCGCGCTGATCATGGCGGTCGGCTCGGGCGTCGAGGTCGGTTGCACGACCTACCGGTTCTGATCGGCATGCGCGCATTCGTCACCGGGGGAACCGGATTCGTCGGCTCGAACCTGGTTGCCGCGCTGTTGAAGCAGGGTATGCAGGTGCGGGTGTTGCGCCGCTCGACCTCGCCGATGGCCGCGCTGGAGGGTTTGGACTGCGAGACCCGGATCGGCGACGTCAACGACGGCGTCGACGCACTCACCGAGGCGATGGCCGGCTGCGACTGGGTATTTCACACCGCCGCGATCTCGGACTACTGGCGCTACCGGACTCAGACCCGGCTCTACCGCACCAACGTCGACGGCACCCGTGACATGGCCACCGCCGCTGCGCGCGCCGGGGTCAAGCGTTTCGTCTACACCAGTTCGCTTGCCGCACTGGGGGTCCCGGATCGAGGTCACGAGCTGGTCGAGACCGACGAGTTCAACATCCGCCCCAGGCAGTTCCCCTACGGCCACAGCAAGCACCTCGCGGAGGCGGAGCTGCGCAAGGCCGCCGCGGCCGGTCTGCAGGTTGTGATCGTCAACCCGTCGGTGGTCATCGGGCCTCGCGACGTCAACCGCATTGCCAGCGCGATGCTTGTCGAAGCCAAGCAGGGCCGGCTGTGGTTCGCCGCTCCCGGTGGCACCAACTTCGTCTCGGTCGACGACGTGGTTGCGGGACATATCGCTGCCGCCGAACGCGGCCGGATCGGAGAGCGCTACATCCTCGGCGGGGAGAACCTGTCGTTCCGCGAGGCGTTCACCGGTGCCTGCGAGCTCTTCGGGCGGCGTGGGCCGTCGGTGATGTTGCCGCGCTGGTTCATTCCGGTGGCAGCGGCGGGAGTCAGCGTCGCCCGCGCCGTGGTGGGACCGCGGCTGCCGATCGACGCTCGCCAGATGAGGCTGTCGACAGCCGAGATCTTTGCCGATCCCAGCAAATCCCGCGAGGAGCTGGGGGTGCCGTTCACGCCTTTCCGCACCGCGCTTCGGGCCGCCCACGACTGGTACCGCGACAACGGCTATCTGGGTTAGCTGGGTTGACCTGAGATACAGACGGTTGACCGCCGAGTGCGGAGTGGTCCGTTGCAGCCACCGTGGGCATCGTGCGTCGTGGAGACGACTTTTATGGACGTGAGATTAGGAAATTCTTAGTCGGTGGACTATTAAGGAAAAATGCAGTGGCAGTGCGCTTCAGCGCGGATCGGTGACTCGGCTGTTGCGAGTCCACGCCTTTCAGAGCCGCAGCCGGCGATGAGTGCGGATGGCACGGCAACCGCGACTGGGCACAAGCACGGTATGCAACCGGCGGAGTTGGCGCAGGCCGCCATGACAGCGGCACTGATGACCGCCGTCGCGATCGGGTCGATGGTCCTGCCGGGTGCGGTCATCTTCGGCTGGCTCGGTGCGGTGCCGATGGGGGTGCTCTGTTATCGGCACCGCCTGCGGGCCGCTGGCGTGGCGTTCGCCGTCAGCTGCCTGATCAGTTTCATGATCGCCGGTTTCGGCGCCGCGGTGGCAGCGGTGACGGCAGCTTACATGGGCGTGATCACAGGCCAGGTCAAACGCCGCGGGCGTGGCGCGGCAACGATGTTGATCATCGCCGTGGTGTGGGGCGTGGCGATGGCCGAGATCTGTCTGGGGGTGTTCGCGGCGCTGGCCGACATGCGTGCGGTGGTACTGAATACCGTGGCCGCCAATGTCGGCGGATTCGCGGCACTGCTGCACGGTGTGCCGGTCCTCGGTGGCGCCGCGGCTGGTCTGGAGGCCGCCGTAGCGGGGTGGAGCGTGCACTGGGGCTGGTTCCTCGGCATCTCGGTCTGGTGCATTGTCGTCTTCGGCACTTCCTTCGGATGGCGCGTGCTCAGCCCGGTCCTGCGACGACTGGAGGCGGTGACGGACCTGTCGCCGGCGAACCTGCTGCCGTCCATCCCCGATGAGGGCGCACCCGGGCCGTTGCCGACGGTCCTAACCGGCGCAGGCTATCGGTACCCGGGAGCCGATCGTGACGCCCTGGCCCCGGTGACAATGCGGGTCGACGTGGGCACCCACGTGGCGGTGACCGGCGCCAACGGCTCCGGCAAGTCCACTCTGATGCGCATCCTGGCCGGTCTGGCACCGACAACCGGTACCGTCGAACGCCCGGCCGGAGTAGGCCTTGGCCGGGTGGGAGGCACCGCGCTGGTCTTCCAGCATCCCGAGAGCCAGGTGCTGGGATTGCGCGTCCGTGACGATGTCGTGTGGGGATTGGCGCCCGACCGCGAGATCGATGTCGAGGGCCTGCTGGACGAAGTGGGCCTGGGAGGGATGGGCGACCGGGACACCACCGGACTCTCGGGCGGTGAACTGCAACGGCTCGCGGTCGCCTCGGCGCTCGCCCGGGAGCCCGCATTGCTGATAGCCGACGAGGTGACCACCATGGTCGACCAAGCCGGACGCCAGACCCTGCTCAAAGTCCTCGACGGCCTCACCGCACACCACCGTTTAGGTGTGGTGCACATCACTCACTACCCCAGCGAAGCCAACACGGCCGATCGGGTGGTCGCTATCGCCGGCGGTGAGCGCGAGCCCACCCGCGCCGTACCGCGGGTGGGCTTGGAGGCAGTGTCGGGCCGGGGACCGATCCTCGATGTGCAGGACGTTTCATTCGACTACGCCGCTGGAACACCCTGGTCCACACCGGTCCTGCGCAATGTCTCGTTCCGTGTCGACTCCGGAGACGGAATCTTGCTCTACGGCGCCAACGGTTCGGGCAAGTCCACCTTGGCGTGGATCATGGCCGGCCTGCTGGAGCCATCGGCCGGTCGGTGCCTGCTCGACGGACGCCCCGCCGCAGAGCAGGTCGGCGCGGTCGCGCTATGTTTCCAGGCTGCCCGACTGCAGCTTCACCGAGGTCATGCCGGTGCGGCGGTGGCCGCGTTGGCGGGCTGGGCGGCCACTGACACAGAACAGATCCTCGGCGCGCTGGCATCGGTCGGCCTGGACTCCGACATCGCCGGGGTGCTGATAGATCGACTCAGCGGGGGACAGTTGCGCCGAATTGCGCTGGCCGGACTGCTGGCCCGCTCGCCGCGCCTGCTCATCCTCGATGAACCATTGGCCGGTCTGGATGTCGACGCCCAGGCCGATCTCATCGACCTGCTCGTCGGCATCCGCAGTCAAGGGCAGGCCATGGTGGTGATATCGCACGACACCGACAGCATGTTGCGGCTGTGCCCCCGTACCTTGCGCTTGGACCGGGGAACACTGACGCCCACCGAACCGGGCCAGCAGCCGTGAGTCGCCGCCCGCTGATGCTGATGCGCCCTGTTCCCGGGCCGTCACCTGTCCACAGCCTTTGGGCTGGCACGAAACTGATAGCGGTGCTGGCTATATCGATATTGCTGACCATCGCGCCCACCTGGTCGGTGATTGGGCTGATAGGTCTTCTGGCTCTCGGCACCGCTGCCCTCGGAGGGATCTCGCTTCGCTGCATACCGTCGGTACCGCGCGGGATCTGGCTGATCTTCGCGGTGGGCAGCCTGCTGACGATCGCCAACGGCGGCGCCCCGGAAATCGCCGTCGGGCCGGTAGCCATGGGGGTTGGCGGGTTCCTGGAGTTCCTGCGCATCACCTGCTTGGGGCTGGCCTTGATCAGCCTCGGCGCGCTCACCTCGTGGACGACCCAGGTAGCCGACATCGCCCCCGCGGTAGCGCTGCTGCTCCGACCGCTGCGGGTGCTTCGACTGCCCGTCGACGAAGTCGCGGTCGCCACTTCTCTAGCCTTGCGGATGTTGCCCATGCTGGCCGAAGAATTCCGGCTTCTGGCCGCTGCCCGCCGCCTTCAGCCCCCGCAACCGCAGAAGCCGACCCGGCGTGCCGAACTCGTCGACCTATGCACGGCTGCCATGGTGGTCGCGCTGCGCCGAGCAACCGAGACAGGCGATGCCATCACCGCCCGCGGTGGTACCGGCCGAATCGCCGATCACCCCAGCCGGCCGGGCTGGCGTGACGCCGTCGCGGTGGTGGTGCTCGGCGGTTTCCTAGCGCTCGCCGTGGTGCTTGCCTGACGGCGGTGCACGTCGCCGGGGCGGTGCCGCGGTGCTGCACCCATCCCCAAATCCGGGCCTCCACCTGCATCGACAGCCTGCGGAAGCGGCTCAGGCGCCAAGGGTCATGCCGTCGACAGCTGCACGGTATGTGGGCTGGTTGCTTGGTTTTAGGGAGGTAGGTCTGCAATTTAGGTTGTGGGTGTACTAAAGGGGCTGTTAGTCTCCCTGGTGATTGTCATGTTTTCTTCAGTTTTTTCCCAGGGAGGGTTCCTTTATGACGCTGTCGCCGCGTAAGTACACGTCTGCTTCTGTGACGGGGCGCGGTGTGCGTCGTCGGGGGGTGGGCGCGGTCAGTGCGGTGGTGGCGTTTCTGGCGTTTGGGGTGTCGCCGGTGGTGGCGGTGCCAGTGGCGTCGGCGGAGGTGTGGGATTGGGGCGTGGATTTCGGTGACCCGGGTGCTGCTGCCGCTGGTGATGTGTGGGGTGGGTTGGATCTGGCGGAGTTCGATTTCGGGGACGTTTTCAGCCAGCTGATCTACCTGCCGTTGCACGACGAGCTTCAGTCGTGGCTGGCCAGTGATCTGGGTGCGCAGGTCGCCACCTTCATCAACGAGGCCTCGGGGCTGTATCTGATCGGTAACGGCGTCGACGGCACCGCCGAGCATCACGACGGCGGCAATGCGGGGTTGCTGTTCGGTGATGGTGGCGCCGGGTTCGGCTATGACGGGTCCGGGGGTAACGGCGGTTGGTTGTTCGGCAACGGTGGTGACGCCGGCAACGCCGCCGATATTCCCGGTAGTGGTGCGGGTGCGGTGCTATTGGCGGCCTCGGCGGCAGCCACGCTGCCGGGTTCTGCTGAGGCGTCGGGCCCGATCAATGGGGCACCCGGGCATGGCGGCAATTCAGCATTCTTATTCGGCAACGGCGGCAACGGCTCCAACGGTGGGGACGGCCAGTTCGGTGGCAATGGTGGTGCCGGTGGCGCCGGTGGCGATGGCGGGGCCTTGTTCGGCAATGGCGGCCATGGTGGTGGCGGCGGCAATGGTGGTGAGGGCAGTGCACTGCATACTGCGGGTGGCAATGGTGGTGCCGGTGGTGCCGGGGGCAGTGCGGGCTTGTTCAGTACCAGTGGCAATGGTGGTGCCGGAGGCCGTGGTGGTGCCGGGTTCGCTGGTGTTGACGGTGGCGCTGGTGGTGTGGGCGGCAATGGTGGTAACGGTGGTGTCGGCGGCAACGGTGGCATCCTCAACGCGGGTGGACTCGGCGGCGCCGGCGGCAGTGCAGGTGTCGGTGGTGCCGGTGCTGAGGGCACCATGGCTGGCGGTAACGGTGGCCACGGTGGTGTGGGCGGCAATGGTGGTGCCGGTGGTGGCGGTGGCTTCCTCTACGGGGCCGGCGGCAATGGTGGTGCCTCGGGTGCCGGAGCAGCCGGTGGGCTTGGTGGCGCCGCCACCGATCCCGAGGGCATCGCCGGGTCTGCAGGTCTAACCGGTACCAGTGGACACGCCGGTGCCGGTGGCGGTGGGGGTCTGTTCGGCGGGGGAACAGGTGCAGCGGGCACGGTCACCCCGACCGACCCCGGCAACAACCCCGGCGACGGTGACGGCGACGGTGACGGTGACGGCGGGGTCAACCCCGGTGACGGCGGTGACGGCGGCGCCGGCGGATTCACCGCCGCCCAGATCGCCGAGTGGAACCGCCAGATCGAAGCGATCGGCGGCACCGCACTCACCAACGACCAATACGGCATCCTGGGCTTTTGGCTCATCAATAACGCCGTCGACGACTCCGGCGATGGCTTCACCGATGTAAACGCAGCGCTGAACCACTTTGTGGACTATGACGGCACGTACGACCTCTGTGGGATCGTCTGCAACGGCCTCGACGGCACCATGGAACACCCCGACGGCGGTAACGGCGGTCTCTTCTACGGTGACGGTGGACACGGCTGGAACAGCACCCTCGCCGGCGTCAACGGCGGCAACGGCGGCACCGCACTACTCTTCGGCGACGGCGGCGACGGCGGCAACGGCGGACTCGGAGCCAACGGCGGCAACGGCGGTACCAGCGGCGTCCTTCCGGTCATCGACCCCGACACCGGCCGCCCCGTCACTGACGTCGGATTCGGTAACGGCGGTAACGGTGGTAACGGCGGCGACAGCACAACCGGCGACGGCGGTAACGGCGGTGTCGGCGGA
The DNA here is from genome assembly GCF_963378105.1 of Mycolicibacter sp. MU0102. Classification (NCBI taxonomy): domain Bacteria; kingdom Bacillati; phylum Actinomycetota; class Actinomycetes; order Mycobacteriales; family Mycobacteriaceae; genus Mycobacterium; species Mycobacterium holstebronense. Next base: position 550,129 of record NZ_OY726398.1, read on the forward strand.
ACGAGCAGGGCGGGTCATGGTGGTGATGGTGGTGATGGCGGTGATGGCCTCACCACTGGCGGCGCCGGGGGTGCTGGCGGCTTCGGCATCGTCATGGGCGGCAATGGCGGTAACGGTGGTAACGGCGGCGTCACCGGCGGTGCGGGGGGTGCTGGAGGCTACGGCCTCACCACTGGTGGCGGTACCGGGGGTAACGGCGGCGACGGTGGACGCGATGGCGGCGCTGGCGGATATGGAGGTTACGGGCTCGGGGCGGCTGGAAACGGTGGCGACGGCGGCGCTGGGCTCACCGGCGACGGTGGTCCAGGCGGCCACGGCGGCATTGGCGGCAACGGCCAGGCTGGCTGGCTACCGGCCGAACTTCGTGACGACCCGATCTACCAGGCGTTTCCATACAACAGTGCCGGTGACGGCGGCGCCGGCGGCCACGGCGGTGCCGGCGGCACCAACGGCGGTGCCGGCGGCGACGGCGGCTTTGGCGGTAACGTCTTTGTCCGCGTTCCCGCGACGACCCCCGGCCCCGACGATGCTTACGTGGCCCCAGGGGTTCCTGGAGTAGGGGGCGCCGCCGGCCAGGGCGGCCACGGTGGCACGGGGAGCAACGGTGCGGACGGCGCCGCCGGCCACAACGGCATCACCCAGGAAATCCACGAGGATTAGCTGCGCCCAGATCAGTCAGGCCGGGCCGGCCTTGCCAGGACATCTCGATCGGCTTGTTCGGCGCGACCGGCAAATCGGGAGTCACGGCGTCCACCGTGGCGCCTCCGTCGACGGCATCCGTGAACTGCTCGGCACCCGCCGTCGGCGACAGTGAGTCCTTCGAATTCTGGTGGGATTTCTCGGCCAGCCTTTGGTGATCTCTGATGCCCACGCCGGTCTCAAGTCGCGGTCGCCCGGCGGTTCACCGGATCACCGTGGCAAGTCGCCTGCCGCTGCCGTCTGACATCTCTATAGCCGAGCTACGCAAGGTCATCGCCGCTAGACACGCCGCGATCACCGAACCGACAGAGGAGTAGTCGCCGAATCGCAAAGCAGCCAGCATCGCTCGTTACCCATATAGCAGACCCCGAACCACCTACTATGTTGATTTGAAGTTCGTAATATGGGAATGTTGGCTGGATTCGACGACGGGGTTACCACTGATGAAGAAACTTCTATCAACAGTTAGCGCGGCCGCGGCCACTGTCGGCTTCGGTGTCGTAATAATTTCGCCCGCGCAGGCGGAGCCATTTATCCCTTGCCCTTATGACCCGGCAGTACCAGGGGCTCAGATGCAGTATTTCAACCAAAAAACTGCCGAAATCGTGGCTATGCAAAACGCTGTCAATACTAAGGTATTGGGCCCCCTTACTGGACCGGAGCGTGCAGCGTGGGCGGCAAGTCCTGAGGGTCTTGCGGAGGTCGCGCGGGAGAGGCAGGTCGTACAGGACAGAGATCACCCGCCCTTGGCGTGCTTTTCGCTGCAACCGGTTGCAGCGGCGCCAGAGTTGAATCCGCCACCACTGCAACCTGTTCCGGGTAGTCCGCTTATCGATGATATCCAGTCGGGACCGGATTCAGAAGTTGCTGCACCTGTCGACTGCACGAAACTCAGAGGTGCCTACGACGCACTTGGTCCCGTGGCGGATTCGGCGGATGCAGCTGCCAAGTTGAACCACTTGAAAATTCCTGGCATAAGTCAGGTGACAGGTACATCTCTTGCTTTATGCGGGCTCGATGCGATCCCTGCCGCTATCGCGAACCCGAGTCAAGGTAATCAGCAGAGAGTTTTTGATGGCGCTTGCGGAGCGGTCGATCAGTTCACTGGTGGCATAATCAATCCTTGTGGCGACACCCCCGTCGGTTCACATTAGTCGAGGCGGTACTCGGCCAGTATTTTTGAGAAATTTTCGATGGAACTGCGCTGGGGCACCCCGCCTCACGGACCTCTAGATATCGATACCGTTGTGGTGACATCGATATAGGTGAGATGGACGGTCTGCTGCACGGGGTAGGTCAGGTCAAGATGTCACCCATTCACGCAGCAGACACCATTTCCCAAGGTGGTGCAGATGATGGCCGAAGCCAATACCGATGTCCTGGCGTTAACCGCATTTCCGAGGGTGAACTGGCAAAAGTTCTGGTCGAACAACCTGATCGAACGGCTCAACAAGGAGATCGAGCGCCGCGCTGACGTCGTGGAGATCTTCCCGAATCCGGGGGCGTTCCTGCGCCTGGCCGCCGCCGCGGTCATCGAAGCCCACGACGGATGGCAAGTCACCCGCCGCTATCTGTCCGACATCTCCCTGGCTGAACTTTGCAACGTCATCGCCGCCAAACACGCCGCCATCACCGAACCGCTAGCCGAGCAACGCCAAAGCGCCTGGCGTCCAGGATGACTCGTTGATCGCTACGCGTGACGCACGCTGGTCCGAAGTTCGCCATCCCACGGGGCACCATCTTCGGCGCCTGTCGCCTCGGTGGATACGGGCGTCATCCGAAGTGGCGCAACGTAGAACGTTGCACTCCGGTCAACGGGTGGGGCTCGTCAACCCACCTGCGACAGCAGCGACTCGGTCGGCGGCCGGCGATGAGTCCACGGCTGCACCGACTCGATCTGGCAGGCCAGCGACACCAGGGTTGCCTCGTCGTTGGCCCGCGCCACCAGGTGCACCGCCTCGGGCACACCGTCGGCGGCGATCCCGGTCGGGACTGAAATGGCCGGCTGACCGCTGTAGCACTGCGGGAAGGTGAACGGGATGAACTTGAGCATCTTCAGCATCGCCCTGGTCGGCCCGAGTCCCTCGAAGTAACCCACCCGCACCGGCGGGATCGCCAGCACCGGGGTCATCAGGATGTCGAAATCGGCGATCCTGCGCTGCGAGCGGGCGGTGATCCGCGGTTCCGCGGCGACAGCCCGGCGAGCCAGCCAATCCGGCACCAGCCGACTGGTTCGGGCCTCTGCCTGCATACGCCGTTCCAGCAGTTCGGTTTTCGGGAGCCGCTCGATCTCGTGGGCGAACCCGTTCATGAACAGTGCGAGCACTGCGGCGATCCCCATCACCGGATAGACCGGGTCGCGCTCGATCACCTCGTGGCCCACCGAGCGCAACAACTCTGCGGTCTCCAGCACCGGGCGGCGCACCTCGTCGCTGACGGGCACCGGAACAACAGGCTTGAAGGACATCGCGATCCGTAGCCGTCGCGGATGCGCCAGCAGTGCCTCCATCAGCGGTGGCGCCGGCGGCGGCGAGGGAATCTCGTCGTCGGGTTCGGGTCCGGTCATCGCGTCGTGCAGCAGGGCCGCGTCCATGACGCTGCGGGCCAACGGCCCAATGTGGTTGAGCCCGTGGAACCGATATGCCCGCTCCGGTGACTCCTTGGTGCTCACCCGGCCGCGTTGGCCCTTCAGCCCGACCAGCCCGCAGCAGGCGGCCGGAATGCGGACCGAGCCGCCACTGTCGCTGCCGGTAGCACCGGGCACCATGCCGGAGGCGACTGCCGCGGCGGAGCCGCCGCTGGAGCCGCCCGGGGTCCGGTAGAGATCCCACGGGTTGCGGGTCACTCCCCAAGTCGCCGATTCGCTCACCGGGTAGGCGCCGAACTCCGAGAGATGGGTCTTGCCGATGATCACCGCGCCGGCAGCCCGCAGCCGTCGCACCGCGGCGCTGTCTGCACTCGCCGGGCCGACGTCAATTCCGGTGCCGCACATCGAGGAAACACCCGCGACGTCGGTGTCGTCCTTGACCGCGATCGGCACACCGGCCAACGGCAGTGCTTCTCCGGCAGCCAGTCGCTGCTCGACGTGCGCCGCCTCGGCCATCGCCTGATCACCCATCACGGTGCGGAAGACGTTCAAAACCGGGTCAAGGCGGGCGATCCGATCCAGATACAGGGTCACCAGCTCGCGCGGCGACACCTCCCGCGCGCGCACCAACTGCGCCAAGCGCGCGACGCCGGCGAAGGCCAACTCATCATCGTGCGCGGCAGACATCATTGCGTCCTTTCCCCCGCGGACAACAATACCCACCGTGCGTTGGCGTAAAAGTGTGTCGGCGTTGGCGACACACTGAGAACTACTGAGTGATCAGTTCCCCGCCGCGGGTTCGATGTTGTGATTCAAGGTGAACCGGTTGGCCGGGTCCAGGCGTGCCTTGAGTTCGGCGAGACGTTGGTATCCGGCGTCACCGAAGGTGGCGCGGATGCGGTCCTGTCCTTCGTCGCCGACGAAGTTCAGGTAGGCGCTGTCCGGGCCCAGCGGCCGCAGGATCTCGAAGGCCTGCCGGGCCCACGCCGTGCAGCGTGCGCTCTCGGCGGGGTCGGTCCACGTCGCCATCAAATGAATGATGTAAGGGTGCTGGCGGGCGACGATGGCCGTCGACTCCTCCGGAACCCGGCTGGCGTACCCGCCGAGCCGGATCAGGTGCAGCCGGGTCTGCGCCGAGGGCCGCGACCGCCCCAGCAGGGCGATGCGCCGGATCGCCTCGTCGGTGAGCTCGGTGACAAACAGCGACTTCCAGTAGTTCAGCCAGCCGTAGGGGGCCGTGTAGTCCAGGGCCTGCTGCCAGGTCGAGTAGTCCAGCTTGTGCTGCAGGGCCACCACCGGCTTGGCCGCCACGCCGCGAACGTTGAGCAGGGCGCTGACGTCGTCGCTGCCGATCTGGTCGGTCCGCGTCGAGCAGGCCAGCACATTGACCAGCGACTGGCCCGTCGTGAGGTCGGTGGAGAAGTCGAGGATGGACGCCAGGTGGTCGGGTGCGTTGTCCATCTGGGCGCGGAAGTGCCGCAGCGCCGCCTCGGCGTCGGCGTCGGGGTAGGACTGCACGCCGGCCACCACACCGTCGATCGGGTGCAGGCGCAACACGAACTGCGCCACCACGCCGAAGTTGCCACCCCCGCCGCGCAGGCCCCACAGCACGTCGGCGTTCTCGGTCTCGCTGACCGTCAGTACCTCGCCGGATGCGGTCACCAGGGTTGCGCCGATCAGGTTGTCGCAGGTCATGCCGTGGGCACGGGAGAGCCACCCGATGCCGCCGCCGAGCGAAAATCCCCCGACGCCCGTCGTCGAGACCACCCCTCCGGGGCAGGCCAGGCCGTGCCTGCTGGTGACCGGGTCCACGTCGCCCCAGGTGGCACCGGCGTCGACGTAGGCGATCCGGGCCTGCGCATCCACCCGCACCCCGCGCATCTGCGTCAGGTCGATGACGATGCCGCCATCGGTGGCCGAGTGGCCGGCGACGCTGTGACCGCCGCTGCGCACCGCGATCTGGGCACCGGAGTCCACGGCGTAGCGCACAGCGGCGACGATGTCGTCCTGCGAGCGGCACTGCAGCAACACCCGCGGCCGCTTGTCGATCAGGCCGTTGAAGACCTGGCGCACCTCGTCGTAGCGGGCATCGCCCGGGTAGACGGCGTCCCCGGTGAAACCCGGCACGGTGGGAGTGGTGGCTGTCATCGCATCCTTAACGGGTCAGCGCGGCGAGCTCACTCGTCGCGGAGTTCGGTCGCCGGAGTGGACCGAGTGCTCTTCCAGGCGGGAATGATGGCCGCGAAGACCGCGGCGACAGTGGCCAACACGGCGTAGACCACCGCGTCGGTCCAGGGGAACACCAGCGGGGTGACCAGCCCGACGTTGACGACGGCCGCCCGGCGCACCGCCTCGGAGATGGCGATCGCGAGCACCGCGCCGAACAGTCCGCCGGCGGCGCCGGCAACCACGGCCTCGATGGTGGTGATGCTGAACACGCGCAGCCGGGTGGCGCCCAGCGCCTGGATCAGCGCCACCTCGCGCCTGCGGCGGATACCGACCAGCAACAGCGTCGAGAGCACCGAGATGAAGGCGATCGCGAGCAGGCCGTACTTCAGGGTGTTCAGCGGCGTCAGATAGCGACCGATGGAGGCCGCGATGTCGGCGGCATAACCGTCGGTGTCCACCGCCGTCACCGGCTGATCGAACTGCGCGGCCTTGATGTTCTCGATGACCTGACCAGCGCTGACCCCGGACTCGGGGGTGGCGAAGATCAGACCGGCGGGCTGAGGGCCGTAGATCTGCTCGGCGATCGTGTAGGGCATGTAGATGCGGCGTCCGCCGTACTCGGGCGTGGCCACAATGGTGCCGATACTCATCGCCTGCGCGTCAAGTCCACTTCCAAATACCAGAGTGTCACCGATGTGGAGATTCTTCTCGCGTGCCAGGACGCTGCCGATGACGACCTCATTGGCTTTCTGGCTTGCCTCCGGGGATTGCCCCGCGAGTAATCCGAACGGAAATGTCGGCCGATCCTGCGCCTGAATGTGCGCCAGCGACCCGTCTTTGAGGCTGATTTCGATTTCAGCCATCCGCTCGGTCTTTTCCACCCCGGCCACCGAGTTCAGTTTGTTGACGGTCTGCGGAGCGAATCGGGCATCAATGGGGCCGTAATCGGCGAACTGTGTCGTGGTGATGGCAATGCGGCCGTCCGCCTGCGATTCGGCGACCTTGGTGGCGCCGATGTGGATCGCCACCAGGAACCCGGACAGCAGGATCGCGACCACGACGGGCACCGCGATAGCTCCCGAGATGGCCGCGGTACGTGACCGGTCCGAGCGCAGCGCGTTGAGCGCGATGGTCAGCGTGGCCCCGCTCGACTTGTCCGGCCGCGGGCGCAGGCTGGTGATCGCCTGCGCGCTCAGGTACGCCGTGGCCAACAGGAGGCCGATGAGGGCGACGACCGCCCCGATGTCGGCGATGATGGCCTGCCAGGCGACCAGCGCGCCGGACAACGTGGCCAACCGCGCCGCGATCACGCCGGTCAGTCCGATCGCCAGCAGCAGCAGTGCCTTGAACCAGATCTTGCGTTGCGTGGTCTGTTCCTGCGCCGCTCGCCCCGACAGCTCGGCTGCGATGGGAGTGTTCGACGCCGACAGGGCGGGGCCGATCGCGGCCCCCACCGCCAGCAGGATGCCGGCCAGGACGCCGACCACCAGGATCGCCGGCTTGAGGATCACCGGGACGGTGACGCCGACGAAGCGTTCGGTCAGTTCGCTGGCGCTGGCCACGATGGGTTCGGAGATCACGATGCCGGTCAGCACGCCCATCGCTGAGCCCACTGCGCCCAACAGCCCGGCCTCGCTGAGGAATCCGGTCATGATCGACGCAGGCGAGGCCCCCAATGCGGACGCGATCGCGATTTCGCGCCGGCGCTCTTCCACCGAGAGGCGGGTGATCTGGGTGATCAGGATGACCCCGACACCGATCGAGATCAGGGCGAAGATCCCCAGCAGGGGCAGCAGCACGTCGTTGACGTTGTAGCCCTTGGCCGGCTCACTGCGGGGCTGCACGCTGTAGGTGGGGCCCAGGGTGGTCTTCAGTCGCTGCTGGACCTCGTCGGCGTTGGCATCCTTGTCGAGGGTCACGTACAGCATGTCCACCCGGTCCCCGCGGGCGAACTGCACTTTCGCCATGCTCAGCGGCAGCACCGCCACCAGGCCGTTGTTGACGTCGTCGAGGTCCGATACGCGCTGGAACTTCTCCACCGACAGCTGCCCGACATCGGTGACCAGGGTCGCCGACGCGTCCAGGGAGTCGCCCAGGGTCTTCGAGATCGCCGGCGGGGGTTCGGCCTGCCCGGTCTGGCAGACCTTCGGGTCGACGATCCACTGAGCGGAGCAGTCCACGCCCAGGCCCAGCCCGAAACTCTCTTTGCCGTCGTTGCGGATCATGGTCACCCCGCGGATGACCGGCACCACGGCTGCCACCCCGGGCACCGCCCGGGAGTCTTCGACGACGGCGGGACTGACGCCACCGCGGGTGGCCGCCCCGACCACGCGCAGTGGGGCGGGCCCGGCGATCTGGTAGCCGACATCTTCGACGGCCTTGGAGACGCTGGTGACCTCGATCATGACGGCCACGACGACTGCCACACCGCCGCCGAGCGAGAATGCCGCCAGTGCGGCCCGGAATGCGTGTTTACGGACGGCGCGGAAGTTGATTATCCGCAGCAGGCCGAAAGTCGCGGCTAATGTTCCGCGAGCCATGTCACATTATTTGCCGCGTGAGCCATTCCGGTGTCGGTCTCAACTTCACCGTCGAGCAATGAAATCAGACGCGGGGCGTCATCAGCTATTTTCCGGTCGTGGGTCACCAAAACAATTGTCTGGCCGGCCGCATTCAAGTTATACAACGCGTCAATAACCCGCTGGCCATTTACGGTGTCGAGATTACCGGTCGGCTCGTCGGCGAGAATCACGTCGGGCTTCATGAAAAGCGCCCGGGCGACGGCCACGCGTTGCTGTTCGCCGCCGGACAATTCCGACGGGACGCGCTTGGACTTGGCGGCCAGGCCGACCTGGTCGAGCAGGCTCATCGCATGCGCGTGCTGGGTGCGGCCGGATTTACCTGCCAGCAGGCCCGGGAGCATCACGTTCTCGACTACCGAGAGGCCGGCCAGAAGGTTGAAGGCTTGGAAGACATAGCCGAGTGTCTGACATCGAACAGCGGCCAGCTGCTTGCGTGAGAGCTGCGAGACGCTCTGGCCGTTGATGAGGACGTCGCCACTGGTAGGCATGTCCAACAGGCCGAGGATGCTGAGCAGGGTGGACTTGCCCGAACCCGACGGGCCGACCATGGCGACGAATTCGCCGCGAGTTATCTGGATATCGATGTTGCGCAAAATCGGCGTGGCAGTATCGCCCTCACCGAACTGTTTGTTGAGTTTGCGCGCTTCAAGGACCACGGGAGGCCTAAGGACGACCGGCGGCGTGTGTCCGTTCCGGTTGAGCTCCATATCCACGGTATGCATGTCGGTCCTGATCATGAATCTCCGGCGGGCGTCGTAAAATACCGATCATGCCCGCGTTGGGCGCGTTTCTCAATTCAGTACGCACTCCGCGAAGTTGATGCGCTACGCGGCGCTATGGGCCGATCATACCGGCGTCGGTCGCCTGCCGAAAATCGTTCGGTCGTGACCCCGACCACCCGCGGCCGCCGCGCTACCTGGCCGATCCGGCTGTCAGCGGGGGTTTCCGGCGACCTTGTGCCGGCGAGAAAGTGTCTGCTGACCTGCGGCGATCCGAGTCATGAATTTGCGGCCATCCAAGTGCACGATGCTCCGGTCAGGTGTGCCGAGCCGCCCGGGTGGCGGGGTGAATAGCGACCAGGCCGAGTTCGTTACGCCGCTCGCAGATCGCTGCCAGCTCCGCATAGGCCTTGGCCCCGAGCAACTCGGTCAGTTCGGGGGCCAGACTCTGCCAGACCTGCCGGGCGCCGACGTGTGCCGCCGGGTCGCCGGTGCAGTACCAGTTCAGGTCTTCGCCGCCGGGGCCCCAGCCGCGCCGATCGAATTCGGTGATCGTGGTCTTGAGGATTTCGGTGTCGTCGGGCCGGGTGACCCAGTCCTGGGTGCGCCGGATCGGCAGCTGCCAGCACACTTCGGGCTTCATCGTCAGGGGTTCCACGCCGAGCCGGACGGCCTTGATGTGCAGGGCGCAGCCCGCGCCGCCGGCGAATCCCGGCCGGTTCAGGAAGATGCAGGCGCCCTTGACGGTGCGGGTGCGCAGTTGTTGCTCACCGTCGTTCTCGTCGTATTCCAGGTAACCCTTGCGGCCCAGACCTTTGTCGCGCAGCTGCCAGTCCTCGTCGGTGAGTTGGGCGACCGCGTCATCGAGGTTGGCCCGGTCGTCGTCGTCGCACAGGAAGGCGCCGTGTGAACAGCACCCGTCGTCGGGGCGGCCGGCCACGATGCCCTTGCAGGCGGCGGTGCCGAAAACACAGGTCCACCGGGACAGCAGCCAGGTGAGGTCGGCGGCGATCAGGTGTTCGGGGTTGTCGGGGTCGTAAAACTCCACCCATTCGCGGGGGAAGTCCAGATCGACTTCACCGGGATGGGAGCGGTGCTGCGCGGGGGTCACGAAAGTCCACGCTAGACCAGAAATTCACGTTGCCTCACCATGTCCGGGCCTCGCCCCACTAAGTTGGGTGGGTGCGATTAGGGGTGCTCGACGTCGGCAGCAACACCGTCCACCTGTTGGTGGTTGATGCCCACCGTGGCGGTCACCCGACTCCGATGAGCTCGACCAAGGCCACGTTGCGCCTGGCCGAGGCGACTGACAGTTCCGGCAAGATCACCAAGCGCGGAGCCGACAAACTGGTGTCGACGGTGGGCGAATTCGCCACGATCGCAGCGAGTTCGGGCTGTGCGGAGTTAGTGGCGTTCGCCACCTCGGCGGTGCGAGATGCATCCAACTCTGAGGAAGTGCTGGCCCGGGTGCGGTCGGAGGCCGGTGTCGAGTTGCAGGTGCTCGCCGGCGAGGACGAATCCCGGCTGACGTTCCTGGCGGTGCGGCGCTGGTTCGGCTGGAGTGCCGGGCGGATCAACAACCTCGACATCGGTGGTGGCTCGCTGGAGATGTCCAGCGGTGTCGACGAGGAGCCGGACGTGGCGCTGTCCCTGCCGTTGGGTGCCGGGCGGCTCACCCGGGAGTGGTTGACCGAAGACCCGCCTGGGCGGCGTCGGGTGGCCATGCTGCGGGACTGGTTGGACACCGAGCTGGCAGGTGCCGCTGCGGCCGTGTTGGAAGCCGGGCCGCCCGATCTGGCGGTCGCGAGCTCCAAGACGTTTCGTTCGCTGGCGCGGTTGACCGGGGCGGCGCCGTCGGCCGCCGGCCCGCGCGTCCGGCGCACATTGACCGCCACTGGCCTTAGGCAGCTCATATCATTCATCTCTAGGATGACCACGGCTGATCGGGCCGAATTGGAAGGGGTGAGCGCCGAGCGAGCGCCACAGATCGTGGCGGGTGCTCTGGTGGCGGAAGCGAGCATGCGAGCGCTGTCGATCGAAACGGTGGAGATTTGCCCGTGGGCGCTGCGGGAGGGCTTGATCCTGCGCAGGCTCGACAGTGAAGCCGACGGTGTCACCCTGTTCGGATCTCCAGCGGCGGGCATGGCCGCGGCACGGTCAAAGGGAGGGCACCGATGAGTGGACCCAAGCCTGACCCCCGCGATGCCGAGACGCGACCCATCTCCGTTGCCGAACTGCTCGCCAAGAACGGCAATATCGGTGCCCCGCCGGTCACCGGGCGACGCCGGCGCCGGCGCGGCAATGCCGACGCGGTGACGGTCGCCGAACTGACGGGGGAGATCCCGATCATCCGCGACGAGGCTCCTCCCGAGGTTGACGCCGCGTCCCCGCCCTCACCAAGTACCGACAGCGAGCCGAGCGGCGCTCTGCCCGTCGGTCCGGCACCCGGCTTTGTCGAGGAGGACCGACCTGCGACCGGGCCGCGTCCCGTGCAGCGGGTGGAAGCAGCCAAGCGGCCGGAAGCCGAGCCGCGCTGGCCCAAGTCTCCACCGCAGGCGCCACGTGGCAGTGGGCCTGAGCAAAGTGCCTACCCCCGACCCATGCGTCGGTCCGACCCGCCGGCCGCAGAGAACGACCAACCGGACGAAACCCGACCGACAGGCTCCGGTGCCGAACGGATGCGTCCGGATCCGGTTGATACCTATACCGATATCGCTGTCGACGTCATGGAGGGCGACGTTCGCGATGCCGATCTGCCGACCGGGGACTCCGCATTCGTGCGGTCGTTCCTGACCAAGGGTCGCTCCACCGGACGAGCGGGCGGCTCAGCCCTGGTTGCCGACGCTGACGGAGACACCGAGGTTGCCGGCGCCGACAGCGCCGAGGCTGCCGCTGAGGCCGAGCCCGACGACCAGTACATCGGCCGCCCGGGCGTGGTGGGCGGCTTGCTGGTGGTGCTCCAGTCGATCCTGGCGGTGGCGTTCGGCGGCGGCCTGTTCATCGTTTTCGACCAGCTGTGGCGGTGGAACAGCATCGTGGCCCTGGTGCTCACGGTCCTGGTCACACTCGGTTTGGTGGCCGCGGTGCAGGCGGTCCGCAAGACCGTCGACATCGTCAGTACCTTGATCGCGGTCGCGGTCGGTTTGCTGGTTACGTTGGGGCCGCTGGCGTTGCACGCTAATTAGCCGTTCACTATTACTTCGTGCGCCCTGCCATCAAGGTCGGATTGTCGACCGCTTCGGTCTACCCCCTGCGGGCCGAGGCTGCCTTCGAGTACGCGGCCCGGCTCGGCTACGACGGCATCGAACTGATGGTGTGGGGCGAGTCGGTCAGCCAGGACGTCGGTGCCGTGCGGCGGTTGTCGCGTAAGTACCGGGTGCCGGTGCTCTCGGTGCACGCACCGTGTCTGTTGATCTCGCAACGGGTGTGGGGCTCGAACCCGATCTCCAAGCTGGAGCGCAGCGTCCGTACCGCGGAGCAGCTCGAGGCCCAGACCGTGGTGGTGCATCCGCCGTTCCGCTGGCAGCGACGCTATGCCGAGGGCTTCAGCGATCAGGTCGCCGAATTGGAGGCGACCAGCGATGTGGCGGTAGCGGTGGAGAACATGTTCCCGTTCCGCGCCGACCGGTTCTTCGGCGCCGATCAGTCGCGGGAGCGGATGCGTCGCCGCGGAGGCGGTCCGGGAGCGGGGATCTCGGCATTTGCGCCGTCCCACGATCCACTCGACGGAAACCATGCGCACTACACGTTGGACCTGTCGCACACCGCGACCGCCGGCGCCGACGGGTTGGAGATGGCCCGCCGGATGGGCTCGGGGCTGACGCACCTGCACTTGTGTGACGGCACCGGCCTGCCGGCCGATGAGCATCTGGTGCCCGGCCGCGGTGACCAGCCCACCGCCGAGGTGTGTCAGCTGCTGGCCTCCAGTGACTTCACCGGTCACGTGGTGCTGGAAGTGACCACCTCGCAGGCGCGCTCGCCGCACGAGCGTGAGGCGCTGCTGACCGAATCGCTGCAGTTCGCTCGGACGCATCTGCTGCGCTGATCACCTGATCGCTGAGATACAAGGAGCCCCCGCGTGACCTCATCCACGTTGTTCACCGATGCCATGACCCTGGTGCGCACCGGCGGCCATGACGACAGTGACGACGTCGCGTCATTTACCGGTGAGCTCAACGAGCACTGGACCATCGGCCCGAAGGTGCACGGCGGCGCGATGCTGGCGTTGTGCGCCAACGCCGCCCGCACTGCCCACGGTGGCGGGCTGCAGCCGGTCGCGGTGTCGGCCAGCTATCTGTGGGCGCCCGATCCCGGTCCGATGCAGCTGGTGACCACGATCCGCAAGCGTGGCCGCCGGGTCAGCCTCGTGGACGTCGAACTCAACCAGGGCGAGCGCACCGCGGTGCGCGCCGCCATCACGCTCAGTGAGCCTGAGCACCACGCGCCGCCACTGCTGTCGTTCAACCCGGTGGTGCCGCTGATGACGCCGGAGCCTCCGCCCGGCTTGGAGCCGATCGGTCCGGGCCACCCGATGGAACACATCGTGCACCTGGCGCACGGCTGCGATATTCGGCCGGCGCTGACGACGCTCGGCCCCCGCTCGGACGGCGGCCCGCCGGTGATCGAGATGTGGGTGCGACCCAAGGACGCCGCGCCCGACGTGCTCTTCGCGCTGCTGTGCGGCGATGTGTCGGCTCCGGTGACCTTCGCCGTCAACCGCAATGGCTGGGCGCCCACCGTGCAGCTCACCGCCTACCTGCGGGCCATCCCGGCCGACGGCTGGCTGCGCGTGATCTGCAGCTGCGTGCAGATCGGCCAGGACTGGTTCGACGAGGACCACACCGTGGTCGACTGCGAGGGCCGAATCGTGGTGCAGACCCGCCAGTTGGCGATGGTGCCGGCGCGTTAGCGGACGACCCGCTGCGCCCGGCTCCGCCGCGCTTGCGATCGCCCGGTCCGCTAACGGACGACCCGCTGCGCCCGGCTCCGCCGCGCTTGCGATCGCCCTGGTCTTATTTGCCGGGCGACCCGCCTGCGGACTGGGCTTCACCGCACTGGCGAGCCGGGTCTGAAATGCTGTCGCCATGACCAGAATCGCGATCATCGGTGGCGGCAACATGGGCGAAGCGTTGCTGGCGGGGCTGCTGGCTGCCGGTCGCCCGGTCAAGGACTTGGTGGTCGCCGAGCGATACGGCGAGCGGGCCCGTCAGCTGTCGGAGAAGTACTCGGTCTTGGTGACCTCGGTCGCCGACGCGATCGAGAACGCCTCCGTCGTGATCGTCGCGGTGAAGCCACAGGATGTGGACGCGGTGGTCGAGGAATTCGCCCGGAGTGTCACCGCTTCCTCCGGGGACAGTGCCGAACAGGTGCTGGTCACGATCGTGGCCGGCCTCACCACCGGGTATGTGGAGTCCAAGCTCCCGGCCGGAGCCGCGGTGGTGCGCGTGATGCCCAACACCCCGGTCAAGGTCGGCGCCGGCGCCAGCGCGCTGGCAAAGGGCCGGTTCCCCACCAACGAACAGGTCAGCGAGGTCGCCGCGCTGTTCGAGTGCGTCGGGACGGTGGCAATCGTTCCGGAAGAGCAAATGGACGCCGTCACCGCGGTATCGGGCTCTGGGCCGGCCTACTTCTTCTTGGTAGTCGAGGCGCTGGTGGATGCCGGGGTTGCGGCCGGATTGAGCCGGCAGGCGGCCACCGACTTGGCGGTGCAGACGATGGCCGGTTCGGCGCAAATGCTGTTGGAGGAGCGCGGTGAGGGCGAGGGAGCGCCGAATGCGGGCATCGACACCGCCCCGACCCGCCTGAGAGCGATGGTGACTTCGCCCGGGGGGACCACCGCGGCCGCATTGCGGGAATTGGAGGCCGGTGGCCTGCGGACCTCGATCGATCGGGCGGTCCAGGCCGCAAAAACACGCTCTGAGCAGCTAAGAATTACACCAGAGTAATTCACTTATTTTTCACATATTGGCTCTCAGTAGTCGCAGGAACCCCATCCGTCCCGCTATTCTCCTCTATGTCTGTGCGTGTGGGCGCAGCGGAGGGGAAGCCGCTGAGACTGCACGTGCCTGATTGAAATGGGTAACGATGACGTCTGCGAACGGGCCTTCGGCGCGTGACACGACACAATTTCTCACCGTGGCCGAGGTGGCCGCGTTGATGCGGGTCAGCAAGATGACGGTGTACCGCCTGGTGCACAACGGCGAGCTGCCCGCGGTACGGGTAGGACGGTCTTTCCGGGTGCACGCCAAGGCGGTGCACGACCTGTTGGAGACCTCCTTCTTCGACGCGGGCTAAAAGAGCCGGTCGACAAGTAAGCGCCCCCCGGGCGTCGCCGCACGGCGACGCCCGGGGTCGGCTGTCTTGGCGGCCTTCTGGTCGGGGCCAGGTGCGGTTTTCCGGTCCGTGCCTGCCTACGGGTAAAGTAACCGGGTCGATCAAGTTCAGCAGCGCCCATTCGTCGGCGCGGGCAGAAGCAGATAGCGGAGTTCATGGGTTCAGTCATCAAGAAGCGGCGCAAGCGCATGTCGAAGAAGAAGCACCGCAAGCTGCTTCGCCGTACCCGCGTGCAGCGCAGAAAACTCGGTAAGTAATTCCGCCTAGGCCCGTCCGGGCCCCCGAGCCGCGCCGAGCGTGAAGTTACCTTCACGCTCGCGCACCGGGTGTGACGTTAGCTTCACGCTCGACAACGCGCCGATCGCCGGTATTGCTTTTCCGGCGTGGCCGTTAGGCTGGCGGGGTGGACGAGGCCGGACCCCCGAGCGACGGCACGCGAAGTGACGCCCGGCATTACCCCAAGGTTGTGTTGGTCACCGGTGCGTGCCGGTTCCTGGGTGGATTCCTCACCGCGAGGCTCACACAGAACCCGTTGATTAACCGGGTGATCGCTGTGGATGCGGTCATGCCGAGCAAGGACATGCTGCGCCGGATGGGGCGCGCTGAGTTTGTCCGTGCCGACATCCGTAACCCCTTTATCGCCAAGGTGATTCGAAACAGCGAAGTCGACACCGTCGTGCACGCAGCAGCGGCGTCGTACGTGCCGAGGTCCGGTGGTGGGGCGGCGCTCAAAGAGTTCAACGTGATGGGCGCGATGCAGTTGTTCGCCGCCTGCCAGAAGGCGCCTTCGGTGCGGCGGGTGGTGCTCAAGTCGACCTCGGAGGTCTACGGGTCGTGCTCGCGCGACCCGGTGTTGTTCTCCGAGGACAGCACCAGTCGCCGACCTCCGACGCAGGGGTTCCCCCGCGACAGCATCGACATCGAGGGCTATGCCCGTGGGCTGGGTCGGCGTCGGCCCGACATCGCGGTCACGATCCTGCGGATGGCCAACATGATCGGCCCGGCCATGGACACCGCCCTGTCGCGTTACCTCGCCGGCCCACTGGTCCCGATGGTGCTGGGCCGAGACGCGCGCCTGCAGCTGCTGCACGAGCAGGACGCGCTGGGGGCCTTGGAGCGGGCCACCATGGCCAGCAAGGCCGGCACCTTCAACGTCGGTGGCGACGGGATCATCATGATGTCGCAGGCGATCCGCAGGTCAGGGCGTATTCCGATGCCACTGCCGGGTGTCGGGCTGTGGGTTATGGATTCGCTGCGCCGGGCCAACAACTACACCGAGATCAACCGGGAACAGCTGGATTATCTGAGCTTTGGCCGGGTGATGGACACGACTAGAATGCGAACCGAACTCGGGTACAGCGCCAAGTGGACCACCGCCGAGGCTTTTGATGACTACGTGCGGGGTCGGGGGCTGAACCCGATTGTCGATCCCAAGTGGGTCCGTTCGGTGGAGCGGCGAACAGTGAGCGCAGCGCAGCGCATGGGGGATATCAGCTTCACCAGGGTGCGGGGAGGTTAGCGCTATGGCTGATGATTCGAAGGCGAAAGTCATTCCGCTGCATAAGCATTCGAGTTCATCATTGCGCAGGCATCCGTCGGCGCTGGGGGGGCCGGCAGAACATGCTTCGGCCAAGCAGGTCGCCGCGGTCGTCCGTGAACTCGGCGACCGTCGCGGCACCGCGGGGACCACCGCCGCCGCGCCCACCCCGAGCGAATTTACCCGCCGGGTGAGCGCGGTCGCCGCGTTCCTGCGGGAGCGGATCACCGGGGACTACCAGGTCGACGAATTCGGTTTCGACCCGCACTTCAACGAGGCCGTGGTGCTGCCGTTGCTGCGCGTGTTCTTCAACGACTGGTTCCGCGTCGAGGTCAGCGGCATCGAGAACCTTCCGATCGATGGGCCCGCGCTGGTGGTGGCCAACCACGCCGGGGTGTTGCCGATGGACGCGCTGATGCTCTCGGTGGCGGTGCGTGACCATCACCCCGAACAGCGGAACCTGCGGATGCTCGCCGCCGACCTGGTATTCGACCTGCCGATGATCGGCCCGACCGCCCGCAAGGCGGGCCACACCATGGCCTGCACCGCCGACGCCAACCGGTTGCTGGAGGCCGGTGAGCTGACCGCCGTCTTCCCGGAGGGCTACAAGGGTCTGGGCAAGCGGTTCAAGGACCGCTACAAGCTGCAGCGGTTCGGTCGCGGCGGATTCGTCTCGGCGGCACTGCGCACCCAGGCGCCGATCGTGCCCTGCTCGATCGTCGGCTCCGAGGAGATCTACCCGATGATCGCCGACGTTAAGCTGTTGGCCCGGTTGCTCGGCGTGCCTTATTTCCCGATCACGCCGCTGTTTCCGCTGGCCGGGCCTGCCGGGCTGGTGCCGATGCCGTCGAAGTGGCACATCGCCTTTGGTGAACCGATCGCGACTACCGACTACGAGGCCGGTGCCGCCGACGACCCGATGGTCACCTTCGAGCTGACCGACCAGGTGCGCGAGACCATTCAGCAGACGCTGTACCGGCTGCTCGCCGGTCGCCGCAACATGTTCTTCGGCTGAGCGCCCCGCAGCCGCTCTTTGAGATTGCCGTCAGGGCTGTGCATGTCGCCCCTGGGCTCAGGGGGTGGTTGCAACACTTCGTAGTTGGGGGTGTTGATGACTGGTCAACCGCAGGTGTTGTCGGTGCAGCGTCGGTTCTGGGATTTGATCGCTGCGGGATGCTCGTCGTCAGACGCTGCTCTGTTGGTCGGCGTGTCGGTGACCTGTGGCGGTAAATGGTTCCGCAGATTCGGTGGTGTGAACCCACGAATGCAGGATCCGCAGGGACGCAAACGACCGCGACTGTCACCGGACGACCGTGAACAGATCATGATCGGCACCGCTGGCGGGGAGTCGATCCGTTCAATCGCCGGCCGGCTCAACCGGGCTCCGTCGACGATCATGCGCGAGATCCACGCCAATGGCCGGTGCCGTACCGCGCCAGGTCGTTACCGAGCGAAGTACCGGTTCGGTGCTCGCCGAGCGGGCTGGGATGCCAAGTCCGGCTATTCGGCACGGATCGCGCAACGCCGCAGCGAAGAACGGGCGCGGCGCCCCAAAGCGGGAAAGCTGGCCCGCCACCGGGCGCTGCGCGAGGAGGTGCAAGCGTTGTTGGTCATGAAATACAGCCCGCAGCAGATCGCTGGGCTGTTGGCCAAGACCTACCCTGACCGCCCGGAGATGCAGGTGTCCCACGAGACCATCTACAAGGCGCTCTACGTGCAAGGACGCGGCGAGCTGCGCCGTGAGCTGACTCAGTGCCTGCGCACCGGGCGAGCGCTGCGCAAACCCCGTGCACGTACCGGCCGCCCCACCTCGCAGGGCCGGATTGCGGGCATGGTCAATATCAGCCAACGTCCCGCCGAGGCCGCCGACCGTGCCGTCCCCGGCCATTGGGAAGGCGACTTGATCATCGGCAAGAACCAGGCCTCCCAGATCGGCACCCTCGTGGAGCGCTCCACCGGATTCGTCCAGTTGCTGCATCTGCCGGCACGTCGCGACCCCGAAACGGTGGCCGAGGCGATGATCGCTGCGATCAAAACCCTGCCTGAAGCCCTACGTCGGTCCCTGACCTGGGACCAAGGCAGCGAAATGCATCACCATGCCCGTATCAGCTTCGAAGCCGACATCGACATCTACTTCTGCGACCCGCACTCACCATGGCAGCGCGGCAGCAACGAAAACACCAACGGGCTACTGCGCCAATATTTCCCGAAGGGCACCGACCTGTCAGTGCACTCCGCCGACTACCTCGCCGAAGTCGCCGCCGAACTCAACGGACGACCCCGCAAACGCTTCGACTGGGACAGCCCCGCCCAAGTCCTCAAGCGACTACTGTCACCCCCGACAGAAACCACTGTTGCAACCAAACCATGAATCCGCCGCCGCGTCCACGACCCTGGACGCAATCTCAACGAGCTTGGACGCCTACTTTTTACCCAGCGCCCGATCGCGCATCGCCTCGAGGGCGGCGATTGTCTTGGCCTCGGTGTCGGCGTCCTGGTTGACCGACTCGCCGAGCATGGTGACCACACTGGTCACCACCGGATCGCCGTTTTCGTCGGTCACCTCACTGCGGACCTCGCTGACCACCGTGCCGTGCGATTCGATGACCGAGTCCAGGTAGGTGTCGAAGAACAGCTTGTCGCCGGTCACGATCGGCCGGTGGAAGGTGAACTTCTGATCGCGGTGCAGCACCCGGGCGATGTTGATCGGGAGGTCGAACTTCTCGAAGATCTCCAGCTGCACCTGGCGCCCGGCAACCGCCAGGAACGTCAGCGATGCCACCAGCCCCGGATGCCCGGCTTCGGCGGCAGCGGCCTCGTCGAAATGGGCCGGGTGGTCATCTTTGACGGAGCGGGCGAACTCCCGGATCTTCTCCCGGCCGACCTCGAAGTAGTCCGGGAACCGGTAGTGGGCTCCGACCATCCGCTGCGATTCGGTGTGTACTGACATGCCGGTTTACCCCTCCGCTCGCCGTGGTGCTCGGCGGCGGAAGCCTATCAGCGAGCAGGTCAGGTGCGCTCGCTCCGGTGCGTCACGGTGCTTGATGCGGTCGACCGGCCTTCGCGCAATCCGCTTCGCTACCCGCGCTCGTTCCGGTGCGCCACGGCCGCAGCCAGGGCCCCGCCGACAGCCCCCAGCGCCAGCGCCGACGGCACACCGATCCGCGCCGCCCGCCGTGCGGTACGGAAGTCACGGATCTCCCATTCCCGCTTCCGTGCGGTCTCCCGCAACGCGGCGTCGGGGTTGATCGCCACCGCCGTGCCGACCAGCGAGAGCATCGGCACGTCGTTAAAGCTGTCGGAGTAGGCGGTGCAACGCCGCAGGTTCAGGCCTTCGCGGATCGCCAGTGACCGCACCGCGTGGGCTTTGCCCGGCCCGTGCAGGATCTCGCCGACCAGCCGGCCGGTGAACACCCCGTCGACCGACTCCGCGACGGTGCCCAGCGCGCCGGTCAATCCGAGCCGGCGGGCGATGGTTTCGGCCAGCTCGTAGGGGGTCGCGGTGACCAGCCACACCTGCTGCCCGGCGTCGAGGTGCATCTGGGCCAACTCGCGGGTGCCGGGC
Organism: Mycolicibacter sp. MU0102; assembly: GCF_963378105.1. Lineage (NCBI taxonomy): Bacteria > Bacillati > Actinomycetota > Actinomycetes > Mycobacteriales > Mycobacteriaceae > Mycobacterium > Mycobacterium holstebronense. The sequence goes on from NZ_OY726398.1 coordinate 570,320, forward strand.
CAGATCTTGTCGGCGATGATCTCGTCGTAGATCTCCTCGCCCAGATCGACCAGCTCGGACACCGGCCGGCCTTCGATGAATGCCAGCGCTTTGCGCCGGCCGGCCGCGACGTCGTCGCTGTTCTCCTTGCCGGTGAGCTGAAACTTGGCTTGCGCGTAGACGAACCCGATGACATCGCGGTAGGTGAAGTAGTTGCGGGCGGCCAGCCCACGGCCGAAGTGCACCATCGAGGAGCCCTGGACCAGGGTGTTGTCGACGTCGAAGAACGCGGCGGCGGTCAGATCGACCGGTGCGGGCGTGTCGGCGTCGGCCACATCGGCGAGCGCCCGCTCTGCGCTGGCGTCGACCAGCGATGCGACCTCGGCCGCGGAGGCCCGGTCGGCCGGGTCCGGTGATGCCATCACCCGACTCCTTCCGCGTCTGGGCTGTAGGGCCGGTGCTCCGGCCGTCATCAACCCTATCCGGCAGCAGGGCCGATGACCCCTAGGTGATCGCGTAGATCACCTTTGAGGTCGAACATCGAGTAGTCGCGGAAACTGAACCGCCAGACGTCGTCGACCCGCTCGAACGTGTCGTGATAGCGCCCGGCGGCGATCACCTGCAGTGCCACCGCCTCGGTCTGCTGCAACACCGTGTAATACGACCGGCAGGATGCGGTCCCGGCGACCTCGTCGATGTCGAGGATCGGGTTGGTGATCACGTGCTTGGTGCGCGGCGTGCCGTCGGCGTGGATGGTGACGAGCCCGCGCCACAGCTGGAGGATTCCGGCGCTGTCGAGGATGACCGTGCCTTCGGGGTCGGCTTTGATCCTGGCGTGGGCGAACAGTGCCGCAGCACCGTCGAGGTCACCGGAGTCCATCAACTCCGCATAGCGATACAGCAGGTTGGTGATCGAGACCGCGCTGGGGTTCATGGCTTGCTCTGTCCGCCGGGGTGAGGGAGATGCGGCTTGTGGCCGGTCACACCGTAATTCAATTCAGCTGGGGTCGCCGTGACAATCCAGAGAACCCGGTGGCCGCCGCGGGCCGGCGACTGCCCTGCAACACTGGAACCATGACCCGCCACCAGGTACAGCTGCTCACCCGGGAGGGCTGCCCGGTCTGCGTACAGGTGTACGACCAGCTGACCCAGCTGGCGGCCGAGCTCGCGTTCGACCTGCAGGCCGTCGATGTCGACGCCGCCGCGGCGGCCGGTGACACGGGCCCGCGAGCCGAATTCGGCGACCGATTGCCGGTGGTGCTGCTCGACGGACGAGAGCACAGTTACTGGGAGGTCGACGAGGCCCGCCTACGTGCTGATTTGGCGGGTTCATGAGGCGGTTCCAGCTTCGCCTCTCCTTCGTCGAGCCTCGCTGAACCGCCGAATTTGGTAGGCCAGCGCTTTAGCCTCTACCGTGGAGAGAAGTTTCTTCACGGGTGACAGCAAGGAGCGGACCAGGTGATATTGCCGTGAGCGTCCTGCTCTTCGGGGTCTCGCACCGTAGCGCCCCCGTCTCCGTACTCGAGCAGCTCAGCACCGCTGAATCCGATCAGATAAAGATCGTCGAGCAGGTGCTGCAATCGCCGCTCGTCACCGAGGCGATGATCCTGTCGACCTGCAACCGGGTTGAGATCTACGCCGTCGTCGACGCCTTCCACGCCGGATTGTCGGCGATCGGACAGGTGCTCTCCGAACACTCCGGCATGTCGATGGCCGACCTGACCAAGTACGCCTACGTCCGCTACAGCGAAGCAGCCGTCGAGCACCTGTTCTCGGTGGCCAGCGGCCTGGACTCCGCGGTCGTGGGCGAACAGCAGGTGCTGGGCCAGGTACGGCGCTCCTACGCCTCCGCCGAGGCCAACAGCAGTGTCGGCCGGGTGCTGCACGAACTGGCGCAGCGCGCGCTGTCGGTGGGCAAGCGGGTGCACTCCGAGACCGGAATCGACGCCGCCGGCGCATCGGTGGTCTCGGTCGCCCTGGGCATCGCGGCCAAGCAGTGGGGCTCTGAGTTTGGCAACGACGCGCTGCAGGGCCGGACCGCAGTGGTGATCGGCGCCGGGTCGATGGGCGCGTTGTCCGCGGCACATCTGGTGCGCGCCGGTGTCGGGCACATCCACGTCGTCAACCGTTCGCTGCCGCGCGCTCAACGGCTGGCCCGCAAGATCCGCGAGAGCGGTGTCACGGCCGACGCCGTCGCCCTGGACCGGATGGCTGCCAGCCTGACCAGCGCCGACATCGTGGTGTCCTCCACCGGAGCGGTCAGCCCCGTCGTCTCACTGGCCGACGTGCACCACGCGCTGGCCGGGGGCACCCGCGACGAGGTGACTCAACCGCTGGTGATCTGCGACTTGGGCATGCCACGCGACGTCGATGCTGCGGTCGCTGGATTGCCCGGGGTGCGGGTCATCGACATGGAGCGGATTCAGCGCGAGCCCTCGGCGCAGGTCGCCACCTCCGACACCGAGGCTGCACGCAGCATCGTGGCCCGCGAGGTCGCCACCTATCTGGCCGGGCAGCGGATGGCCGAGGTCACCCCGACCGTGACCGCGCTGCGCCAGCGTGCCGCCGACGTGGTCACCGCGGAATTGCTGCGGCTGGATCACCGGCTGCCGGACCTGGAGACCGCCCAGCGCGAGGAGGTGGCGCGCACCGTGCGGCGCGTCGTCGACAAGCTGCTGCACGCGCCCACTGTGCGGGTCAAACAGCTGGCCAGCTCGCCGGGCGGCGACAGCTACGCCGAAGCGCTACGCGAGCTGTTCGAGCTCGATCCGACCGCCGTGGACGCCGTCGCGACCGCCGGTGAACTGCCAGTAGTGCCGGGAGGACTTGATGTCAGCGCCGAAACCGGGTCGGCCGGGTAGACGCTTTGGGTGAAGTAATCCGCATCGGGACCCGGGGCAGCTTATTGGCCACCACCCAGGCCGGGACCATTCGCGATGCTTTGGTGGCTGCTGGGCACCCCGCTGAACTGGTCGTGATCAGCACGGCCGGGGATGTCACGTCCGGTCCTATCGCCGACATCGGCGTGGGGGTGTTCACCGCTGCGCTGCGGGAGGCGATCCTCGACGGCCGAGTCGATGCTGCCGTGCACTCGCACAAGGACCTGCCGACCGCTGCCGACTCCCGGTTCCTGCTCGCCGCAAATCCGCCTCGTGAGGACGCTCGGGACGCGCTGGTGGCGCGTGACGGATTGGTACTGGGTGAGTTGCCGGCGGGTGCTGTGGTGGGCACATCGTCGCCGCGACGGGCGGCACAGCTTAGAGCACTGGGTCTCGGTTTGGAAATTCGCCCCCTACGAGGCAACCTAGATAGCAGGTTGAACAGGGTAAGCAGCGGCGAACTCGACGCCATCGTGGTAGCCCGGGCGGGTCTGGCCCGGCTGGGACGCCTCGACGCGGTCACCGAGACGTTGGAACCGGTACAGATGTTGCCGGCTCCGGCTCAAGGGGCACTGGCCGTAGAGTGCCGCGCCGGTGATACGGCACTGGCGGAGCTGCTGGCGGAGTTGGACGACGCCGACACCCGCCTGGCGGTTACCGCCGAGCGTACCCTGCTCGCCGAACTGGAAGCGGGTTGTTCCGCACCGGTGGGCGCGATCGCCGAAGTGGTCGAGTCCATCGATGAGGACGGCCGGGTCTTCGAGGAGCTGTCGCTGCGCGCCTGCGTAGCGGCGCTGGACGGATCCGACGTGATCCGCGCGTCCGGCATCGGCAGTCCGGACCGAGCCCGGGAACTGGGCGTGTCGGTCGCAGCGGAACTGTTCGAGTTGGGTGCGCGCGAGCTGATGGCGGACGCACGGTGAAGACGTGCGTCGGAAGTGAGTGAGAAGTGACGGGGAGTACGAAATGGCTCGCCAAGTGAGCGTGCGAGGGCAGAAGCCCAAGCCGGGTCGCATTGTTTTCGTCGGCTCGGGTCCCGGCGACCCGGGTCTGCTGACGACGCGGGCACGGACGGCGCTGACGAATGCCGCGCTGGTGTTTATCGACCCGGATGTGCCCGAGGCGGTGCTGGCGTTGGTCGGCACGGACCTGCCTCCGATCGTCGGTCCGATGCCCCCGGCCCCCAAAGCGGACAAGGTCGACGACGACGCGGCCCACCCCGACGCCGACGCCGACGATGACGCTGCCGACGAGGCTGCCGCAACCGTTCCGGGCGGCCCCGACATCCGCCCGGCGCTGGGCGAGCCGGCCGAGGTGGCCAAGATCCTGGCGGCCGAGGCACGCTCGGGCACGGACGTGGTGCGGCTGGTCGCCGGTGACCCGCTGTCGATCGACGCGGTCATCACCGAGGTAAACGCGGTGGCCCGCACCAACGTTGCGTTCGAGATCGTGCCGGGACTGCCCGCCACCAGTGCGGTGCCCACCTACGCCGGTCTGCCGCTCGGTTCATCGCACACGGTGGCCGACGTCCGCGACCCGAACGTGGATTGGGGCGCGCTGGCTGCCGCTCCGGGGCCGCTGATCTTGCAGGCCACCACCTCGCACTTGCCGGAGGCGGCCCGCACCCTGATCGAGTACGGCCTGTCGGACGGCACGCCGTGCGTGGTCACCACCTCGGGGACCACCTGCGCGCAGCGTTCGATCGAGTCCAGCCTCGGCGGCCTGACGGAGGCGTCGGCGCTGGCGAGCATCGACCCGGTCATCCTGCCCAACGGCCAGGAGACCTCGGCCGGGCCGCTGGTGGTGACCATCGGCAAGACGGTGAGCAACCGGGCCAAGCTGAACTGGTGGGAGAGCCGCGCACTGTATGGCTGGACGGTTCTGGTGCCGCGCACCAAGGACCAGGCCGGGGAGATGAGCGACCGGCTGATCGGGCACGGCGCCTCACCGATCGAGGTTCCGACCATCGCCGTCGAGCCGCCGCGCAGCCCGGCCCAGATGGAAAGGGCCGTCAAGGGTTTGGTGGACGGCCGCTACCAGTGGGTGGTGTTCACCTCGACCAATGCGGTGCGCGCCGTGTGGGAGAAGTTCGCCGAGTTCGGTCTGGACGCGCGTGCGTTCTCCGGGGTGAAGATCGCCTGCGTCGGCGAGGCCACCGCAGAGCGTGTCCGGGCGTTCGGGATCAGCCCCGAGCTGGTGCCGTCGGGTGAGCAGTCCTCGCTGGGCCTGCTCGACGAATTCCCGCCCTACGACGATGTTTTCGACCCGGTGAACCGAGTGCTGCTGCCGCGTGCGGACATCGCCACCGAGACGCTGGCCGAAGGCCTGCGCGAGCGGGGCTGGGAGATCGAGGACGTCACCGCGTACCGCACCGTGCGGGCGGCTCCGCCGCCGGCGACCATCCGCGAGATGATCAAGACCGGTGGGTTCGACGCGGTGTGCTTCACCTCCAGCTCGACGGTGCGCAACCTCGTCGGCATCGCCGGCAAGCCGCATGCCCGGACCCTGGTCGCCTGTATCGGCCCCAAGACCGCCGAGACGGCAGCCGAATTCGGCCTGCGGGTCGACGTGCAGCCGGAGACCGCTGCGGTGGGTCCGCTGGTCGATGCGCTGGCCGAGCACGCTGCGCGACTGCGGGCCGAGGGTGCGTTGCCGCCGCCGCGTAAGAAGAGCCGCAGGCGCTAACGGTGACGGCGAGCGCGGTGGCCCGATGACTGCATTTCCTCGCCAACGTCCCCGTCGGCTGCGTTCCACTCCGGCTCTGCGCCGGCTGGTGGCTCAAACATCGCTGGAGCCCAGGCATCTGGTGTTGCCGATGTTCGTCGCCGACGGCATCGACGAGCCGAGGCCGATCGCTTCTATGCCCGGGGTGTACCAGCACACCCGCGATTCGCTGCGCGCCGCGGCCGCCGAGGCGGTGGCGGCCGGCGTCGGCGGGCTGATGTTGTTCGGGGTTCCGGCAGAGGCGGACAAGGACAGCACAGGATCGGTCGGCGCGGCTCCCGACGGCGTGCTCAACACCGCCTTGCGCGATCTCGCTGCCGATCTCGGTGATTCCACCGTGCTGATGGCCGACACGTGCCTGGACGAGTTCACCGATCACGGCCACTGCGGGGTGCTCGACGAGCGGGGTCGGGTTGACAACGACGCCACCTTGAAGTGCTACGTGGAACTGGCCGTTGCCCAAGCGGATTCGGGCGCCCATGTGGTGAGTCCGAGCGGCATGATGGACGGCCAGGTGGCCGCGATCCGCGATGGACTGGATGCCGCCGGGCACAGCGACGTGGTGATCCTGGCCTATGCGGCGAAGTTCGCATCGGCGTTCTACGGCCCGTTCCGTGACGCGGTCGCCTCGACGCTGGCCGGGGACCGTCGCACCTATCAGCAGGAACCCGGCAACGCCCGTGAGGCGCTGCGGGAGGTCACCCTCGATCTCGCTGAGGGCGCCGACATCGTCATGGTCAAACCCGCCATGGGCTACCTGGACGTGATCGCGGCGACCGCCGCGGTGTCCTCGGTTCCGGTCGCCGCCTATCAGGTGTCCGGCGAGTACGCGATGATCGCGGCGGCCGCTGCCAACGGCTGGATCGACGGACGATCCGCGGCACTGGAGTCTCTGATCGGCATCCGGCGGGCCGGCGCGGACATCGTGCTGAGTTACTGGGCGGCCGAAGCGGCCGGTTGGCTGGCGTGACGGCTCCGCCCGAGGGGCCGCGGCCCCCGGCCGAGGCTCCACCGGACCGTCCCGCGGACGTCGACACCGCGTTTTGGCTGTGGCTTGCTGCCCTGCCGCTGATGACGTGCGGATACGTGGTGAACCTGCTGACCGCCCCGGAGATCCCCGCGGCGGCGGTCACCTACCCGATCGTCGCGCTGACGGCGATCGTGGTGATCGTGGTGGTGGCGACGTTTCTGATGTTGATGCGCTCCGGATATCGCTGGGCCCGCACCGTGTTGACCGGCGGAGGGATCGCCGCGGTGGTCAATGCGGTCAGCGCGCTGTGGCATGCCGATGCGAGGCCGACGGTCGCGCTGGTGGTGGCGGTCACCGGCATTGTCGGATCGGTGCTGATCGCCGCGGGCACCGTTCTACTGCACCGATCCGAGGCGCACACCTACTTCGTCCGATAGCCGGTTACCCGCTGCCTCCCGCGGCCGTCACGGTGACGGTGACGCTGGTGGCCCCGCTGTCCGAGGCGATGACGAGGACAGGGGCGCCCGGCGCGGAGACGACGTGTCCTCCGGTGACGCTGACCTGGTAGCCGTCGGGGTATTGCAGTGCAGGTACCGAGATCTCGGTTTGGGTGCCGGCGGCGAAGTGTCCTGAGCCGCTGGCCATCTCGGTGGAGTAGCTGAATTCGAAGGTGCCGTTCGCGAACGACCAGGAGTCCGGGGTGCCGCCCACGGCAAGCGGATACGGCTCGGACAGTTGCGTCAGCAGGTCCATGTTGATGTTGTCTTCGGTCATCGGCTGGTTCAGATCCCAGTACCGGAGCATGGTGTAGTCCCAGAACATCCAGTTGTAGCCGTAGCTGTTTGCCGCATTGAGGGTGTCGGCGATCGAGCCGGCGTTGGTGGTTCCGCCGTACTCGGTGATCGCCACCGGTAGGTCGTATCTTGATGCGTAGTCGTCGGCGTTGCCGTGCACGATCGTCTCCCACAGTGAGCAGCCGAAGTTGCTGTCCATGAAAGCCGTTGTGGTGCAGTAATCGTGGAACGCGAAGACGACGCGCGGATCGTCCACCTCGCCTAGGTAGGTCGGGATGGGCAGGTTGCCGGACAGGACGCTGGGTTCGATGTACAGCGGCGTGGCCGGATCGACCGAGCGGACCGCTGCGGCCAGCTGGTTGTAGAACGGGGTCAGCTGCTGGCCTTCGAAGAACGAGCCGCCGAAGATCGTCGACAACCATGTTGAGCCCGGCCACGGCTCGTTCATCAGCTCGTAGCCGATCACGTTGGGGTCGTCTTTGAAGTAATTCGCAACGACTTGCCACATCAGCGCGTAGTGGTTCTGCAGCCCAACACCGTCGGGTCCGTCGGCATTGGTCCAGAACGCATCCCAGGCGTAGTTCTCCGCGGGGCTCATGACGTAGCGGAATGGGAATGGGGTGTGGGGGTTGGGCAGGCCGCCGTCCTGGGCCGCCCACGCCGGTGCGCCATCGCCCCAGAAGGTGGTGCCGTAGTTGTCCTGGTGCATGTCCAGGACAACGCGGATGCCGTGGTTGGACAGCGTCTGGGCGGTCTGGTTGATCAGGTCCAGATACTCGTAGTCGTAGACGCCGGGTTCGGGCTCGACTCCGGCCCAGAGGATGCCGAGCCGCACCACGTTGAAACCGTTGGCGGCCAGCAGCGCGGCGTCGGCGTCGCCGAATCCCTCGGAGGCGGGGTAGAACGGCGGGTCTTTCACTACCTCGCCGAATCCGTGCAGGACTACGACTCGTCCGTCGTTGTCGACCAGCCAGCTGCCGGCGGTGGTGATGTCGGAGAGGCCGCCGGCCGGGGCGCCGTCGAGCGTGCCGAAGTGACCGTGGTCGCCGTGTGCGCCGAGTAGGCCTCCGCCGCCGCCGGCTCCGCCGAGGGCGGGTAGATCGCGTGGGCCGCTGTGGACGCCGTCGCCGGCATCACCGCCGTGGCCGCCGCTGCTGAACAGGCCGACAGCACTACCGCCGTCACCGCCGTGACCACCCACGACGCGGGACCCGCCGGTAGCGCCGTCGCCGCCGTTTCCGCCGTGGCCGCCGCTGCCGAACAGCCAGCCGGCGGCGTCGCCGCCTGCGCCGCCGGCCCCGCCGGCTCCGCCATTGAAGCCGAGGTCGCCGTCACCACCGTCGCCGCCGACGCCACCGATGCCCATCACCACTCCGCCCGCGCCACCGGCACCGCCGGAAGCACCGAGGCCGCCGTGCCCGCCGGCCCCGCCGAAGCCGAACAAGCCGCCGCTGCCACCGTCGCCGCCTGGTGTGTGGTCCACGGTGCTGTTCCAGCCGGCACCGCCGTCGCCGAACAGCCACCCACCGTCGGTGCCGTTGACGTGCAAAGGATCCCCGTCGACGCCGTCGCCGATCAGGCCACGGCCGGTCAGTGCGAGGAACGGCTCATTGATGAAGTTGTTGACCTGCTGGCCGAGATCGCTGTGGATCCAGGCTTCGATGCCGGTGTGGATCGGGGTGTAGATGTTGTGCTGGATCCATGCGGTCAGGTCAGCCGGATCGTAGGCGGCCGGGCCGGCAGCTGGACCCGGAATGCTGAGTTCACCGAAGATGGTGTTCCAGTGCGCGGGGGCGAAGAAGGTGTTCCAGGCGGTGGGGGAGAGCACCGCGTCCCAGTCGAGGTCGTTGGTGGAAGTGTCCAGGAAGGGTGCGACGGCTGCTTCGATCGCGTCGTCGAAGTCGGCTTGGGCCGCGGGTGCGGCGGCCAGTGGCGCCATCCCGAAGGTCAGAAACGCGCCTGTGGCAGTGGCAAATCCGACGGTCCGGCCGCTCCTGCGGTCTGTCATGGTGACGCGTATCTCCTAGTTTGCGGGGGTGACTGTGACGGTGATGGTGCTCGCAGCGCTGTCTGAGGCGATGACGAGGACAGGGGCGCCCGGCGCGGAGACGACGTGTCCTCCGGTGACGCTGACCTGGTAGCCGTCGGGGTATTGCAGTGCAGGTACCGAGATCTCGGTTTGGGTGCCGGCGGCGAAGTGTCCTGAGCCGCTGGCCATCTCGGTCGAGTAGCTGAAGCTGAACGTGCCGTCCGCGAACGACCAGGCGCCCGGGGTGCCGGCCACCGCCAGCGGGTAGGGCTGGGCAAGCGTGGTCAAGGTGGCGTAGTCGACGGTGTCGCCGGTTATCGGGGTGTGCAGGTCGTGGTTGCGAATCAGGGTGTAGTCTCAGAACATCCAGCTGTAGCCATAGCGGTTGGCCTCGGTCATGGTGTCGGTGATCGAGCCGGTGTTCGTGGATGCGCCGAACTCGGTGATCGCTACCGGGAGATCGTATTTCGACGCGTAGGCGTCGGCGTAGCCGTGCACGATCGTCTCCCACAGTGAGCAGCCGAAGTCGGTGCCGAACAGGGCCGTCATGGTGCAGTAGTCGTGGAATGCGTAGACGACGTTCGGGTCGTCCACCTCGCCCAGGTAGGTCGGGATCGGCAGGTTGCCCGACAGCGTGCTCGGTTCGACGTACAGCGTGGTGGTCGAGTCGACGGATCGGATCGCCGAGGCCACCTGGTCGTAGAACGAGGTCAGCTGCTGGCCTTCGAAGAAGGAATTGCCGAAGATGGTCGACAGCCACGTCGAGCCCGCCCACGGCTCGTTCATCAGCTCGTAGCCGACAACGTGGGGATCGTCCTTGAAGTAGTGCGCAACGGCTTGCCACATCTGCGCGTAGTGGTTCTGCAGACCGATGCCGTCGGGTGCGTCGGAGTTCCGCCAGAAGGCATCCCAGACATGGTTCTCCGCCGGGTTGAGCGCATATGTCCACGGCCAGCCGGTGTCGGGATCGGGCATTCCACCGGTTTGTACGGCCCAATCCGGTGCACCGTCGCCATAGCCCATGGGGCCGCCGAGCCCGGCGGCGTAGAGGTCCTGGTGCATGTCGAGCACGGTGTAGATGCCGTGGTTGGACAGTGTCTGGATGGTCTGGTTGATGGCGGCGAGGTAGTCGTAGTCGATGACGCCGGGCCGGGGCTCCACGCCTTCCCAGAGGATGCCGACCCGCACCACGTTGAAGCCGTTGGCGGCCAACAGCGCCGCGTCGGCGTCGCTGAACCCCTCGTTGTCGGCGGCGGGATAGAACGGTGCCCGCTTGTTGACCTCGCCGAATCCGTGCAGGACGACCACCCGTCCGTCGCTGTCGGTGATCCAGGAGCCGGTGGTGCCGAGGTCAGCGACGCCGCCGGGAGGCAAGCCCTCAAGGGTGCCGAAGTGACCGTGGTCGCCGTGTGTTCCGAGCAGCATGCTGCCGTTGCCGCCGGCGCCGCCGAGGGCGGGCAGTTCGCGGCCACCGGTATACACGCCGTCGCCGGCGTCGCCACCGGCGCCGCCGGTGCCGAACCATCCGGTTGCGCTACCGCCGTCACCGCCGTAGCCACCGACACCACTGTCGCTGCTGCCGCCGTCGCCACCGTCACCGCCGATGCCGATCAACCATCCGCCGTCACCGCCGTGGCCACCGATGGCGCCCGCGCCGCCGTCACCGCCCGTCCCCCCGGTGCCGAAGAGCCCGGCCGCGCCGCCATCACCGCCGGCGACGCCGACCTCGGTGCTGTCCCAGCCTGCGCCGCCGTCGCCGAACAGCCATCCACCCGCGGTGCCGTCGGGGATCGCTGCTGTTCCGTCGACGCCGTTGCCGATCACCAGCGAGCCGAACACCGTGTTGATCGCGTCGTTGACCGATTTGCCGAAGTCGCTGGTGATCCAGGCCTGCATACCGGCGTGCATTGGGGTGTAGAGGTATTGCTGTGCCCAGTCAGCGAGGTCTGTCTGATCGAAGCTGGCCGTTCCGGGCACTGCGAGGGCACCAAGTTCGGCCAGCACGCCGTCCCAGTGAGTCGGGGCCAGGAAGGTGTCCCAGGCGGTGGGGGAGAGCACGGCGTCCCAGTCGAGGGTATTGGTGGTGTCGTCCAGAAAGGGGGAGATGGCTGCTTCGATCACGCCATCGAAGTCGGCCTGGGCCGCGGGGGCGACAAGCGGTGCCAGCCCGAACGCCAGGAACGCGCCCCCACTGACACCCAAACGGACTAGGCGACGTCCGGCGTGGGCTTGGCTCCACCGGTGAGTTCGCGTAGCGGAACGCTGACGAGTCATCAACTAAACCCCTGGCGACGTAACTTCTCAGGTAATCATGACCCTGAGCAGGAATTCTAATAATTCCCTGCGCCAATCCTGGCAATCGTCAGTCGTGAACTGAAACACCAAACCGCCGCCTCATTGACAACGCCGGCGTGCTGAATCAGGCGGTTGTCGGCCGGCTCTCGATGGTGTGAACGAGCTCGGTCTCCCGGTCCCGCACTGCGAGCGCGACCTCGAGAAACTGGGCGACCAGGGGAGAGCGCTCGTCGCGGTGCCAGCCCAGGGCGATAGCCGAGCCGGGCCAGTCGTCGATCGCCAGGAATTGCACGCCCGGCAGCGGCATGAAGTTCATGACCACCGCGCTGGTCACCGCGATAGCTGCCCCGGCCGCGACCACTTGTGCTTCCTCGGTGATCGAGGTGATAGGAACCAGGCGGGCCTTGGTGGACTCGTCGCGTGCCGCCTCCAGACACCAGAACGCGCGGTAGGCCTCGTCCACGGTGTCCCCGTTGGTGATCGGATCATTGACGAGATCCCGCGCGGACACCGAACCCCGTCCGGCGAGGTGATGCGAACCCGCCACCATCGCCACGACCGGATCGACGAACAAGACCTCTGTCTCGATGTTGGGTATGCCCTTCGGCAGCCGCACAAATGCCACGTCAGTGGCACCTGATGCCAGGCCCGCCGATGAATCGTGGACCGGAAACTCTTGCATCTCAACGACTACGGCAGGGTGGCGTTCCCCGAACTCGGCCAGGATCAACGGTGTCAATTCGAGGGCGGCACCGGGGACGTAGCCCAGCCGTAGTGTGCCGGCCAGCCCGCGCGCGGCCCGTCGGGCGGCGGATGCGGCCTCATCAAGGACAGCGAGCGCGGTGCGCGCTCCCTCAAGAAAGGCTTCACCGGCGGGTGTCAACGTCACCTTGCGGGTGGTGCGCTCCAGCAACTTGGCGCCGACCAGGCTCTCGAGCTCCTTGATTTGCCGGCTAAGGGCCTGCTGGGCAAGGTGAACGCGCTCCGCGGCCTTGCTGAAGTGCAGCTCTTCGGCCACGGCCACGAAGTAGCCCAACTTGCGGGTGTTGATCTCGATGGGGCTCAGCATAGCTGGGACGGCTTGCCTAGGGGGGTCAAGCTACGCGGGTGGGCTGCCTGCAGCGCCGGTCACGGTGACGGTGACGGTGGTGGCGCCGCTGTCCGAAGCGATGATCAGCACCGGCGCGCCAGGGGCGGAGACCACATGCCCGCCGGTGACGGACACCTGATAGCCGTCCGGGAACTGGATCGGTGGTACCGAGATTTCGGTCTGGGAGCCGGCAGCGAAGTGTCCTGTGCCGCCGGCCATCTCGGTAGAGTAGCTGAGCTGGAAGGTGCCGGAGGTGAACGACCAGGAGGTCGGGGTGCCGGCAACGGCCTGCGCGTAGGGCGCCGACGTGGCTTCCAGCCTGGACCAATCGACATTGTCGCCGACGGGCGGCTTGCCCGGGTCGAAGACCAGGGCATTGCCTGGGGCGGTGCCGGTGATGGCGGGTACTCCGTTGTACGCCCACTGCGACCAGCCCCACATGCGCTGGTCGGCGGCGTTCATGACCATGATCGCTTCCGCAGCGCCGTTCCCGGATCCGAACTCCGAGATGAGTCCGGGCACGCCGTACTTGGTCGTGTATGCCTCACCGTTCTCGGCCAGTAGCTCGATGTAATCCGGGCACAGTGGTGAGAGGGCCGCACTGATGCTGGTCAACATGCAGTAGTCGTGGAATGCGAAGACGCCATGTGGGTCGTCCACCGCACCCAGCTGCGTCGGCACCGCTTCGTTGAACAGGGTGTTCGGCTCGTAGATAAACGGCGTGGTCGGATCGACGGAGCGGATGGCCGCGCTGACCTGGTTGTAGAACGGGGTCAGCTGTTGAGCTTCGTAGAAGGAGTTGCCGAATATCGTTGAGAGCCAGGTGGAACCGGCCCACGGCTCGTTGATGATTTCGTAGCCGGCGATGTGGGGGTCGTCTTTGAAGTAGTCCGCGACGGCTTGGGTCATTCGCGCGTAGTGGTTCAAAAGGCCCACTCCGTCTGGCCCTTTGGCGTTGGACCAGAACATGTCCCAGGCATGGTTCTGGGCGGGGTTGAGCGGGTAGTTGAGGCCGAAGCCGATGTCGGGGTTGGGCAGCCCGCCGGTCTGGGTGGCCCACTCCGGTGCGCCTTCGCCGCCGAAGACGGGGCTGAAGTCGTCCTGGTGGAAGTCGATGATGCTGACGATGCCGTGGTTGGCCAGGATCTGCACAGTCTGGTTGATCGAGGCCAGATAGTTGTAGTCGATGACGCCGGGCTGTGGTTCCACTCCCGCCCAGATGACGCCCAGCCGGACCGAGTTGAAGCCGTTGGCGGCCAGGAACGCCGCGTCATCGTCGCTGAACCCGCCGGCGGACGGCTCATACGGCGGAATCTTGTAGACCTCATTGAACCCGTGCAGATTAAGGACACGACCGTCGGCGTCGGTGATCCAGGTGCCGGCCGTAGTGATCCCGGCGACGGCTGCCGGGGCGCCGTCGAGGGTGCCGTAGTGGCCGTGGTCGCCGTGGGTGCCCAGCAGCATGCTGGCGTTGCCGCCGGCGCCGCCGAGGGCGGGCAGGTCGCCGGGGCCGGTGTAGGTGCCGTCGCCGGCGTCGCCGCCGGTTCCGCCGTTGCCCATCAGCCAGCCGCCGTTGCCGCCGTCTCCGCCGTGGGCGCCGAGGCCGCCGTCTGCGCCGTTGCCGCCTTGCCCGCCGTTGCCGAACATGCCGGCGTTGCCTCCGGCTCCGCCGGTGCCGCCGGATTCGGTGTTGTCCCAGCCTTTTCCGCCGTCGCCGAAGAGCCAGCCGCCATCCGTGCCGTCGTGGTGTTCGGCGGTGCCGTCGATGCCGTCGCCGATCAGGGGACGCCCGGTCAGGTCCTGGAAGGGTTGGTTGATGAGGTAGTTGACCTGTCGGCCGAGGTCGCTGTTGATCCAGTCTTCGATGCCGGTGTGAATGGGGGTGTAGAAGTACTGCAGCAGCACGGTGTTGGGGTCGGTGACCGATGGGCCGGCCAGGGCGGCGCCGCTCAGTTCGGCCAGGACGGTATCCCAATGGGCCGGTGCTAGGAAGGTGTCCCAGGCTGACGGTGAGAGCACCGCGTCCCAGTCGAGGGTGTTGGTGCTGGTGTCCCAGAAGGGTGCGAAGGCTGCGCCGATCGCGTCATCGAAATCGGCCTGCGCCGCCGGAGCAACAGTCATCGGCCCCAACCCCAACGCCAAGAACGCGCCTGTAGCAGTGGCGAATCCGGCAGCACGATGATTCTGACGTGTCTTCATGGTGGCGTGTTCCTCCTAGCCTGCGCGCGTAACGACGACGGTGATGGTGCTGCTGGCTCCGCTGTCTGAAGCGATCACGAGGACCGGGGCTCCTGGCGCGGAGACGACGTGTCCTCCGGTGACGCTGACCTGGTAGCCGTCGGGGTATTGCAGTGCCGGTACCGAGATCTCGGTTTGGGTACCTGCGTCGAAGTGGCCTGAGCCGTCGGCCATTTCGGTGGAGTAGCTGAACCGGAAAATGCCGTCGGCAAAGGACCATGACTCCGGGGTGCCGGCGATCGCCTGTGGGTAGGGCTGAGAAAGGGCAACCACGACTGGGTTGTCGGCTTGGTTGCCGACCAGGGGATCATTCAGGTTCTGGTTGAGAGCGAGTCCGTAATTCCAGAACATCCAGCCGAACCCCTGACGGTTGGCCTCATCGAAAGTCGTGGTGAGGCTAGGGATGTACCTGGTGTTGCCAAACTCAGTGATCACCGCGGGCATGTCGTTGGCCTGGGCGTACGACGCCGCGTTGCCCATGACGACCTGTTCCCACAGTCCGCAGCCGAAGATCGTGTCGCCGAACAGCGCTGTAGAGGTGCAATAGTCGTGGAACGACAGCACCGTGTTGTCGTCGTCGATCGCGCCTAGATGGGTGGGTATCGGTAGGTTGCCGACCAGCGTGCTCGGCTCTATGTACAACGGCGTGTGCGGGTCGACCGATCGGATGGCCGATCCGACCTGGTCGTAGAAGGCGGTCAACGACTGGGCTTCGAACTGCGAACTGCCGAAGATCGTTGCCAGCCACGGGGAGCCCGGCCAGGGCTCGTTCATGATGTCGTAGCCGAGCACGGAGGGGTCGCCCTTGAAGTAGTTGGCGACGTGCCCCCACATCAACGCGTAGTGGTTCTGAAGCCCCATACCGTCGGGTGCTTTGGCGTTGGACCAGAACGCATCCCACGCGTGGTTCTGCGCCGGGCCAAGGTAGCTGAACGGGAAACCCCAGTCGGGATTGGCCAGTCCGCCGGTCTGTGTCGCCCAATCTGGCGCACCGTCGGCCCCCAGCGAGGCGCTGTAGAGGTCCTGGTGCATGTCGATCAGGCTGTAGATGCCGCGGCTGGCCAGCATCTGGACGGTCTGGTTGATCGAGTCCAGGTAGTCGTAGTCGATGACGCCTGGTTGTGGCTCCACTGCTTCCCAGATGACGCCGACTCGCACGACGTTGACACCGTTGGCCGCCAGGAACACGGCATCGTCGTCGTCGAACCCCTGGGCGGACGGGTAGAACGGTGCGCCCTTATTCACCTGGTTGGTCCCGTGCAGGATGATGACGCGCCCGTCGCTGTCGGTGATCCAAGTGCCGGTTGTCGACAGCCCACCGTCCGCCACGGCGGGGGTGCCATCGAGGGCGCCGTAGTGGCCGACGGTGCCGTGGACGCCAAGGATTCCGGCGTTACCACCGGCACCGCCCAGGGCGGGCATGTCCCTGGGGCCGGTGTAGGTGCCGTTGCCGGCGTCGCCGCCGGCGCCGCCGTAGCCCATCAACCAACCACCGTTGCCGCCGTCGCCACCGTGGGCGCCGAGGCCGCCGTCTGCGCCATCGCCGCCGCGGCCACCGTCGCCGAACATGCCGGCTGCGCCGCCGGCTCCGCCCATGCCGCCAGACTCGGTGTTATTCCAGCCGTTTCCGCCATTACCGAACAGCCAGCCGCCGTCGCCGCCGTTGTGGTGTTCGGCGGTGCCGTCGGCGCCGTCGCCGATCAAGGGTCGCCCGGTGAGCAAGAGGCTGGGGCTGTTTATCAGGTCGGTGACCTGTCGGCCGAGGTCGGTGTTGATCCAGTCTTCGAGGCCGTCGTGAATCGGGGTGTAGAGATACTGCTGGATCCAAGTGGCGGGGTCGGCGACCGCGGCACCGGCAAGGGCCGGACCGCTCAGTTCGGCCAGAACGGTATCCCAGTGCACCGGGGCCAGAAAGGTGTTCCAGGCTGACGGTGAGAGCACCGCGTCCCAGTCGAGGGCCTGCGTGGTGGCGTCCAGGAAGGGCGCGAAGGCTGCGTCGATCGCGTCATCGAAGTCGGCTTGGGCCGAGGGCGCGGTGGTCAGTGGCGCCAGCCCGAAGGTCAGGACTGCCCCGGCGGTCGCGGCAACACCGACGACGTGGCTGCTCACGAGGCGATTTGCGGCGGGGCTGCTATGACGCATCATCCTGGTTTCATCTCCAAGTTCGCGGCAAACCTGTGTAAAACATGTATGTAGGCGGAAATCTAACTCTGCTTACTGACGCGTAACTTAAGAATCGCCAAAACCGGCCGGACGTTGCGGCCAGGTGCTGGGGCCTTCCGGGCCGCGTTAGGCTGACCCGACATGTCTGAGCCCCAGCCGCAAGCCGCACCGCTGTTCTTCGAGCGCGGTGCCAGCTGGTATTGGGTGCTGTTCGGGCCGATCTCCGCGGGACTGCTGGTGCTGATCCAGAACTCCGGCGGCTACGGCTTTCAGCCCTTGGTTCCGACCGTGTTGTTGGTGCTGGTTTCGACGATGCTCGCCATCCAGGTGAAGGCGGCGCGTATCCACACCTCCGTCGAGCTGACGGCAGACACGTTGCGGCAGGGCACCGAAACCCTGCGGGTCGCCGACATTCTGGCGATCTACCCCGAGGCTGAGCGCCCCACCGGCTGGGGCAAGCAGGAACCGAAGAAGTGGCAGGAATCCCGCGCGCTGGGCGAGCTGAGCGGGGTGCCCCGACGCCGGGTGGGTGTCGGGCTGAGGCTGACCGGGCGGCGCACGGTGCAGGCCTGGGCTCGGGATCATCGCAGGCTTCGTGCCGTGCTCAGCGAACTGATTCCGGAGACGGTGCCGCCAGGTGGGCCCGCTGAAACCGATGTCGAGGACGGATCGTCCTGGTGAGGGCAGCCCCGATGCTCCGGTCCGTGGTCGAGCTGGCCTTGGCCGCCGTCGCGGCAGTGGGCTGCGCGGTGAGCTGGCTGCAGGTGCGCTATCTGGTGCTGGTCGCCCCGGTCATCGACGGAGAACCGGCCACCAGCTCGGTGACCTACCACCCACGCATGCTGCTGTTGGTGTGGGTGTTGGCGACGGCTGCCGGGGTGCTGGCAGTGGTCGGCGCCGCGCGCCTGCGCCGGGCCCGTCGCGCCCCAGCGTCTGGATACCCCACTGGGGTATAGGGTATCGGGGGTATCATCGGCGAGGTGATCACTACCGACCTCGAGCTGCGGGGAATGACCTGTGCGTCGTGCGCGGCGCGGGTAGAGCGCGGCCTGAACGCGCTCGACGGGGTGCACGCCACGGTGAACTTCGCGGTCGAACGGGCCCGCGTCGAACACGATCCGAATGTTTCGGCAGCGGATCTGGTGCGCGCCGTGGAAAGCACCGGTTATCAGGCCGCGGTGGTTGGGGCGGCCGACGAGCACGCCTCCGAGCATGCCGAAGTGCCGGCCGGTCGGTTGCTTCCCAGGCTGGTCGGCTCGGCATTGCTGGCTGTGCCGGTGGTGGCGCTGTCGATGGTGATGCCCTGGCAGTTCAGCGGCTGGCAGTGGGTGGTGTTCGCACTGACCACCCCGATCGTGGCGTGGGGCGGTTATCCGTTCCACCTCGCCGCGTTGCGCACCGCGATCCATCGCGCCGCCACGATGGACACCCTGGTTTCGCTAGGCACCCTTGCGGCCTATCTGTGGTCGGCGGTCGCGGTCTTCACCGGTGCGGGCCATCTGTATTTCGAGGTGGCCGCGGTCGTCACGGTCTTCCTGTTGGCCGGCCGCTACGCCGAATCGCACGCGAAACGTTCGGCGGGCGCTGCGCTGCGGGAACTGCTGGAGCTGGGGGCCAAGGACGCCGCGGTCATGCGGCGCGAGGACGGAGTGCTGACCGAGATCCGGGTGCCGATCGCGGATCTGCGGGTGGGCGATGTCATCGTGGTCCGGCCGGGGGAGCGGGTCGCCGCCGATGGTGTGGTCATCGACGGCACCACCGCCCTGGACACCTCCGCGATGACCGGCGAATCGCTGCCCGTCGACGTGGGAGTCGGCGCCGATGTGCTGGGCGGTTCGCTCAACACCACCGGGCTGGTACTGGTCCGTGCCACCAAGGTTGGCGCCGACACCCAGCTGGCCCGGATGGCCACGATGGTCTCCGATGCCCAGGCCGGCAAGGCGTCAGTCCAGCGACTCGCCGATCGGGTCTCGGCGGTGTTCGTGCCCGCCGTGTTGGGGATCGCCGCGCTCACCCTGGCCGCCTGGCTGCTGACCGGTGCATCCGTCGCGTCGGCGTTCACCGCGGCCGTCGCGGTGCTGATCATCGCCTGCCCGTGCGCGCTTGGGCTGGCCACGCCGACCGCCATCTTGGTGGGCACCGGCCGCGGCGCGCAGCTCGGCATTCTGATCAAGAACCCCCAGGTGTTGGAGGCCGTCAAGGACATCGACACCGTCGTGCTGGACAAGACCGGCACGGTCACCACCGGCGTCATGGCTGTCGGTGGTCTCGCGGCCGCCCGCGGCGAGGACCCCGACACCGTGCTGGCCCGAGCCGCCGCCGTCGAATCGGGGTCCGAGCACCCGATCGCCGCGGCCATCGTCACCGGAGCCAAGGCCGCCGGCCTGGAGATCGGCCAGGTGACCGAGTTCGCCAGTCATCCCGGCCACGGCGTGACTGGGTTGGTCGACGGCGTGCGGGTGGAGGTCACCCGATCGGCCACCGCGCACGAGACCGGGACCGCCGTCGAGGTCTCCTGGGATGGGCTGGCGCGCGGGACGATCACCCTGACCGACACCGTGCGACCCACCAGCGCGGCCGCGGTGGCGGAGCTTCAGGCCATGGGCATCACTCCGATGCTGCTCACCGGTGATGGTGCGGCGGTGGCGCGCATGGTGGCCGGCGACGTCGGCATCGACCCGGCCAACGTCATCGCCAACGTCTTACCCGCGGACAAGGCCGAGGCGGTCAAACGGCTGCAGGCGCAGGGCCGGCGAGTGGCCATGGTCGGCGATGGCGTCAACGACTCGGTGGCGCTGGCCACCGCCGATATCGGGATGGCGATGGGGACCGGCACCGACGCCGCCATCGAGGCCGGCGACGTGACGCTGGTGCGCGGTGACCTCGGCACGGTTCCGACAGCGCTGCGGCTCTCGGCACGCACACTGCGGATCATCCGGCAGAACCTGATCTGGGCGTTCGGCTACAACATCGCGGCGATCCCGCTGGCGGCGGCCGGGCTGCTCAACCCGATGATCGCGGGCGCGGCGATGGCGGCCTCGTCGGTTCTGGTGGTGACCAATAGCCTGCGGCTTCGACGTTTCGCGCGGTAAGGTCCGAAAAAGTCGAACAGGGGGTTTGCTCCATGTCTGCACGCAACGTTTCTTCTGGGGTAATTGTGAAGGCTGGGGCGGTGTGCGTCGGTCTGGCGACGTTTGCTCTGGCGGTGTCCGGGCCGGCCGGTGCGGATCCGGCCAATCCCAGCCCCAGCCCCAGCGACTGCATCGCCAACGCGAGTGCGGTCTGCAACGCCGGTCCTTACGGCCCGGACAGCCTGACCAATCCGGCCAACATCAACAGTCCGCTGAACCCGGCGAACCCGGACAACCCGGCCAATCCGATGAACCCGGCGAACCCGGAAAGCCCGATGAACCCGATGAACCCGGCGAACCCGGCCAGCCCGATGAACCCGATGAATCAGGCCCAGTAGATCAGGAATCCAGCCAGGCCAACTCGGCCGGAAGCTGCTCGCGCCAATAGGTCACGTCATGTCCGCCGGGGGAGAACCCGCCAGCCGGCGGCGGATTCAGCTGGCCGATGAAGCTCTTGGTCGCGTACGCGAAGGGGTCCGCGGTCCCGCAGTCGACGCGCAGCGGGAACGGGGCCAGCCGCGGCGCCAGGTTGAACACTGAGTTCGTCCGCCAGTCATCGACGCTGTCGAATGCGCCGGCGGGCGCGCCGAAGTAGGTCATGTAGATCGCCGGGCTGATGGCGCAGATTCCTGCGGTGCGCGACGGACCCAGGCGGGTGGCCAGCTGCAGCGCGCCGTAGCCACCCATCGACCAGCCCATGAACCCGACTCGGGTGATGTCGATGCCCTTCTCGGGCAGCATCGGGATCAGCTCACCCAGCACCATCGCACCGGCGTCCTCCCCGGAGCTATGCCGGCGCCAATAGGTGTTGCCGCCGTCGACGGCGACCACCGCGAACGGCGGCCGGCCTGCTGCGGTCAGCTTCGCCAGCTCTTCTTCCACACCCAGATCCATCACCCAAGCCGCGTCGCCGTCCTTGCAGTGCAGGGCGATCACCGGCCGCAAGGGGGCGGTCTGTCCCGGCGGCCGGGCGATGATCCAGTTGGTCTCCACCCCGCCGCGGGCCGCGGACACGAACGAGCCGGATTCCCGGGTCGGATAGGTATTGCCGGTCGCTCGCGACTCGGCCGGGTGCCGCCCCACACCCACGCCGAACAGGCCTGCTGCCCCCGCGGCACCGACCCCGAGGCGCAAAGCAGCCCGGCGGGTCAAATCTGCCATGTACAGCATCAT
This sequence comes from Mycolicibacter sp. MU0102, assembly GCF_963378105.1. Taxonomy (NCBI): domain Bacteria; kingdom Bacillati; phylum Actinomycetota; class Actinomycetes; order Mycobacteriales; family Mycobacteriaceae; genus Mycobacterium; species Mycobacterium holstebronense. The sequence continues at coordinate 591,785 of NZ_OY726398.1, forward strand.
CGCGTGGCGCACGCTCGGTTCGGCCCGGCACGCCGCGGTGTTGATCAGGTTGATGCCGGTTCGTTAGGAACATCGGGAAGCGGTGGGCGGCCGAACTGTTGGCGAAACGCGTCCACCGTGTAACTGACGACGGTTGCCTCACGAGGGGCACGGACCGTCGCCGAGCGCGGGATCCGCACCATGGGGCCGAGCTGGCCGGCGTACTGGTCCGGTTTGCCGATCTTGAGCAGCCCGTCGCCGGCGCCCGCCGAGTCGGGGGCGATCTCCACCTCGCCTTCGGTGACGACGTAGATCAGGTCCTCGACGGTGCCCTGCTCCAGCAGTACCGAGCCCGGCCCCAGCCGGACCGGCGCCTGCTGCGGGCGCGTCGGTACGGCGGTCGGCGACAGCTGAATGACGATGTCGGCCAGCGGAACGATCCGGGTGTCGTGGGTCGCGACCACCACGACGCGATCACCGGCCGCCAGCACCCGCAGCAGTTGCACGACTTCGCCGGCCCGGACGTAGTCCAGTTGCGCGGTGGGTTCATCAGCCAGGATCAGCGGCGGATCCAGTGCCAGGGCACGCGCCACCGCCACTCGCTGCTGCTGGCCGCCGCTGAGCTGCCCCGGCCGGTGGTGGGTCCGGTCGGCCAGACCAACCCGTGACAGCAGATCCCGGGCACGTTCCTGGGCGGACCACTGGGTCCATCCCGCCGCCCACATCGGCACCATCACGTTCTCCAGGGCGGTCAAGCTCGGCACAAGATTGAACGCCTGGAAGACGATGCCGACGGTGCGCCGTCGGTAGGAGGTGATCTCGCGTCGGCTCAGTCCGGTCACTTCGGTGGCGCCGAAGTGGATCTGACCGCTCGTCGGACTCAAGATGCCGCCCAGGCACGACAGCAGCGTGGTCTTGCCGCAGCCGCTGGGACCGAGCACCACCACCAGTGACCCGGCCGGAACGTCCAGGCTCAGGCCGTGGATGGGACGGATCGGCTCCCCGCCGCCGGTGGCGTATTCGATGACCAGATCACGGATCTGCAGGTCCCCCATGCGCTACGGCCCCCCGAACGCCAGTACCGGGTCGACGGCCACCGCATGCCGCAGACCCGCCAGGCTGGCCAGCAGGCCGATCCCCACCGCGGTCAGGACCAGCAGCGTGAACGACGACCCGGTCACCGCCACCAGCATCGGGAACAGCGGTCCGATCGCCACCGCCAGTACGCCACCGAGCACTGCTGCGGCCACCGCGACGACCACCGCCTGCAGCGCCAGTCCGGCCAGCACCATCCACGTCGTGACGCCCAGCGCTTTGAACACCGCGAAGTCGCGGGTGCGTTCCAGCGCCGACAGGTAGATCAGCGAGCCCACGATCAGTGCGGCGACGCCCCACAACAGCACCGACATGTACGACAGCGCCATCTGCGCACCCGCCAAGGGGCGAACCATATCGTCGACGGCGGCGGTTCGGTCGACGACTCGGTAGCCCTCCGGCACCCGAGCGGGGCTGCCCCGCAAGCCGATAGCGGAGGCCACCGGCTGCCCCGAATACATCAGTCGTTGAGCGCCCGCCACGGTCAGAAAACCATTGGGTTGGCCGGCCAGCGTGGTCGACTTCTCTACGAGTCCGACGATCCGCAACTTTTCCGCGCCCAGTTCGACGTCGTCGCCGACGGCACGCTTGAGCGTGGTCGACATGGCGATCTCGTTGGGCTCGGTCGGAGCTCGCCCCGCAGTGAGTGGCGGCATCGCGGCTTTGGGCACACCGTAGATATTCACGTTCAGCGGTGCCTTGCCGTCCTGCAGGATGGTGTTGCCGTAGACCACGGGCATCGCCGCTTCTACGCCGGAAATCCGGGCGACGTCCCCGGCTTCGGCCTGCGGGAACCGCGATGAGCCCATGAACGGTCCTACCGCAGCCGTCTGGATCAGGTAGCCGTCGATGCCCAGCGAATCGACCACGTTCTCCGCCTCAACCCGGAACCCGTGGGTCAACCCGGCCAGCACCAGTGTCAGTGCGAACACCATCGCAGTGCCCACGGCGGCAACGATGAACCGGCGCAGTCGCCACTGCAGGTCACGAAACGCGGTGATCAACATCCGCACGCGCGAATGTTATCGCAGCGTGCGGATCTGATCGCCCGCTCGGTGCGCAGCCGGACGGGCCTCCGCAAATCCGGAATGCCCGGTCAACGGCTAGCTTTTGGGCTACAAATACACACACGCCGCTTTTTGTGAGCCCGGTGTACGCCCCAGGGAGGGGGTCGGTGATGAATTACGCTGCCCTGCCACCGGAGATCAACTCGTTGCGTCTCTACACCGGGCCGGGCTCCGCCCCGATGCGCGCCGCTGCCGCTGCCTGGGGCGGACTCTCCGCCGAACTGCACTCGGCGGTTGCGTCGTACGAATCGGTGACCGCCGAGCTCACGGCTCAGGCCTGGCTCGGGCCGTCGTCGGAGGCGCTGACCCGGGCCGCGGCGCTGTATGTGGCCTGGATGACCGCCACCGCGGCACAGATCGACGAGACGACCGCCCAGGCGAACGCGGCGGCGGCGGCCTATGAGGCGGCGCACAGCGCGACGGTGCCGCCCTCGGTGGTGGCGGCCAACCGAGCGCGATTGCTACTACTGATCGCCACCAATGTCTTGGGCACCAACACCGCGGCGATCGCCGCCAACGAGGCCGAATACGGCGAGATGTGGGCCCAGGATGCGGCCGCGATGTACGCCTACGCAGCGGCTTCGGCCGCCGCCACCGGGCTCACGCCGTTCCAGAAACCGCCGCAGACCAGCAATCCCGCCGGACCGGCCAGCCAGGCCGCCTCGGTCGGGACCGCCGAGGCCACCTCGTCCTCGTCCGACGTCCAGTCCCTGCTCAGCCAGTTGGCCTCGGGGATCTTCGGGTCGCCGAACAGCTCGCTGCTGCAGACGGCGGCGGCCACGCTGCCCGGGATCGCGCAGGGCCCCGAGGACCTGCTCGTGTGGCCGAGCCTGTCCGATCTGTTGGGCGTCAGCGCGGTGTCGATGCTCTCGGTGGTGATGTCTGCCGGCGCCTGGGCGGCGGGCGATGCCAGCACCCGGGAGATCTTGTCCGAGCAGGATCAGCTGCAGATGGTGGAGTACGAGATCCTGCGCAACATCGACCTGTTCTCCCCGTTGACCCCGTCGCGGCCGATGGTGCCGGGGGCGTCGTCGATGTCGGCGGCGATGGGCGAGGCGATCACCGCCGGGAACCTGTCGGTGCCGATCAACTGGGCGGCCAACGCCCCCGAGATTCGGAGCCTGTCCTACTCCAAGCCGCTTGCCGGGCCGGGCTTCGGCGGTGCGCCGCCGGCATCGCTGGGCGCTGCCGGCACCGCGTTCAGCCAGATGGCGCTGGCGGGCATGGGCGGCAGCGCCCTGGCGGGCTCGGTCAGTCGCGGCCGCGGGGGCGCCGACGCGGCCGCGTCTGCGCAAGTGCAGATGCCGCAGCGCGCCGCGGGCGACGCGGCGGCTGATTCGCAGGCTGGTGACACCGAGGGAGCCCCAGGCCCGTCGATGATGGGCATCGCCGCGGAGATCCGCGAATTCGCCGAGCTGCGTGACCGTGGGTTGATCACTAATGACGAGTACAACGAACAGAAGATGCGCCTGTTAGGGCACTAAACAGATTCCGTGTTTGCGGCTGTTTTTCCGTCTAAATCCCGCCCTTGTGGCTCCAAGTCTCGATGGCTAGGCTCCGGGCCACTCAGTTGTTGCTCAGGGGTGCAGTCGAGTCAGTCGGAGGGGCGGGAAATGGTTGATCGGGGCAGTCAGGGGCGTCTTGGCAGGAACCGTCACACCCTGGTGGGGGCCTGCCTGGCGCTAGGGTTGGCGCCCGCGGCACCGGCATACGCCGATTTCGACGACCTGTTCGGGTTCGATCAGCTCTTCGATGCCGCAAGCCTGGGGGCGGCGGTGCCCGACGTCGCCGCCGCGACCGACACGTTGGACCTTTCGCAGGTGGTGGGCGACGACATCTACACCTGGGCATCGGTGGTCGAGGTCGTCTTCGCCGGGCTGTTCCAGAACCAGCTCTACGCGACCGTTCACGACCTCGGTGAGATGTGGATCCAGGGCCCAGGTGTGCTGTTGGACCCGATCATCAACCCGCTCTTCGCTTTTGATGGCGCGTGCGGCCTGATCTGCAACGGCGTGAATGGCACGGTGGATCACCCCGACGGTGGCGACGGCGGCTGGCTGTTCGGTGACGGGGGCAGCGGCTACAACCCGGGCGCCTCCGAAGACACCGAACTCGGCGTCAACGGCGGGGCCGGTGGCGACGCGAAGATGATCGGCAACGGCGGCTGGGGCGGCGATGGCGGGGCCAGTGCCGACGGCGGTGTCGGCGGTGTCGGCGGCTGGCTGATGGGCAACGGCGGTGACGGCGGCTGGGGCGGCGACGGGCTCGACAGTGTGTCGGGCACCGCCGGCAACGGGGGTGACGGCGCGCTGGGCGGCGACGCCATCTCGCTGTTCGGGGCGGGCGGACGCGGCGGTGATGGCGGTGACGGCGGCTGGGGCAACGACGGCGGTGACGGCGGCAACGGCGGCGCCGCGGGTGATGGCGGCAATGCGGTGGCCGGCTTCGGCGGCCCCGGTGGGTCTGGCGGCTACGGCGGTAACGGCGGCGCCGGCACCGCCGAACACCCGAGCGGCGGTAACGGCGGAGACGGCGGCGCCTCCGGAAACGCCGGCAACCTGATGATCATGGGCAATGCCGGACCCGGCGGCTTCAGCGCTCCCGGCGGCAACGGCGGAGACGGCCTGGCCGGCTCAGCCCAGGGCAACGGCGGCAACGGCGGCCGCGGCGGCGACAGTGGCTCCGGCGGCTACGGCGGCAACCCGAGCCACGCTCGTGCCGGCGGTGCCGGCGGCAACGGCGGGGCAGCGGGATCGCCCACTGCCACCGCAGGCAACGGCGGTGACGGCGGCAATGGCGGCGACGGCATGCTCGGCCATCCCAACGGAGGTGAAGCCGGCGGAGGCGGCGCAGGCGGAACCGGTGGCGCCGGTGGCGCGGGAACGGCCGCTCACCCCGACGGCGGAGCCGGCGGGAAGGGCGGCAACGGGGGTAACGCCGGCGACGGTAACGCCGCGGCGGCCGGTGGGGCCGGGGGCACCGGAGGCGCCGGTGGCGCGGCCGGCCCCGGTGGGTCGGTCGGTCGCGGCGGCGACGGCGGCAATGGCGGTACGGGCGGTCAGGCTCCCACGCCGGGGGCGGGCGGTAAGGCCGGTAGCGGCGGAGTAGGTGACCCCGATGGCGGCGCCGGGCAGTCCGGGGCGCCCGGTAGCTGAAGCGGGTGACCAGATCCGGGTCAGTCGAGCTGATCCGGATCTTCGGGGACCTCCCAGGTGCGCGGCAGCATCGGGATGGCGGGACCCGTGGCGCTCTCGGCAAAAGTGGTCAAACCGGTTACCGCAGAGTCGGTCTCATGACGCACGGTGCCTGGGAAACCGATCGGTCCCGCGCCGTGTTGTGCGGCCGCGGTGTCCCCGGAGTCAAGGTATTCATAGCGGTTACCAGGATCGGTCAGTGCCGTGCGCTGTCGGCGCCGGCGTACCTGAACCGCGGGAGCGGCGCTGGCCGCCACCGCCTCGGCCGCGTCGCGGCGCTGATCCTGCGCGGGAGCACCTGCGCGCACCTTCATGCGCGCGCCGCTGGTCGGGCCGCCTCCTACCAGGTACGGGACGAACGCTGCCTCGGTGCCGGTGAACGGCGGCGGAAGAGTCGGGGGGCCGGCGACGCCGGCGGCCGGGGCCAACGTCGGCGGAGCCATGGCCGGGGGAGCCGCCGGGGCGGGAGCCGGCGGCGCCGACAACGCCGGTGGCGCGGCGGCGGCAGCGGGCACGGGCTGTGCTGGGTTCAGGGCGGGCAGCGCCGGTGCGGCGGGAGCGTTGATGCCCGCCAAGCCGGCCAACCCGGCGACACCGACAAAACCGCCCAGCGGCGACACGGGTGCGACCAAACCGAGCATGGTCTCGGTCAGCGCCGTGACGGCCGGCGCCATCCCGAGCACGATCTCACCCGCGTAGTGCGGTGCGATCGTCATCAGCACCGGATCGCTGATCAGGCTGGTGAACGGATTGTTGCTGGACAAGTCGGCCTGGATGGCCTCGTTGATCTCGGCGATGCGGGTGGTCCACCAGCTCTCCTGGTAGATATTGCCGAAGTCCTGGGTGGGTGCCTGGCCGCTCCGATGCTGGTGGTCGCGGTGCTGGGGGGTATCGGGATTGAGCACCGTCGGTGCGGTCGAGGCCGCCGGCGACGACGCCACCGCAGCGCCGGCCACCTCCTGATACGTCGACATCGTGGTGGCCGCCTGGACCCACATCCGGGTGTAGTCGGCCTCATTGAGCGCGATCGGAATCGCGTTGATCCCAAAGAAGTTCGTCGCCACCAGCACGGCGTGAATGGTGTGATTGGCGGCCAGTTCGGCCAGCGTCGGCATGGCGGCCAACGCGGAGGTGTAGGCGGTCGCGGCGGTCTGGTGCTGAGCGGCCAACGTCATACTGTCCGCGCCGGCTTTCGTCAGCCAAGCCAGGTACGGAACATTCGCCGCCACATAGGATTCCGCGCTCGGCCCTTGCCATGATCCCGCCTGCACCGTCGCAAGCATGGTGGAAAGTTCCTCTGCCACTTCGGTGTATTCCGTGCTCAACGCATCCCACATCGCCGCGGCCGCCAACAATGGCCCCGCGCCCGGACCGCTACTCAGCAGGGCTGAGTACACCTCCGGTGGTGACGCCATCCAGATCGGCTCCGTCATTGCCGCCTTTCGCGGGGTGATTAGACAAAAGCCTAAACCTCAAATCTTGGTCATTCCCTGGAAGTTTCCTCGGAATGCGGGACCCATATGCGGATTCGTCCGCATTTATGGAAGGCTATGTACCTCGGCGGGTTTATCGGGCGGGTGGGCGCACCAGAAAGCCGCTCATGATCAGACTGCGGGCCAGCTCAATCTGTTGTGCGGCGGCCAGTTCCGGCAGTTCGCCGACCCGGAACGGCTCGGTTCGTTCCGACACAAATCGCATCGCGGCTTCGTGGTCCAGGCGGGCGGTGACGATGAGCTGGGCGAACTGCAGGCCGACACCGTCGGGCGTCGTGGTCACCCGGGAGTACAGCGGTTGTTGCTTGCGCACCCAGGTGTCGATGTCGAGCCCGACGGTGTCGCTGACCTGCCCGACGATCGGACAGCGTGCACGCCGCACCAGGAAATCCTGCATGGCGCCAAGGCCTTCCGCGAGCGAGTCGGGGGACTCGACCGCGGCCAGGCCGGCATGGATCAGTGGGTCCAGGCTTGCCCGCACCTGCGCATCATCCAGGTGCCTCGCGGGCAACCGGGTGTGCACGACGTCGTCGCGCAGACTCAACAGGTGCAGGGCGTGGGTCAGCAGCGTAAGCACCGTCGGGACGTGGATGCCGACGGTCAGGTGCACCGACGGCTCGCCGCCCGTCTCGGCGGAGTGCACTCGGCCTCGCGGCAGGTAGAGGGTGTCCCCAGCTTCCAGCCGCAGACTCGTCGGCTCGGGAAGACCAGCCGGGTCGACCTCGTACATCTGCTGCATCCGGTGTGGCGGCACCGGATCGTCGCCGTAGAAATACCAGGTCTTGCTGCCCTGGATCTGCAGCACCAGCACGTCGTGGTGGTCGTAGTGCGGTAGGAAGCCGGTGGCGGCCGGCGGGGTGACGTAGGCGTTGACGTGAGTCGGAAAGTTCAGCTCGACCTCGACCCCATGGGTCAACGTCGACATGGCGCGCAGGTACTTCTCGATGTTGTTGCAGATGATCGTGTAGCCGTTGGCCAGCTCGGCCCGGACCCGCGCCGCGTCCAGGGTGCCATCGGGCAGCGTGTACTGCGCGGGTTCCAGGTGATCGGCGCCGCGCACCAGGCGTACCCCGGCCGGCTCGGCGACCAGCGCCGCCAGCAGCTGATCGAGCGCCGACGGGCCGCCCAGCAGCCGGTCGAAGTAGTCGGTGCGGGCCCGGGCGATGTGGTGCGGGGCGGCGCCCCACAGCTCGTCAAGGAAGGTCTGCACCGTCACCGGCGCCAGCAGCCAGGCGAGTGGGGCTTCCGGGAGCTCCCGAACTTCGAAGCTCGACACCGGCCTCAAGCGCGGGTCAGCAACAAGGTGTGCGGCACCCCGGCGCGTCCGAGCAGCTGGCGCCACGGCGCCTTCAGCAGCTCGATTGCCTCCTCGGTAGGCACCACGTGCGGGTTCTTGACGGCGAACGTCTTCCCGCCGACCTTGACCCGCCCCCCATCGGCGGCCTGCAGATTCTTCACCCAGTCGCGGCCGGTTCCGTACGGAAGCAGCACCGCGACGCCGTCTGCGGTGTGGAACATCGAGACCGGGGTGCGGTAGGTCGCGCCGGAGCGCCGGCCGGTGTGCTCGACGATCGACCACATCGGCACCCAGCCGCAGATCGGGCGGAACAGCGGATTCGTCACAACGCGGTTGAACCGGGCGCGCCGGTCCGAGAACTGCACCGCTCAGCCCTGCCGGGTGAGCAGCACCGCCTGCTCGAACGGCAGCCGGGCGAAGACCCGCCGCGCTCGCGGACTCACGTGTTCGGCCGCTTCTGCCTTGCTGACCACCCGCGGTTCGGTGACGCCGAAGGTCTTGCCGTGCCGACGCATGGTGCCCCCGCCGGCGGCCGTGATGTTCTTCAGCCAGTCGCGGTCCGGGCCATAGGTGAGCAGGATGGCCACCCCGCTATCGGTGCTGAAGACGGTCAGGGGAGTGCGGAAGGGCTTGCCGGAGCGCCGCCCGACATGCTCGAGGATTCCGAACGTCGGCGCCCAGCCTGCCCACATTCTCTGGATCGGATTGGTGACATGCCGGTTGAACCGGGCCAGCCGCTGCGGTAGTTGCATGACTGCCATCCAACTCCGAGACCTGGGTCACCTCAACCCCCAACAACTACACCCTGTAGTCGGTGACGCCGCGCGAGCTGGGACACTGGTCGTCGTGGGTAATGCGGATCGAGCCACGGCGGTATCGGAGCGGTTGTTCTCCGAGGCCTGCGCGGTGATCCCCGGCGGGGTCAACTCGCCGGTCCGGGCTTTCGCGGCGGTGGGGGGCACGCCCCGCTTCATCGCCGAGGCGCAAGGCTGCTGGCTGACCGACGTCGACGGCAACCGCTATGTGGACCTGGTCTGCTCCTGGGGGCCGATGATCCTGGGCCACGCTCACCCCGCGGTGGTCGAAGCGGTCCGCGACGCCGTCGGGACTGGCCTGTCCTTTGGGGCGCCGACCCGCAGCGAGACCGATCTGGTGACCGAGATCATCGCCCGGGTGCCCGCGGTGGACAAGCTCCGGCTGGTCAACTCCGGCACCGAAGCCACCATGAGCGCGTTGCGGCTGGCCCGCGGCTTCACCGGCCGGGCCAAGGTCATCAAGTTTTCCGGCTGCTACCACGGCCACGTCGACGCCCTGCTCGCCGACGCCGGTTCCGGGGTCGCCACTCTGGCGCTGCCGTCCTCGCCCGGGGTCACCGGCGCCACCGCCGCCGACACGATCGTGTTGCCCTACAACGACATCGACGCCGTCCGTAATGCTTTCGCCGAATTCGGCACCGAGATCGCCGCGGTCATCACCGAGGCCAGCCCCGGCAACATGGGCGTGGTGCCGCCGGGGCCCGGCTTCAACGCCGAACTGCGGACGCTCACCAGCGAGCACGGGGCGCTGCTGATCATCGACGAGGTGATGACCGGCTTCCGGGTGAGCAGAAGTGGTTGGTGTGGAGAAGGTGGTATCGATCCCATCTCTGCCGACCTGTTCACCTTCGGCAAGGTGATCAGCGGCGGGCTGCCGGCCGCGGCATTCGGCGGCCGGGCCGAGGTGATGGATCGACTGGCCCCGCTGGGGCCGGTCTACCAGGCCGGCACGCTGTCGGGGAACCCGGTGGCCACCGCCGCCGGGCTGGCAACGCTGCGCGCCGCCGACGATGGTGTCTACGCCGCACTGGACAAGAATGCCGACCGGCTGACCGCGATGCTGGCCGAAGCGCTGACGGACGCGGGTGTGCCGCACCAGATTCCGCGCGCCGGAAACATGTTCAGCGTGTTTTTCGGCGAGCAGCCCATCACCGACTTCGCTGCCGCTCGCGCCAGCGAGACCTGGCGTTTCCCGGCGTTCTTCCACGCCCTGCTGGAAGCGGGCGTCTACCTGCCCTGCAGTGCGTTCGAAGCCTGGTTCGTCTCGGCCGCCCTGACCGACGAAGCATTCGACCGGATCGCCGCTGCGCTACCTGCCGCGGCACGTGCCGCCGCCACCACCGGAGAGCCGAAACCCTGATGGCAGAAGAAACCCGCGTCCACCTGATCCGCCACGGCGAGGTCCACAATCCCGACGGCATTTTGTATGGCCGGCTGCCCGGTTTCCGGCTCTCGGACACCGGCCGCGCCCAGGCGGTCGCCGCCGCCGATCTGCTGGCCGGCCGCGACATCGTCGCGGTGATCGCCTCGCCGCTGCAGCGCGCCCAGGAGACCGCCGCCCCGATCGCCGCCCGGCACGACCTGGCCATCGACACCGACGATGACCTGATCGAGTCGGCCAACTTCTTTGAGGGCAAGCGTGTTTCACCGGGCGACGGCGCCTGGCGCAACCCGCGGTTCTGGTGGCACCTGCGCAACCCCTTCACCCCGTCGTGGGGCGAGCCCTACGACCAGATCGCGGCTCGGATGGCCACCGCGGTGAGCAAGGCCCGTGCTCGCGCCGCCGGCCACGAAGTGGTGTGCGTCAGCCACCAGCTGCCGGTCTGGACTGCGCGCCAGCATCTCACCGGCAATCGACTCTGGCACGACCCGCGCCGGCGCGAATGCGGCGTGGGTTCGGTGACCACGTTGATCTATGACGGAGATCGTCTCGTCGACGTCGATTACCAGGTTCCGGCCGGCGGCTGACGATGCGGGCAGTGCTGATCGTCGGGGCAGTGCTGGCCGCGCTGATCTCGGGCTGCGCGGTCGGCGACGACGCCGTCACCCACGGCGGCACCTTCGAGTTCGTCTCGCCCGGCGGCAAGACCGACATCTTCTACGACCCCCCGCAGGACCGCGGCCGGCCCGGCCCGATCTCCGGGCCCGACCTGATGGACCCGTCGCGCACCATCAGCGTCGACGACTTCGCCGGCAAGGTCGTCGTCGTCAACGTGTGGGGGCAGTGGTGCGGACCCTGCCGTACCGAAATCAGCCAACTGCAAAAGGTTTACGACGACACCCGCGCCCAGGGTGTGGCATTCCTGGGGATCGATGTCCGCGACCCCGAGCCGCAGGCTTCCCGCGACTTCATCTCCGACCGTCGCATCACCTATCCCTCGATCTACGACCCGGCGATGCGCACCATGATCGCGTTCGGCGGCCGCTATCCCTCGTCGGTGATCCCGGCGACCATGGTGCTCGACCGCCAGCACCGGGTCGCGGCGGTGTTCCTGCGTGAGGTGCTCGCCGAGGACCTGCAACCCGTCGTGCAGCGGCTGGCTGCCGAGGCGGCGTCGTGAGCAGCTTTACCGCCACCGCCACCACCGGTCCGCTGCTGTTGGCCGTCGCCGTGTCGGCCCTGGCCGGACTGGTGTCGTTCGCCTCGCCGTGCGTAGTGCCGTTGGTACCGGGCTATCTGTCCTACCTGGCGGCCGTGGTGGGCGTCGACGAGACTCCACGGGCCGGTGCGCTTGAGCCCCCGCCCGGAGCGAGGTGGCGCGTCGCCGGGTCGGCAGCATTGTTCGTCGCCGGGTTCACCGCGGTGTTCCTGTTGGGCTCGGTGGCCGTGCTGGGCATGACCACCACGTTGATCACCAACCAGGTGCTGCTGCAACGGGTCGGCGGCGCGGTGACGATTCTGATGGGCCTGGTGTTCATCGGATTCGTTCCCGCACTGCAGCGCCAACTGCGCTTCACCCCGCAGCAGTTGTCCACCGTGTTCGGTGCACCGCTGCTGGGCGCGGTGTTCGCGCTGGGTTGGACACCGTGCCTGGGGCCGACCCTGACCGGGGTGATCGCGGTCGCCTCGACCACCGACGGCGCCGGGGTGGCCCGGGGCGTGGTGCTGGTGATCGCCTACTGCTTGGGCTTGGGCATCCCGTTCGTGGCGCTGGCGTTCGGGTCGGCCAGCGCGGTGGCCGGGCTGGGTTGGCTGCGCCGGCACACCCGGGCGATCCAGGTCCTGGGCGGGGTATTGCTGATCGCGGTCGGGCTCGCCCTGGTCACCGGCGTGTGGGACCACTTCGTGGCCGCGGTCCGCGACGGCCTGGTCTCCGATGTCAGGCTGCCGATCTGATGACCGCCACCACTTCGCTGCTCGCGTGGATCCGCAACACCTGGCGAGCGCTGACCTCGATGGGCACCGCGCTGGTGTTGCTGGTGCTGCTCGCACTGGCCGCCATCCCCGGAGCACTGCTGCCGCAACGCAGTCTCAACGCCGCCAAAGTCGACGAATACCTGGCGCTGCACCCGGTACTGGGGCCCTGGCTGAACCGGCTGGAGGCATTCGACGTCTTCTCCAGCTTCTGGTTCACCGCCATCTACGTGCTGCTGTGCGTGTCACTGATCGGTTGTCTGACCCCGCGGACCTTCGAGCATCTGCGCAACCTGCGTGCCACCCCGGTGGCTGCACCACGCAACCTGTCACGGCTGCCCAAACACGCCACGGCGCAGCTGGTCGGTGACGCCGCCGAGCTCGGCGCCCAGATGGCCGCAGAGTTGCGCGGCTGGCGTCGGACCACCCGCTCGTCGGACAGCGCCCCCGGTGGCATTGAGATTTCGGCGGAGAAGGGCTATCTGCGCGAATTCGGCAATCTGATCTTCCATTTCGCGCTGCTGGGGCTACTGGCTGCCGTCGCCCTCGGCCGCATGTTCGGCTACGAGGGCAACGTGATGGTCATCGCCGACGGCGGACCGGGATTCTGCTCGGCGTCGCCGGCCGCGTTCGACTCGTTCCGGGCCGGCGCCACCGTCGACGGGACCAAGCTGCACCCGCTGTGCGTGCGGGTCAACGACTTCACCGCCGACTACCTGGCCTCCGGGCTGGCGACCTCCTTCACCGCGCATATCGACTACCAGGCCGGGGAGGACCTGCGCACCAATGAGTGGCGGCCCTACCTGCTGGAGGTCAACCATCCACTGCGGGTCGGCGGCGTGCGGGCGTACCTACAAGGGCACGGCTACGCGCCCACCTTCACCGTGACCTTCCCGGACGGACAGACCCGCACCCAGACGGTGCAGTTCCGCCCGGACAACCCGCTGACCCTGTTGTCGTCGGGCGCGATCCGCATCGACCCCCCGGCCGGGGTCTACCCCGACGCCAGCGAGCGCCGCAAGCACCAGATCGGCATCCAGGGCCTGTTCGCTCCGACCGAACAACTCGACAACCGGCTGCTGTCGTCGGCGTTCCCCGCCATGAACGATCCCGCGGTCGCGATCGACGTCTACCGCGGCGACACCGGGCTCGACACCGGCCGGCCGCAGAGCCTGTTCACGCTGGATTCCCGGTTGATCGACCAGGGCCGGCTGACCAAGGTGGCCCGGTCCAACCTGAAGGCCGGCGAACAGATCAGCCTCGATGACGGCACGAAGGTGCGCTTCGACGGCGCGGTGCCGTTCGTCAACATCCAGGTGTCGCACGATCCGGCCGAGATCTGGGTGCTGGTGTTCGCGATGACGATGATGGCGGGGTTGGTTGTGTCGCTGGTGGTGCGCCGCCGCCGGATCTGGATCCGGATCACGCCAACGGCGCCCGTGGGGCAGGCCGGTACGGTGAACGTCGAGCTGGGCGGGCTGGCTCGCACCGACAACTCCGGCTGGGGTGACGAGTTCGAGCGATTGAGCACGAAGCTCTTCGGCAAGGAGACATAGGTGAACACGAGTCATATCGACATCGGGCTGGCGCGCTACTCCGACTGGGCGTTCACCTCGGCGATGATCGTGCTGGTCATCGCACTGCTGTTGCTGGCCGTCGAACTGGCCTCCAGCCGCGCCCGCACGCCCGCCGAGACCGAGCTGGTTTCCGCCGGCGGTGTGCGCTCCGACAGCGCCACGCCAGGGGTGGTGGTCCCCGCGCAGCGACGGCCCCTGGGTGAGCGGGTGGGCCGCGCCGGCCTGGCCCTGGTCTATTTGGGCATCGCGCTGCTGCTGGCCTGCATTGTGTTCCGCGGCGCTGCCACACTGCGCCCGCCGTGGGGCAACATGTACGAGTTCATCAACCTGACCTGCTTCTCCGGGCTGGTGGCTTCCGCCGTCGCGCTGCGCCGGCCACAACACCGCAGCCTGTGGGTATTCGTGTTGCTGCCGGTGCTGATCCTGCTGACGGTTTCCGGGCGCTGGCTCTACGCCACCGCCGCACCGGTCATGCCTGCGCTGCAGTCCTACTGGCTGCCGATCCACGTGTCGGTGGTCAGCATCGGCTCCGGGGTGTTCTTGGTGGCCGGGGTGGCCAGCATCCTGTTTCTGATCCGCTCGTCGCGCCTGAGCGACCCCGACGCGCCGGGGGCCCTGGCGCGCCTGGTGCGCCGGCTGCCCGATGCGCAAACCCTGGACCGCATCGCCTACCGGACCACGATCTTCGCTTTCCCGGTGTTCGGCTTCGGTGTGATCTTCGGCGCGATCTGGGCCGAGGGGGCCTGGGGCCGCTACTGGGGTTGGGATCCCAAGGAGACGGTTTCGTTCATCGCCTGGGTCGTCTACGCCGCCTATCTCCACGCCAGGTCGACGGCCGGGTGGCGCGATTACAAGGCGGCGTGGATCAACGTTGTGGGGTTCGCGGCGATGATCTTCAACCTGTTTTTCGTCAACCTGGTGACCGTCGGCCTGCACTCGTATGCCGGAGTCGGCTAATCCAGCTGACAGATTCCTTTATGACAGCTGCGCTACCCTGCGGTTACCGACGTCCATTGACGTCCTAACCAGTGTGACAGGGGAGATACCAGTGTCCGACCATGCACCCGGTGATGTCACTGCGAGCCATGACGTGACGGATCATCCGACCACCCAGTTCCGGCCGCTTCAGCACGTCAACGAGGGGGCTGACGGTCCCGCGGACGCTGCGGAGGCCGGGGCCGGCGGGTCGTTCAACCAGCGGCCCGAAGGCGAGGAGACCCGCTCCTTCGGCGGCTTCCGCACCGAGCGCCGGTTCTCCGAACCGGTCGACCCGTGGCCGCCGGCGGCTGCGGAGACCCCGTCGGGGCAGCAGTCCTGGAACGCAGGCGCATCGACCACCTGGGTTCCGCAGCCGATGGATAACCCTGCTCCGGTGTACTTCGGCGGCAGCGCCGGCGGTGGTTCCGGGCAGGCGCCGTATCGCGCCTCTGAGCCCATCGCCCCGTTCTCGGATCTGTCCACCACGTCCTTGTTGCGACAGGTCAAGCCGCCGCCAACGTCGGGCTGGCGCCGCCTGCTCTACGTGCTGTCCGGCCAGCTGATCAACGTCGGCGAGAGCCCGCGCACCATCCGTTTCAACGACTTGGTGGTCCAGGTGAACCGGCCACTACAGGGCTGTCACCGGATCGCGGTGCTGTCGCTGAAGGGCGGGGTTGGCAAGACCACCATCACCGCGACCCTGGGGGCCACGTTCGCTTCCATCCGAGGTGACCGGGTGGTGGCCGTGGACGCCAACCCCGACCGCGGCACGCTGAACCAGAAGGTGCCGATGGAGACCTCCGCGACGGTGCGGCACCTGCTGCGCGATGCTGACGGTATCCAGCGCTACAGCGATGTCCGCAGCTACACCAACCAGGGCCCCAGCCGCCTGGAGGTGCTGGCCTCCGACAGCGACCCCGCGGTCTCGGAAGCGTTCAGCGCCGAGGACTACGCCAGCACGCTGCAGGTCTTGGAGCGGTTCTACAGCCTCGTGCTCACCGACTGCGGCACGGGTCTGATGCACTCCGCTATGTCAGCGGTGCTCGCCAAGGCCGACACCATGATCGTGGTGAGTTCGGGCTCAGTTGACGGCGCCCGCAGCGCCTCGGCGACGCTGGACTGGCTCGACGCGCACGGTCACGAAGACCTGGTGCGCAACTCGATCGCGGTGATCAACGCGGTGCGGCCTCGCTCGGGCAAGGTCGACATGCAGAAGGTCGTCGACCACTTCTCCCGGCGCTGCCGCGCGGTGCGGTTGGTGCCGTTCGATCCGCACCTGGAAGAAGGCGCGGAGATCGACCTGATGCGGCTGAAGCGCGAGACCCGCGAGGCGCTCGTCGAGCTGGCTGCGGTGGTTGCCGAGGCGTTCCCCGGCGACGACCGGTTCAACCAGCACTTCGTCTAGTTCGGGGGTGTGGCAGCCCTAGGGCTGGTTGTCGCCGTGGCTGATCCGCCACAGGAACTCCGGGTCATCATCCGGTCCGATCACGCGCGTCTTCGGCCGGGCACGAACGGCACGCAGGCTGAGGTACAGCAGCGTTCCCAGAGTCAGGACGAGGAGCAGGTAGAGCACTCGCGACACCTCCTGGCGCCGAATATACCGTTAGCGTCGTTCTCGCCGGTCCAGCCCGCCAGTAGGCTTGATGACCGTGGCGACAGGTCGGGCCCCGTTGGGCCGTGCGGTACTCGATGTAGCGGTGTACACCGCGGCGCGGCTGGCGCTGGTGGTGGTGCTGACGGGGGTGATCTACGGAGTGGGCCGGCTGCTCGGGCTCAGCGATTTCCCGCCGATCATCGCGGCGATGCTGGCGCTGATCGTCGCGCTGCCGTTGGGCATGTGGCTGTTCACACCGCTGCGTAAGCGCGCGACCGAGAGCTTGACCGTCGCCGGCGAACGCCGCCGCCAGGAACGCGAGAAACTGCAAGCCCGACTGCGCGGGGAGTAAACCGCCCAGAGTCAGTGCAGGGATAGCGCCAAGGCCTCCGCGATTGCCCACACCAGCATGGTCAACCCGGTGTCGCGCAGCACCGGAATCAGTGCGGTGCCACCGAGCCCGGAGCGCACCGGTGCCGCGGCCCGCAGCGCCAGCGGCGTGGCGATGAACCCGACCGCGCACCACGGGGTGGCCCGCATCAGGGCCAGCGTCAGCACCCCGGCCAACGCCACCAGCAGCTGAAACAGCACCCGGGTGCGCGCGTCGCCGAGGCGTACCGCGAGGGTGATCTTGCCGGCCGGCTTGTCGGTCGCGATATCGCGCAGATTGTTGGCCACCAGCACCGCCGACGACAGGGCACCGACGCCTACCGCCAGCGCGCCGCCGACCCAGTCCACCCGCAACGCCTGGGTGTACTGGGTGCCCAGCACCGCGACCAGTCCGAAGAACACGAACACCGCGATCTCGCCGAAGCCGGCGTAGCCGTACGGCCTCGACCCGCCGGTGTACAGCCAGGCGCCGGCGATGCAGGCCGCGCCCACCGCCAGCAGCCACGGCGCGCTGACCAGGGCCAGGGCCAAGCCGGCCAGCGCTCCGACCGACAGCGCGGCGATCGCTGCCGTCAGCACCGCGCGCGGGCTCGCCAGCCGAGCGCCCACCAGGCGCACCGGACCGGTCCGGTCGTCGTCGGTGCCACGGATGCCGTCGGAGTAGTCGTTGGCGTAGTTCACCCCGATGATCAGCGCCACCGCGACGGTCAGCGCCAGCAGCGCCTTCCACCACACCGCGGCACCCAGCCATGCTGCCGCGCCGGTTCCGGCGATCACCGGAGCGATCGCGTTGGGCAGGGTGCGGGGACGAGCCCCCTCTATCCACTGTGCGAAGCTGGCCACCGCACGATCCTTGCATGCGGGAGGAGCAGAAGTTGCTGGGCGTGATCGGCGGTAGCGGTTTCTACTCGTTCTTCGGTGACGATGCGCGCCGCGTCAGCTGCGACACCCCCTACGGGGCGCCCAGTGCAGAGATCACGGTCGGTTCCGTCGGCGGCCACGAAGTGGCATTTCTGCCGCGGCACGGGGCCGCCCACGAGTACTCGGCCCACACAGTGCCCTACCGGGCCAACATGTGGGCGTTGCGGACGCTGGGGGTGCGACGGATCCTCGCGCCTTGCGCAGTCGGCAGCCTGACCCCGGAACTGCCCCCCGGCTCGGTGGTGGTGCCCGATCAACTGGTCGACCGCACCCGGGGCCGCGCCGACACCTACTTCGATGACGGCGGCGTGCACGTCGAGTTCGCCGACCCGTACTGCCCGACGCTGCGGACCGCGGTGACCGGCTTGCCCGACGTGGTCGATGGCGGAACCATGGTGGTTATCCAGGGGCCGCGATTCTCCACCCGCGCCGAAAGCCAATGGTTCGCCGCGGCCGGATTCCGACTGATCAACATGACCGGATATCCCGAAGCAGTGCTGGCTCGTGAACTGGAAATGTGTTATGCCGCAGTAGCTCTGGTCACCGACTTGGATGCCGGAGTCGACGTCGGCAGTGGTGTGAAGGCCGTCGATGTGTTCGCGGAGTTCCAAAAAAACATCGAGCCGTTCAAGAAGCTGGTGCACGAAGCCATCGAGCGGATCGACGACGAACGGACCTGCACGCACTGCTTGCCGCACGAAGGCATTCAGTTGCCGTTCGAGCTGCCCTGAATCAACGGAGCGCTCAGAGGTGGGCGGCCGCGTACTCGGCGCCCTGCTCCGTCATGCCGTTGACGCCGTACGACGCGTGCGCAAAGGGCGGTCCGCCCGCCGGGGCGCCGTTGCAGATGGTGTCGCCGTCGGCGCACAGCTCCAAGGCCTTGGACGCATACCGCGGACCGATCCGCACCGGTGGCGCGCCGTTCGGCTGGAGGAACTCCGCTGAGGGCGTGCCGAACAACACGACAGCGGCAACGTGGTCGGCCACCGACGACGGCATCGGCTTGGGGATGTAGGAGAGGTAGTCGGCGGGGACTTCCTTGGGGATCTCGGCCGACGTGGTGTAGCCGGCCAGCGCCGCACCTTGCGAGAAGCCGCCCAGCACGATTCGGGTATTGGGGCAGTTCGCCGCGGTGTTCTCGATGTGGCTGCCGGCGTCTCGGATACCGTCGACGACGGTGCGGGCGAAGTCGACACCGCCGCCGAAATCGTTGCTGGCGGCGTAGTTGACCGGATACACCTCGAAGGAACGCTCACCCACCTTGGCGTGCAGCGCATCGACAAAGGATTGACCGATGCCACCGACCCCGGGTGGCTCGCCGGTGCCGCGCGCGAACACCACCTCCACGTCGGGACAGGGCTGCGCCGAGGCGGACGGGACGCCGGGGACCAGCAGGCCGCCGCCCAGCACCATCGCTGTAGCCAGGTACCCGGTGATGCGCCGTGTCTTCCATGCGGCCAATGCAGTGATGTCCATCGTGACCCTCATTCGTATCGTTCGCCCGACCCGGGCTCAAAAGCGGAAACGCAGTTTCGGCTACCCGCCGTCGGCGTCGGATAAACGCCTGGGTGCAGCCGTACTTGTGCTTGCCGCAGGAAGGGGCTCAGTTGCCGTTCGAGGTGCCCTGAACGACTTCGCCGTTTTGGGCCGAATCGTCGCTTCCCCGATAGATCTTCGGTCCACCCGCGGGAGCGACGGCGGGGGAGTCCGCGGACCGGAAGATCCGGGGCGTGCCCGGCTCGCCGGGCCTGGGGCGGTCGTCGGCGGGCACCGTCAAGCGTCCGACGACGATTGCCACCACCAGGCCGCACAGCGCGAGGCCACACACCACCACGTCGAACGTGCTGGTGATCTGCTGCGCGAGGCCGTTGCCGTACACCGGGTTCGCCCATGCACTGGCGCGCTGGGCTTCCGCGAGTCGTGGAGCCAGACCCACACCCACCACGACGCGGGCGATGGTGAAACCGAACAGGACGGCGCTCACCGACCAGACGGCCGCCGCCGGCACGGAGCGATTACCCAGGTTGAGCCGTAGCCAGATCGCGATGACCGCGGCCACCACGTCGAAGGAGGCCATCGCCGCGCTGTCGTACGGCGAATACGGCAGGTCCAGGCCGACCGCGACGCTCAGATCGACGATGCGCATGAGTGCCGACCCCAGAGTCCAGATCGCAATGAGCAGCAACGTGTTCCGGATGGCTCCCAGCCACGTCGTCGCCGACGCGTCGCGCGCCGCCGCCACCGCCAAGAGGGCCGCGGCGGCCACCCACACCAGGTAGCCCTCGAAGCCGACCCCGGCCGTGGAGGTGTTCTGTGCGATCCCGTGAAAGCCGTCGATGTCGCGGCCGATCGGCAGCACCCACACCAGGATCCCGGCGACCAGAGCGGCCCCGCCGAGCAGCACAACAGCGAGCTGGGACGCTTTGTCCCGCTGCAGAACCCACCGCGAGGCGACGACTACGGCGGCCCACGCCACCGCTCCGTACACCAGCGCGGTCGCAATGATCGCGACTTGTTGGCGGCCGAATCCGGTCGTGGAGTGGGCCTCCGGCAGGGCGTAGCGCACCCGCCAATACAGGTTGAACAGCACACTCAACGTGGCACCGACGATCGCTGCGTAGCCGAGCGCCCGGACCGTGCGCCGCCACAGGCGTACCGGACCGGCGAGCACCGGCTGCGCAGCGAGCAACGCCCCGGCGACGCCCGCCAACGCGCCCGGCCCGACGCCGCCCGGGGGTCGGGGGCTTCCGCCGTAGCGGACGGTCTGCACCACATCGGCGGCCACCACACCGAGCAGCAACACCAGGTACGGCGCGCAGAGCAACAGCCGCAGCCGTCCCGCGACGGCGGGATTGTTGGGCACGCGCAAGATCCGCCAGGGCCCGACGTAGGTCGCGGCGATCGCTGTCAGCGCGAGCACGGTGGCCGCAGCCAGCGCGATGAACAGTCCGGGCTTGCCAGTCGGGATGCCGGCACCGAAGTACAGGCTCCACGGCAACGCCGGCGCCGCGAGCAGCAGTGCCGCAGCGGTCGCATCGCGGCCGATATTCCAGCTCCTGGTCGACTCGGCGATCACCTGCTCACCATAACCGCGGGAGGGGCATACGCCATTGAACTGCGCAGATCGGTCCGCTCGATGGTCGATCCGCGCGGCTAGAGTGTCTAAGGAGTGGCCGCGGAAGGAGACGCGCAATGGATGTCGCGCTCGGAGTGTCGGTTACCGGCGCGCTCGCCCGCTTGGCGCTCGTCGAATCGGACGCCTACGGCGATGCCGTGCTCGACGAGTCCATGCTTGATCTGACGCGCGATCCGGTCGAAACGCTGGTCGACACGGTGACCGGAACCCACCGCATGTTGGCCGACGAGGGACACCGGCTGGCTGCGACGCGACTGTGCTGGTCGGACTCGGAATTGATGGCGCAGGTTCGCCAAGCCCTTGAGGAGGCGGGGGTCGAGAACGTCTCCGAGCAGCCCCAGGCGCGTTCGGCTGTGGCGTTGGCGCGCAACGCCTCGGGGGAGGACGGCGAGACGACGTGGCTGCCCGCTCCGGCCGGTGACGCGACGATGGCTGCGCCGGCGCTGCCGGATACCGGCGCCCCGGAGGGAACATCCACGGTGCTGGCTCCGGCGGTTGAGGGCGAACAGTCGGAACAACAGCTCGCGTACTCGATGACTGACGATGACTCCGAACTGCTGCCGGTGGAGTACGCCGAGGGCGACTACGAAAGCTACGAGGGCTACGACGACTACGGCGCCGAATACGGGGGAGACGGCACCGAAGCCGACGAGCAGGCGGCGCCACCGCCGCCGGTGGGACGGGCACTTCTGGTGGGCAGCTCGGTCGGTGGGATTCTGGTGGCTGGGTGCGCGGCGTTGGCCGTGGCCGTGACCATCGGCATTCGCCCGACGGCCGCATCCACGCCGGCGCAGCCTCCGGTGATGGCGCAGCCGCCGCAGGCCCAGCCGGTGCCCGGCAATTTCATGCCGGTACTGCCTGCCCC
This sequence comes from Mycolicibacter sp. MU0102, assembly GCF_963378105.1. NCBI lineage: Bacteria > Bacillati > Actinomycetota > Actinomycetes > Mycobacteriales > Mycobacteriaceae > Mycobacterium > Mycobacterium holstebronense. Next base: position 613,541 of record NZ_OY726398.1, read on the forward strand.
GAAGCCGGCGCGGATACCCGCTCTGCAGGCCCCGGCCCCTAATCCTGTTGTAGCCCCGGCAAACCCGGCCCCGGCCATCGTCGCTCCGGCGCCGGTCATTCCGGCACCTCCGGCGGCGCCCGCGCCCGCGCCGCCCGCGGTGATTCCGTTCCCGATTCCCATCCCGATCATCACCGGACCTGTTGGTGGTGGCGGCGGTTGGCTGCCCGGATCGGGCGGCAGTGGTAGCGGCGGAAGCGGGTCTGGTCGTGATCACGGCGGCGGCAGTCATTCCGGCGGCGATGCCGGTTCGGGCGGCACTGGCACAGGCGGCGCGGGCGGCAATGGTTCCGGTGGCACCGGTACGGGTGGCACCGGTCCCGGCGGCACGGGTTCGGATGGCACGGGTTCGGGTGGCGTTGGTTCCGGCGATAACGGTTCCACCGGTGGGCATTCCGGCGGCAGTGACTCTGGTGGCGGGCATTCGGGCGGCACCGGAGCGGGCGACGGCAGTACTGGTGGCCCCGGAAGTAATCCGGGCGGGTCCGGCAGTGGTTCTGGCGATAGCGGTTCGGGGGGTCATTCCGGCGGGTCAGGCGGCACCTCTGGCGGGTCCGACGACAGCGGTGCGGGCGGCTCCGGAGCGGGCAGCGGTTCGGGCGGGTCCAGTTCGGGGGATCGAGTTCGGGCGGATCCGGCAGCGACGCGGGGGATCCGGCGGTGCGGGTTCTGGTGCGTCCGGGTCGGGCAGCGGTAGTTCCGGCGGCTCTGGCAACAGTGCGGGCGGTGACGCCGGAGGCTCCGGGGGCAGCGGCCCTGGAGGCGCGTCCTCCGGTTCCGGCAGTAGCTCTGGCGGATCTGCCGGCAGTTCCGGTGGCGGGTCCAGTTCCTCGGGTTCGAGCGGTGATTCCGGGGGCAGTTCCGGCGGCGGGTCGAGTGGGGGCTCAAGCGGCGGATCGAGCGGCGGGTCGAGCGGCGGGTCTGGTGGTTCGGGCGGTGGCTCGAGTGGCGGGGCTGGTGGTTCGGGCGGCGGCTCCAGCGGCGGATCTGGCGACTGAGTCGCGGCTCCCACGACAGTCACGGCCTGATACGCGCAACCATTGCCTCTATCTGCTTGCGGTCGAGCACAACCGTTGACCCGTCAGGCAATCCGAGGATTCGGTCCGTCGCGATGCCGTGTAGTTTGACCCGCTTTACGCAGTCCTCGATGGCATGACGACGCACCTTCGCGTCCGGCGCATCGAGTATCTGCATCAGGTTTCTGCGCAAGCTGGCCGCAAAACCCTGGATCATGTCGCCGACCCCCTCGGGATCGAAGGTATTGAACGCGCCCTCGTCGACGCCTTCGCTGATGAGCTGGGTCAGCACCGGTCGGAACAGGTCCTCCCAAGTCTCCACGATCTTGGCGAACAGCCCCCGGTTGTGCGGCGCGAACAGTGCCGTCATCGCCGCGATCTGCTCGGGAGCCCCCATCGCCATCTTGACGTCATAGCTTGCCGCCAGACCGTCATTGAGGCGCTCCAGCGCGCCCGTCCCCGGCTGGTCGAAGACTGGACGCAGCGCCTCCAACGCTGCGTCGGCGCTGCGCTCGGCCAGCGCGATCACCAACGCGTCCTTGGACGGAAAGTAGTGGTAGAAAGCACCTTTCGGTATGCCCGTTGCTGCGAGGAGGTCGTTGAGGCTGACGTTGTCGTAGCCGCGTTCGAGAAAGAGCGCCAGTGCCTGGTCGAGCAACTCGGCTCGCCGGATCTCCCGAGGCTTCACGGCGCGACGCATGACGGTATTGAATCAGTCGGACTTCTTGAGCCATCCGACGTAGGTCAGGTAGACGCCGCACAGTGCAAGCAGCCCGAACCCGGCCCGCACCGTAGCGATGGCCCCACTTGATGTGCCGGTGGCGGCCTCGGCTCCCTTGACGATCAACTGTGGCGCGGCAAGCAGGACGAAACCCCGCAGCAACAGGAACCAGCCGAACAGCGAAATGATCACCGCCGCCACGCCACGCCAATATTGGTGAAACGCAATGATGAACAGCCCACCGCCGAACAGCAGTGCGCCCAGCACCCACGGCCACATCGGGTCGGCCGAGAAGCTGGACAGCTGGTCGCCGATGCTGCCGGCCCTGACCGCGATGATGGCAGGAACCACGGCGATGAACGGTCCCAGGACGCGCGCAAAGGAACGCGTGCGCTCGGCGGACGTGGTGGGTGTGTGCATGGTTCGCGTCCCCTTTCGCCAGCAGCGGCGAAGCAATTAGACCACCGGTCTATAAATTAGACCAATGGTCTAATTCGGCGCAATACCCTCGGCAGAAAACTGCTGTGCCAGTGCTTTTCGGTCGAGCTTGCCGATTCCGCGGCGGGGGAGTGCCGCAACGACATGTACCTCGCGTGGCGCTGCCGTGATGTCCAGAGACTCCGCGACGTGGGCGCGTAACTCCTCCAGCGTTGGTGGCGTCACGCCGGCTACGACGACCGCGGCGACGACACGCTGACCCAGCCGGTCGTCGTCGATCCCGAACACCGCGCACTCGGCCACGGCGGGATGCGTCGACAACACCGCCTCCACCGGACCCGGAAGAACCGTCAATCCACCGGTGCTGATCGCGTCGTCGGCGCGACCCAGCACGGTCAGGCATCCCGAGGAATCAAGGGTGCCAAGGTCATTGGTGGTAAACCAGCCTGGCTCGGCGAATGGGTCCGGCTCGACAGGATTGCGATAACCCTGGGCCAGGGTCGGGCCGCCGACCCTGATCCGTCCGTCGTCTCCGATGCGTAGCCGGACACCCGGCAACGGCACACCGTCATAGACACAACCGCCGGCAGTCTCGCTCATGCCATAGGTGCGCACCACCCGCACTCCGGCGGCCGCTGCCGTGTCCAGGATCGGTTGCGGTGCCGGACCTCCGCCCAACAGCACCGCGTCTAGCTCGGCCAGCGCGGCTGCGGACGCGGGAACGGCCAGCGCCTTGGCTAATTGGGTGGCGACCAGTGAGGTGTAGCGCCGGCCGGAACCGAGTGCTGCCACCGCCGCGGGCAACCGTGTGACATCGAAACCCGTTGCGACATCGAGCTGTACGGGGGCGGTGCCGGACACCAGGCTGCGCACCAGGACCTGGATTCCGGCGATATGGTGCGGGGGCAGAGCCAGCAGCCAGCTGCCTGGTCCGCCCAACCTGTCATGCGTGGCGGTGGCACTGGCCACGAGTGACGTCCCGGTCAGCAGGGCGCCTTTGGGTATTCCGGTGGTTCCCGACGTCGCCACCACCAGCGCGATGTCATCGCCGATGGGATCGCCCACCCGCAGCGCGGTCAGGGCAGACGGGTCGGTGTCGGGGCCTACCGGCGTGAACGCGGCTTCGTGGCCGTCCAGAACGCCCTGCAAGGAGGGCAGGAGCGTGGTGAGGGCATCACCGAGTGGGATGGCCAGCGCACGCAGGCGTGCTATGGGTTTCCTCCGTTGGAAGAGGCGTCGTTGGTGGGAGCGTCGTCCAGCAGCCAACCCTTTGCCGCCAACCGTTCTCGCACCCGTTCGACGTCTTCTGGAGCGGGCAGTTCGTTGGTCAAGCGGGCGATCAGTACCCCGATGTCGATGCGGTCGAACTCGCCGCGGCCGATCAATTCCCGGGCGACGTCTTTGACCTCATCGTTGGTCAGCCGTCGCGACAGCAGCGCCAACAGCGGAACGTAGTCGTTCTGTGGCACACCATCGGGATACCCGGCGCGCAGCCAGGCGACGATCGAGGTGAGAAATTTGTTCATACTGCGTCAACTTCCCCGCGCCGACACCGGAAGGAACATGTCAGCTGCAATATTACGTCTATTCAAGGCTCCAAACACCTCGTCCCAACGGCCCCAGTCATCCCACTGCCAGCCGATGCGGTGTTCGATGAAGTCGCGGGCAATGAACAGCACGCCGGCCAGCACCACGGTGAGCAACAGCGCGAAGATCATCCACCGCAGCAGGGTCAACTCCCGACGGTGCTCAGTCGACCCGTCGGCTGCGGCACCCAAGCGCACCCCGATGGCGAACAAGGCCGGCAGCGCGGTGCCGACCAGTAGGCCGAAGATCAGGATCTTGGCGGTGGCCACGTAGTCGAACCAGGTGCTCACGGTGGTCACGCACCGCCCCCCTCCGTGCCGATCTCGCGAGACGGACTAGGGGTAGTGGGTTGCGGTGCAATCACTTCGAGGCCATCGGTCATATGTGCACCCCACTCGGCGGTGACATTGGTGTGGTCGACCGGGACCTTGCGGGACTGCAGCCAGATGAGCGCGGAGACGCCCACCAGCAGCACCAGTCCGGTGATGGTGCCGGGGTAGCCGCCGATGCGGTGGATCAGGTGGTAGGTGCCCGCGCCGATGGCCCCGGCCAGCGGCAGGGTGATCAGCCAGGCGGTCGCCATCCGGCGGGCAACAACCCAGCGCACGTTGGCCCCGGGCTTACCCAGGCCCGAACCCAACACCGATCCCGTCACCACCTGCGTGGTCGACAGCGAGTAGCCGAAATGACTGGACAGCAAAATGATGGCCGCCGAGGATGATTCGGCGGCCATGCCCTGGGGGGATTCGATCTCAACGAGCCCCTTGCCCAGGGTGCGGATGACCCGCCATCCACCGAAATAGGTGCCGGCGGCCATCGCCACCGCACACGACACGATCACCCACAGTGGCGGCGTGACGTCGGTCTTGGAGGCCGCGCCGTAGGAGATCAGTGCGAGGAAGATCACGCCCATGGTCTTCTGGGCATCGTTGGTGCCGTGCGCCAGCGACATCAGGGCGGCAGAGAACACCTGACCCCGTCGGAAGTCTCGCAGGGTGCGCCCACGGGGGACTCCCTGCGTCAGCCGGTAGACCAGCCAGGTCCCGACGGTGGCGACCAGGGTCGCGGCGAGCACGGCGATCACCGTCGGCACCAGCACCTTCGAGACCACCCCGGGCCAGCGCACCCCGGCCGTGCCGGCCGCGGCCAGCATGGCCCCCACCACGCCGCCGATCAGGGCATGCGAGGAACTCGACGGGATACCGAACAACCAGGTCGCCAGGTTCCAGACGATGCCGCCGACCAAACCGGCGAACATGACTTCCAGCGTCACCAGGTTGGTGACCACCAGATCTTTGGCCACCGTGGCCGCCACCTGGGTCGACATGAACGCGCCGACCAGGTTGAGGGTGGCGCAGAGCGTTACCGCGGTCTTCGGCTTGAGCGCACCGCTGGCGATCCCGGTGGCGACAGCGTTGCCGGTGTCATGGAAGCCGTTGGTGAAGTCGAAAGCCAGGGCGGTGATCACGACCGTGATCAACAGGAACAGCTCCAAGGTCACCGTGCGGATTTTTGCAGCCGCACGGTGACCTTGTCGAACCGGGTTAGGCGGGCTTGGCCCCGAGCAGGTACCAGCCCAGGTGGTGCCCCAGGAAGTCGCGGGCGATGAAAAGCACGCCGACGACCGCCACGGCCAGCACTAGCAGGAAGATCGCCCAGCTGAGCGCGAGCAGCAGCGGCCGGCGCCCGCCAGTGGTGCCGGCAGTGCCGCCGGCGACCGCGGGAACGCTGTTACCTGCCACATTGACCCGCACCCCGACCGCGAACAGCGCCGGCAACAGGCCGCCGACCAGCAGTCCGAAGACGAGGATTTTCAGGGTGGCTGCAAGGTTGAACCACTGACTCATGACCGGATGACCTCACGTGAATTGGGGTCGTCGGTGGAGACGACAGTCAACTTGGCTCCCTCAGGGTCGGCGTCGAATGCCGACCGGAGGGCGTTCTCGACTTCGCGGCCGGCTTCTTCGGGTTGCACGCCGGGGGCGTCGAGACCGCCGGTGAGGGTGCCGTCCCATTCGGCGTTGACGTTGTTGTGGTCGATGCGCGCCCGGCGCGACCGCAGCCAGATCGCCAGCACCGCGGTGATCAGCAGGGCTACGCCGATGATGATCCCGGGGTAGCCGCCGATACCGTGCACCAGGCCGTATGCGCCCGAGCCGACCCCGCCGGCCATCGGCAGCGTCACCAGCCAGGCGGCCACCATCCGTCCGGCAACGCTCCAGCGCACCTGCGCGCCCGGCTTGCCGACACCGCTGCCCAGCACCGAGCCGGTGGCGACCTGGGTGGTCGACAGCGAGTAACCGAAGTGGCTGGAGAGCAGGATGACCGAGGCAGCTGCCGACTCGGCGGCCATGCCCTGCGGCGGCTTGATCTCGACGAGGCCCTTGCCCAGGGTGCGGATGATCCGCCAGCCGCCGGTGTAGGTGCCCGCCGACATGGCCAGCGCGCAGCTGACGATCACCCACAGGGGCGGCAGCGTGGCCGAGGTGCTCACCGCGCCGTAGGACATCAGCGCGAGGAAGATCACGCCCATGGTCTTCTGCGCGTCGTTGGTGCCGTGTGCCAGCGAGACCAGCGCGGCCGAGCCGATCTGACCGTGCCGGAACACCCTCTCGGACTTCTTCTCGTCGACGCCGCGAGTGATGCGGTAGACCAGCCAGGTACCGAAGGAGGCGATCACCGTGGCGATCACGGTGGCGACCACGGCCGGGACCAGAACCTTGGAGACCACCCCGTGCCAGATCACCCCGTGCCCGCCGACGGCGGCGATCATCGCTCCCACGATGCCGCCGATCAGGGCGTGCGAGGAGCTCGACGGGATACCGAGCAGCCAGGTGAGCAGGTTCCATACGATGCCGCCGACCAGGCCGGCGAAGACGATTTCGAGGGTCACCAGGTGGGCGTCCACCAGGCCTTTGGCGATCGTTGCGGCGACCGCGGTCGACAGAAAGGCGCCGACCAGGTTCAGGCATGCCGACATGCCGACCGCTGCCTTGGGCTTGAGTGCACCGCTGGCGATCGAGGTCGCCATCGCGTTGCCGGTGTCATGGAATCCGTTGGTGAAATCGAAGGCTAAAGCCGTGATCACCACAATGATTAGGAGGAGCAGTTCGAGGCTCACGGGAACATCACGGATAGATTCTGGGGCTTGCGCGGACCCTTGTCTAACGATTGTGCAGGCGAAACGCCGGTGTATGTCGAGACGTATCGAACTGTTTCCCCGTCGTTCACCTCAAGGCTTCCGGGGGCTGTCCTGGCGGGTATCGCGGCGCAGCGGATGGTCCTCGGGGATCTCCACGAAGATCAAGGTCAGGCCGTCGGGATCGGTGACATGCATCTCACGCAACCCCCACGGTTCGCGGCGCGCTTCCCGGGTGATGGGGACGCCGCGGCTCTCCAGTTCGGCCTGGGTGGCGGCGACGTCGCGGACCTGTAGCCACAGCGCCCCCGGGAAGCTCGCGGCCGGATGTTCGGGGTTGCCGTGCCCGGCGAGTTCGATCAGCGATTGTCCGGCGTAGAAGACCATTCCGGCGCCGTAGTCGCGGGCGATCGCCAGCCCAATCTCGTCGCGGTAGAACCGCAGTGAGCGTTGATAGTCGGTGGGCCGGAGCAACACCCGGCTGGCCAGAATCTCCATCAGTCCGCCATCACTCGTCGATGGGCTCGATCCGGTTCCGCTTGACGATGGCGGTGGCCCAGCCGGCGTTGAGGTTGTCCAGTGCGCGGAATGCCAGCGCCAGCCGCGGCGCGATGCGGATCGGGCGGTAACGGGCCGCGTCGATCATCCACGCGCCGGCCTCCTGCGCGGTGAGTCCGGGCTTGCCCTGGAACGCCGCGGTGGGCGCGATCATCGGGGTCTTCACCAGCGGGTAGTACAGCGTGGTGGACTGCACGCCGTAGCGGGCCCACTCGCTGTCGATGACCCGGCTAACGGCGCTGAGCGCGGACTTGGAGCCGTTGTAGACGCCGAACAGCGGCGAGGAGTCGGTGAACACGCCCCAGGTGGCGACGTTGATGATGTGGCCGTCGCCGCGCTCGCGCATCGCCGGGGCGAACCCGCGGATCAGCCGCAGCGGCGAGTAGTAGTTCAGCTGCATGGTCCGCTCGACGTCGTGCCAGCGGTCCAGGGATTCGGCCAGCGGACGGCGGATGGACCGCCCGGCATTGTTGACCAGGATGTCCACTCCGCCGAACCGCTCGTCGACGTCCTTGACCAGCTGATCGATCGCCGCGAGGTCCGACAGGTCGCACGCGATCGCGTGGGCGGTGCCGCCCGCGGCGGTGATCCGCTGGACCAGTGCGTCGAGGTTTTCCTGGCGGCGGGCGACCGCGATCACGGTGGCGCCCGCTGCCCCGAACTGTTCGGCGCCGGCTTCCCCGATGCCCGAGGACGCCCCGGTCACCAGCACCCGCTTGCCGGTCAGGTCGATGGTCTTGGCGCCGGGCCGGTGCATCAGCTGCGCGGCGACCGGGGGGCGCATGGTTGCGAGCGTGATCTGGTCGGACAGGCGGCGCAGCGGGCTTCGGCTCATGGTTAGCCAGTCTATTCGTGGATTTCGCGCCGAGCTTGGGGGCACCTTCAGCCTCGCGGAAGCTCAGAAGTAGCGGGGGAACCTGCTCCAGTCCGGATCGCGCTTCTCCAGGAAGGAGTCCCGGCCCTCGACGGCCTCGTCGGTCATGTAGGCCAGTCGGGTGGCTTCGCCGGCGAACAGCTGCTGACCCACCAGCCCGTCGTCGAGCAGGTTGAAAGCGAACTTCAACATGCGTTGCGCCTGAGGCGATTTGCCGTTGATCTCCTTGGCCCACTGCACACCGGTGGCTTCCAGCTCGGCGTGGTCGACGACCTCGTTGACCGCACCCATCTGGTGCATCTGCTCGGCGGTGTAAGTGCGGCCCAGGAAGAAGATCTCGCGGGCGAACTTCTGGCCGACCTGCCGCGCCAAGTACGCCGACCCGTAGCCGCCGTCGAAGCTGCCCACGTCGGCGTCGGTCTGCTTGAATCTGGCGTGCTCGCGGCTGGCCAGGGTCAGGTCGCACACCACGTGCAGGCTGTGCCCGCCGCCGGCCGCCCAGCCGTTGACCAGGCAGATCACCGGTTTGGGCATGAACCGGATCAGCCGCTGCACCTCCAGGATGTGCAGCCGCCCGGCGCGGGCGACGTCGACGGTGTCGGCGGTTTCCCCGGACGCATACTGGTAGCCGCTACGGCCGCGAATGCGCTGATCCCCGCCGGAGCAGAATGCCCAGCCGCCGTCCTTGGGTGCCGGTCCGTTGCCGGTGAGCAGCACCACGCCGACGTCGGGAGACATCCGGGCATGGTCCAGCGCCTGGTACAGCTCGTCGACGGTGTGCGGCCGAAATGCGTTGCGCACCTCCGGACGGTTGAACGCCACTCGCACCGTCGCGTCGGTGACGTGGCGGTGATAGGTGATGTCGGTCAGGTCGGCGAAGCCGTCGACAGTGCGCCAGATGCTCTCGTCAAAAGGGTTGCTGCTCACGACTGCGACCGTACCGGGGCGGCGCCGTCAGGTTGCCGGAGCTTGCCGGAACGCTTCGCGCAGGGTCGCGGCGTAGTCCGGCCCCTGCCCGGGGGCGGTGATCGCGTCCAGTCGGGCGACGGCGTCGTCACTGAGCACGATGTCGGCCACCTTCATGTTCTCCTCCAGATGCGCGATCGATCCGGTGCCGGGGATCAGCAGCGTGTTCGCCGAGGTGGTCAAGAGCCAGGCCAGCCCGATCTGGGCCGGGGTGGCACCGGTTTCGTCGGCGATCTCGCGGACGACGGCGTGGTCGGTGACCTTGGGGAAGCCGGGGAACGCCGAACCGAGCGGGAAGTACGGGACCCAGGCGATGCCTTCGTCGGTGCAGAAATCGAGCGTGTCTTCCTGGGTGCGATCAAGCAGGCTGTAGGCGTTCTGCACGCAGACGATCCCGGCCGGCAGGGCCCGCTGCAGTACCTCCAGTCCCACGCTGCTGATCCCGATGGCGGCGATCTTGCCCTCATCGCGCAACGCGATCATCTCGGCCAGCTGGTCGTCGAGGTCGACGTTCTGATCGCCCGCGGGGGCCGGGGCGGGACCGAGGTCATAGCGCCGCAGGTTGACCACCGGCACGGTGTCCAGGCCCAGTTGGCGGAGGTCGCTCTCGACCGCAGCGCGCAGTTCGGCTGGCTTCTGGGCGGCGGTCAGTGGCACCGGGCCGACGCCGGTGTAGGCGGCTCCGACCTTGCTGACGATGACCAGCTCGTCGCGGTAAGGCGCCAGCGCCTTACGGATGCGGTGGTTGACCTCGCCTCCGGCGTAGAAGGACGCGGTATCGATGTGGTTGACGCCCAACTCGAGCGCACGGCGCAGGACCGCGCTGGCGTCGTCGGTGGAAACCTTCTCGTCGAGCTGCATGGCGCCGTAGCCGACGCGGGCCACCTGATCTGTGCCGATTCGGGCGAGGCCGCCGGGCTGGAGTTGGTCTGTCATGGTGCTCCTAGTGAGACACTGGCAAAGATGCGGAGGGCCCTCCGCTTAAGCAGCGTAACAGAAACGGAGGTTCCTCCGCTTTGTCTGGGAGATCCGATGCCCGCCGCAACCGAGAACGGCTGTTGGCGGCCGCCGCCGCCGCGTTCGGCGACTCCGACGGGAGTCCGGTTCCGCTCGAATCGATCGCCCGCGATGCCGGCGTCGGTATCGGCACGCTCTACCGGCACTTTCCCAATCGCGAGGCACTGGTCGAGGCCGTTTACCGCGCTGAATTGGGCGATGTCGCGGCCGTCGCTGAACAGCTGGCCACCCGCCACCCGCCGAAGGTGGCGCTGCGTCGCTGGATGGACCGCTACGCCGGCTTCGTGGCGGCCAAGCGGGGGATGGCCGAGTCGTTGCGCGCCATCGTCGAGTCCGGCGCGATGGAGCCCAACGAGACACGTGAGCGCATCGTCGGCGCGGTCGATCTGCTGCTGCGGGCCGGCGCGCGCGACGGCAGCCTGCGCGCTGATGTACGCGCCGACGACGTCGTGTCGAGCCTGATCGGGATCTTCTTGACCAGCGGCTCGCCCGAGCAGACCGGACGCCTGCTGGATCTGCTCGTTGCCGGAGTGGCCGCCGCCGGCTGACCCGGTGGTTCAGCGAGGCTCGACGAAGGAGAGGCGAAGCTGGGACCGCCGCAAAAGCCCGAGCTGTCTACGGTGGGGACGATGACCATCGACGTGTGGATGCAGCACCCGACCCGGCGGTTCCTCGATCACGACATGTTGGCGTCCCTGCGACGCTGGACCGGCGGCGCGATGCCCGATGAGGAGATCCCCATCGAGGCCACCGTGTCGGCGATGGACGCCGCAGGCGTAGATTTCGGCCTGCTCAGTGCCTGGCGTGGACCCAACGGCATGGACCTGGTCTCCAATGAAGAAGTCGCCGAATGGGTCGCAGCACACCCGAATCGGTTCGCGGGACTGGCCACCGTCGACCTGGACCGCCCGATGGAGGCCGTCCGCGAACTGCGGCGCCGGGTCCGCGACGACGGATTCGTCGGGCTTCGTGTGGTGCCCTGGTTGTGGAACGCGCCTCCCACCGATCGGCGCTACTACCCACTGTTCGTCGAATGCGTGGAACTCGGAGTGCCGTTCTGCACCCAGGTCGGGCATACCGGCCCGCTGCGACCGTCGGAAACCGGTCGCCCGATTCCCTACATCGACCAAGTGGCACTGGACTTTCCGGAACTGTCCATCGTGTGCGGACACGTCGGCTACCCGTGGACCGAAGAGATGGTTGCGGTCGCCCGCAAGCATGAGAACGTCTACATCGACACCTCGGCCTACACCACCAAGCGGCTCCCGGACGAGCTGATCCGATTCATGCGAACCCGCACCGGGCAACGAAAGGTGTTGTTCGGCACCAACTATCCGATGATCATTCACGCCCATGCTTTGGACGGCTTGCATGAGCTCGGTCTCGAGGATCAGGCGCGCGTGGATTATCTGCGGGGGAACGCCGAGCGGGTGTTCAAGTTGCGAGGCGAGAACTCGGCAGTGCAGGTGACTGGCGGTAATTGCGGTTAACTTGCTAGCTTTTGCTCGGGGCTCCAACGGGAGGGGTGAGCATGGCTTCGGTGCCGATTGATCCCGCCATGATCTCAGTGCAACCAGCGCTGCTGGATACCCACGCCTCGCGGGTGGCCGACGCGACCGATGTGGCAAACGCATTCTCGGTCCGGCACGCCGGCTACCTGGGGGAATGTGCCACGGCGTGGGCCGGAAGCTCGGCGGAGGCTCTGGCTGAGTTGGCTGCGCACTGGGAGGCGGCCGACGCGGAATTGCACGGACGGGTGAGCGCGTTCTCCGAAGCAATGCGTGAGGGCGGTCGTCGCTATACGGCGATGGAGCAGGAGCACGCCAGGATGTTCACCGTGCTCGTTCCCAAAGGAACCGGCGCTTCGTAGCGCATGACGATCACCACCGACGGCATCGAGAAGTGGAATCTCGAAACCCTGGACACGGCATTCGAGATCGCCACGGAACGCTCCGCGCGTAAGGCCGATTTCGGCGGGGCGTTGGGCGATGCCGGCAAGGGGCTCAAGGACTGGGAGGGCCACGGCGGCGACGCCTTTCGCCGACAGTTGGGCAAACACCGCGCTGACATCACCGAGCACCAGACAGAGGCAGCCGCGATCGCCAACGCTTTCCATGCCGCACGGGCTGAGGTCGCGGCGTGTAAGGCGGAATGGTCCTCCATCAAATCAACTGCGTCGAGCAATAACTGGTCCATCAGTTCGGCTGGACGGTTGAGCGGGGAGGTCGTCGACAAGAAGCGTAGCGACTTCGACGCCCTGCAACGTCGGCTGACCAAGCTGATGGCCGACGCCAGCAGGACCGACCAGGATCTGGCCACTGCCATCCGGGCGGTGGTCGGCGACACCAATGTCAACGCGGACGGTCGCGCGATATTCGGCCCGCCGATGCCGAACTGGGAGGCTGGCGCATCCGGTGATGCGGCGGCCGGAAGTCTGTCGTGGCTGCTGAATCAGACGCGGCAGGGCGGTGGCTCGGTCCCTCCAGTGCTGTCGAATCCCATGGACGTGGAGTCCTTCAAAGTTCTGGCCCGGCAGGTTTTGAGGAATGACGGTGTTCCACCGGATCAGATCGAGGCGCGGATCAACGCGGCCGTGGTCGCCGCCCGACAGCCGCTGCCGCGCTATATCCCCCCGGAAACGCAGCGGGCCGCGGCACCCGGCTACGGCGACGGACTCGGTGACCGTTGGAGAGCCACTGAACAAGCCGTCAAGAATCTGCTGGGTCAGGGTGGGCCGGGCGCCCCGGGTGTTCTGGAATCCTGGGGCGGGATGGCCAAGGGCGTGGGTAGTGCCATGATCAACCCCGTCGGCGCCGGTGTGGCAGAAATCAAGGAGGCGCTCGAGGCGCCCAGCCTCGCTTACTACCTCGGCGAGAAGACCTTTGACGCCGGTTCCGCCGCGGTCACCCTTCCGTTCGCTGGGGAGGGTGCCATGGTCCGGGCAGGGCTCGGCGACATCGGCCCTGGCGTACTCGACACCGGGCCAGCCGTTTCGTCGTACGCGGAGATCGGTCTCGATACCTCGGCCGCCTACCATCCCTGGGCGGAAGGTTCGGCGATGGACCTCAATCATGCAAGTCTGCACGGAGGGCCGACCGCAGGTCTCAGTCAGGAAGTCGCTGACATGTCGACCCACTACGTCGGCCCCAATCCGGACCGGGCAGTCCTGGGCAGATTCGACGGTCAGGAGGGCGGCTACATCGGCGAGGCCAGGGCCAACGGTGGGATCTACTTCGACACCGGGAGTTCGACATGGGACGCGCTCACCAGTGGGCTCGGCACGTCCCAAGCGGACAACCTTGCGTGGCAAGTAAACGAACAGTTCCTGCTTACCCAAATGGAAAGCGGCGTGTCCCGCATTGAATACGTCCTGAGTGACGAATGCCCGTCACTTGAGTCCGTTCTTCTGAAGTTTCCAGACTCGTTCTCCGCGAGAGAGATTGAGTTCCTGGTAGGGAACGCGCCAGAGTACGGCTATCAGCGAGTTGGCAACGCATGGGTGAAGGGTTGATGTTGGTAAACGAATTCATAGAAGAAGTCCGGAGAATTGTGGATCCTTTCCTCTCGGGACTGGGATTCGCGGTCGAAGAGGTTGATGAGTTCGTTGACGAGGGGGGGCTGACGAGCTCGGTTGCTTATTACCGCGGTCCTGACTGCAAGATTCAGGTTTACCACTATTCACGCGAGGGGGAAATCAATGCGATGATCGCTCCCTTGAGCGCACCGAATGAGCTTGGCGCCTACGGTCGATCGAAAAAGTGGCGCCACCTCAGCGATTTCGCAGACACAGCTGATCTGCCGCTAGAGGTACTCGTGCGGAAGCTTCGCGAGGAGCGTGCAGCCTGCGACACGACGTCGAAACGCCTCGAATGGCTTACTCGGCGCATAGCAGAGGACTTGGATTCGGCGCGCACGGCTATCGTGCAGAGTTGATGAAGTGGTCCCTTCATTCGACGGCAATTCCGTGAACTTCAGGTCGAGATCGATCGGTTGTCCGAGGAGCTCGGAGTCCCTTCCATCCCAGTCGGACTGCGAACTAACGACGGCTAGTAGCGCACCTCACCACCCGACCGGCACCATAGACCGATGCCGCCGCCTCTAGACGACATCCTCGACCGCCTACACGTGGTGGCGCTGCCGATGCGCGTCAAGTTCCGCGGCATCACGGTGCGCGAAGTGGCCCTGATCGACGGCCCGGCCGGCTGGGGGGAGTTCGGCGCGTTCGGTGAGTACGAGCCGCTCGAGGCGACGCACTGGCTGGCCGCGGCACTCGAGAGCGCCTATCACCAACTGCCACAACCCCTGCGCGACCGCATTCCGATCAACGCAACCGTGCCCGCCGTCGACGCCGAACGAGTTCCCGAGGTGCTGGCCCGGTTCCCCGGCGCCCGCACCGCCAAGGTCAAAGTCGCCGAACCGGGCCAGACCCTGGCCGACGACGTCGCCCGCGTCGAAGCCGTCCGCGCGCTCATCCCCACCGTGCGCGTCGATGCCAACGGCGGTTGGACGCTCGATCAGGCGGTTGAGGCGGCAAAGGCATTGGGCGCATTGGAATATCTCGAACAACCCTGCGCCACCGTCGCCGAACTCGCGGAGCTGCGCCGTCGCATCGATACGCCGGTGGCCGCCGACGAGAGCATCCGCAAAGCCTCCGACCCGCTGGCCGTCACAAAAGCCGGGGCCGCCGATATCGCCGTGCTGAAAGTCGCACCACTGGGCGGCATTTCAGCGCTGTTGAAGATCGCTGAGCAGATCGGCATCCCGGTGGTGGTCTCCAGCGCGATCGACTCGGCAGTCGGTATCGCGACCGGCCTGCGTGCAGCGGCCGCGCTGCCGGAATTGCAGCACGCCTGCGGGCTGGGCACTGGATCGCTGTTCGTCGACGACATCGCCGAGACCCCTGCGCAAAAGGACGGCTACCTGCCGGTACAGCCCATAGCTCCGGACCCCGCCCGCTTGAAGGCCCTGGCCGCTTCGCCGCAGCGGCGGCAGTGGTGGATCGAACGTATCAAGGCCTGCCACCCGCTGCTGGGTGACCGCTGAATCGTTCGTCGAGTGTGCGTTTTGGTGGGCAAAACCGCGGAATCGCCTACCAAGCCGCACACTCGGCGCGTACACGGGCTTGCCGCCAAGGGCTCACACGCTGGGCAGCCGCGCGTCGATCCCGTTGGCGATCGTGACGGCCTCGTCGCTGACATAGAGCTTGCACGCCAGCACGTCGATCGCAACGTTGTTGGTCACCCGCAGGGCCCGTTGACACGACCAGCCCGCGCTGTCGTCCTGATGCTGGGTCATCCACACCGTTGAGTCGACGTCGGCCACCGTGTCGAACGTCCAGTACGTGTCCGGATAGCCGTCCTTGGCGGTCGCGAATGTCCGCTCGCCGCAGGAGTTCCAAGCGCGGGCGGTGGCGTCGAAGAAACTGCGTGCCGCATCGCGGGTGGCGAACACCGTCGCGGACTGAATGACGAAGTGGTCTTGTGCGCTCTCGCTGAGGGATTGGGTGAGGGTCGCGGTCCAGTCGGCATCGGTATACACCGACTTCTCGACGGGCATCCACGCCGCCAGGCAGTCGTGGTCGGGAAACTGGCGGCCCGAATCGAACATCCGCGTCCGGGAGTCTTTGATGCGCATACCCCGCGCACCCATGATGTCGCTGACGGTGGTCGCCTTCAGCAACAGTTCCGGCAGCATCGCGGCTGTCACCGGGCGGGGCCCGTCCTGGTCGGCTGGTACCGCCACGCCGCCGGTCACCCGTGCGCAGTCGGCCATGACGGCGGCGGCCAGCACCAGCGTGCATGCCAACCCGACGCTCCGTATCCGCATCACCGTCCCCCAGCTGCGCAGTTGCGATCCTGACACCATAAAGCGTCGAGGGGTCGCGTACCTTCACTCTGGTGACCAACCTCGCCTACGACGACCGTAATCAGGATGGGGAGCCGGTTCTGTTCATCGCCGGGCGTGGCGGCGCCGGCCGCGGCTGGCACCTGCACCAGGTGCGCGAATTCCAGCTCGCCAGATACCGCCCGATCACCTTCGACAACCGCGGCATCGGTGCTACCGAGAACGCCTCGGGATTCACCACCGAAACCATGGTGGCCGACACCGCCCAGCTGATCGAATCGCTGAACATCGGCCCGGTCCGCATCGTCGCGGTATCGATGGGCTCGTTCATCGCTCAGGAATTGATGCTGGCCCGGCCCGAATTGGTGAAATCCGCTGTCCTGATGGCCACCCGCGGCCGCCACGACCGCGCCCGGGAGTTCTTTTATCAGGCGGAGGCGAAGCTCGCCGAGTCCCGTGTGGAACTCCCCGCCGAGTATGAAGCCAAAGTGCGTCTGCTGGAGAGCTTTTCGCCCAAGACGCTCAGCGATGACGCCGCGATCAAGGACTGGATCGCGATGTTCACCATGTGGCCGGTCAAAAGCACCCCGGGGCTGCGCTGCCAGCTCGACGTGGCGCCGCTGACCAACCGGCTGCCGGCCTACGCCAACATCACCCAGCCGGTGCTGGTGATCGGTTTCGGCGACGACGTCGTGACCCCGGCGCACCTGAGCCGCGAGGTCGCCGACGCGATCCCGGGTGCGCGCTACCTGGAGATCCCGGACGCCGGGCACCTCGGTTTCATCGAGAAACCCGACCAGGTCAACAAGGCAGCCCTGGAGTTCCTTGCCGAGGTCGATGGCAAGCCCTTCCGGTGGGCGCCGATGCCTGCGGCGCACGACTAACCTGGTACCAATGACCAACCCCTCGACGGCACAGGCCCGCATCGTCGTCGACGAGCTGATCCGCGGCGGTGTCCGCGACGTGGTGCTGTGCCCGGGATCACGCAATGCGCCGCTGGCCTTCGCGCTGCACGACGCCGACCGGGCCGGCCGGCTGCGTCTGCATGTGCGCATCGACGAACGCACCGCCGGTTACCTGGCGATCGGGCTGGCGGTCAGCGCCGGAGCCCCGGTCTGTGTGGCGATGACCTCGGGTACCGCGGTGGCCAATCTGGGTCCGGCGGTGGTCGAAGCCAATTACGCGCGGGTGCCGCTGATCGTGCTGAGCGCCAACCGTCCCTACGAGCTGCTCGGTACCGGCGCCAACCAGACCATGGAGCAGCTCGGCTACTTCGGCACACAGGTGCGCGCCGCCATCAGCCTGGGGCTGGCCGAGGACGCCCCCGAGCGGATGGATGCTCTCAACGCCACCTGGCGTTCGGCGGTGTGTCGAGTGTTGGTCGCTGCCACCGGATCTCGGACCGCGAATGCTGGTCCCGTGCAGTTCGACATCCCGCTGCGCGAGCCGTTGGTACCCGACGCCAGAACAGACGGGCCACCGGAGCCGCCGGGCCGGCCAGACGGGCGTCCCTGGACTCTCACGCCGCCGGTCAGCTTCGACCAACCCCTGGACATCGACTTGTCTCCGGACACCGTGGTGATCGCCGGGCACGGTGCGGGGCCGCACCCGAACCTTGCGGCACTGCCCACCGTCGCCGAGCCGACGGCCCCGATACCGGAGAATCCGCTGCACCCGCTCGCGCTGCCGCTGCTGCGCCCGCAGCAGGTGATCATGGCCGGCCGGCCTACCTTGCATCGTCCGGTGTCGACGCTGCTGGCCGACCCGAGCGTGCCGGTGTACGCGCTGACCACCGGGCCACGCTGGCCGGACGTGTCGGGTAACTCCCAGGCCACCGGCACCCGAGCCGTCACTTCCGGGAAACCCGATCCGGCCTGGCTGCGCCGCTGCACGGAGCTGAACGCCCAGGCCAATGCCGCGGTGCGCTCGCAGCTGGCGGCGCATCCGCTCACCACCGGCCTGCACGTGGCCGCCGCCGTGGCCGACGCGCTGCGCCCCGGGGATCAGTTGGTGCTGGGCGCTTCGAACCCGGTGCGCGACGCCGCACTGGTCGGGCTGGGCAACGCCACGAGCGCCCGGGGTGTCACCGTGCGATCCAACCGCGGGGTCGCCGGCATCGACGGCACGGTGTCCACCGCGATCGGTGCCGCCCTGGCTCACGAACAACAGCACCCCGACGCCCGCACCATTGCGCTGATCGGGGATCTGACGTTCGTCCACGACAGCTCCGGTCTGCTGATCGGGCCCACCGAACCGAGGCCCCAGGAGCTGACGATCGTGGTCTCCAATGACAACGGGGGCGGCATCTTCGAGCTGCTAGAGCAAGGAGATCCACGGTTCGCCGACGTCTCGTCACGCATCTTCGGCACCCCGCATGACGTCGACATCGCCGCGTTGTGCCACGCCTATCACGTCGAATTCCAGCAGGTTGAGGCCGACGACCTGGCCTCCTCGCTCGCCGAACCCGCCGGCGGCGTGCGGGTGCTTGAGGTCAAGGCCGACCGCTCATCGCTGCGGACACTGCACGCCGCGATCAAGGCCGCGTTGTGAGACTGCCTGATTGTCGGTCCAATAGGGCCTATCGAACGTTGAAGCCGTTGCTGCGCACCTTGATTCGCGGCAATGGCGCACTGCCCCGCAACACCTGGCCCGCGCGTCTCCTGCGGTGGGCACGCACCGGAGTGGTGATCCTGGTGTCGTTGGTGACGTTGCAGTCGGTGTTGTTGGTGGCGGGTGCGTGGCGCAACGACATCACCATCGAGCGCGACATGGGCGTGGCCGAGGCCGAGGTGCTCAACGCAGGCTTTCGGCGCTCCACCATCGAGTTCGTCACGCCGGAGCGGATCACCTATCGCCCCGAGCTTGGTGTGCTGTATCCCTCCGAATTGGCCACCGGGATGCGGATTTACGTCGAATATGACAAGTCCGATCCGGACCTGGTGCGGGTCCAGCACCGTACCGCGGTACTGGCGGTCATCCCGGCAGGATCGGTGGCGGTGATCGCCTGGCTGATCGGGATCGCGGCGTTGGCGGGATGCAATGTCGCCGAACGACGGTGGGCCAGAGCGCAGTCGTAACGCGGGGTGGGGCCAAAAGTCCTCAAATTCACGCGAACGCCGATTTTTGCTGACGATCGCCAAAGTGCTTGTTAGGCTGCTGCGGATTTCGCGTTGTTCGTTTACTGCCACACGGTGGTCCTCAACGGTGAGGAGACGTTTAATGATCCGTCGCGCTGTGGTGCTTGCAGGCATTTTCGCGTTCGGGGTGGGTATCGCAACCACTCCCGTCGCCGCTGCAGAGCCGTACTACAAGAACTGCACTGAGGCCCGTAAGGCCGGTGCGGCGCCGATTCGCGAGGGCGAGCCCGGCTACCGCAGGGCGCTGGACCGCGATGGTGACGGAATCGCCTGCGAATAAACAGCGGTGGGCAGCGCTGACCGGCTAGCGCTCATTCACCAGCCGGTCGAGCCAGCCGGCGTCGTCGGTGTCCACCACGGTCTTGGTCGCCAAGTCGTAGACCGTCGGGGTGCCGGGACTCTCCGGGTTCGCCGACAGCAGCTGTACGCGATTGAACGCGTTCATCGACGTGGCGTCCACGACCTGCTGCCCGGCGGCGATCCGATCCACCACGTGATCGGGCAGGCCGCTTTCGCGCGCGGTGGTCGCGATGTCCTCCACGCTGGGTGTGCCGCCGTGGCGGTACAGGTCGGTCACGAAAGCTTGGTAGGCACCGGCCGAGGTAGCCGGATCGGCCGCTGCCATCAGCGCGTTGCCGACGCGCGCAGAGGTGTCGTTTTTGCGCCGGGCATCCAGAAACGTCATCCACCGGTAGGTCACCGCGACGTCGCCGGCGGCCAGGTGCCGGCTCAGGGCGTCACTGGAGGCCGCCTCGAACTTCGCGCACTCGGAGCACTGCGCATCGCAGAAGATCTCCAGCTGCACCGGGGCCTCTGCAGACCCCGCGCGAACACCGAAGTGATCGGCGGTGAGGGCGGTGTCGGCAGCTGTGGCGCGGGCGACGCCGGTCGCCGGCATCAGCGCGCACAGCGCGATCGTCACGACGAGCATCAGGGACCGCATGGCTGCCAGCCTAGCGACGGGCTCAGCCCTGCGCCTGTTCGGAGACCGGTTGCCACGCCTCCCAGGTCTTGAGCCGATTCTCGTAGTCGGCCTTGGCCAGTTGCAGCGGCAGCGCGCCGAAGAACACCCGCAGCGGCGGGTTCTCGGCGTCGACGACTTGCAGCAGCGCCGCGGCTGACGCCTTCGGATTGCCTTGATAGACCGCGCGGGTGGCCCGCGCCGCGTCGGCTGCGGCATGGGCCTCGGCGTACGCCGGCAGTGCGTCGGCGCGATTGGCCGACGGCCCACTCCAGTCGGTGTCGAAACCGCCCGGCTCGATCAACGTGACGTGGATACCGAACGGCGCCACCTCCTCGGCCAGCGACTGCGAGAAGCCTTCCAGCGCCCATTTCGACGCGTGGTACATACCGAGGTTGGCGAACGCGGTGATGCCGCCTATCGACGACACCTGGACGATATGACCGCTGCGTTGTTCACGCAGATATGGCAGGACAGCCTGCGTGATCCACAGTGCGCCGAACACATTCGTCTCGATCTGGTCGCGGGCCGCCCGTTCGGAAAGCTCCTCGATGAAGCCGAACTCGGCGTACCCGGCGTTGTTGACCACGATGTCGAGCCGACCGAAATGCGCGTGGGCCTGCCGCACAGCCGCAAAGTCCGCGTCGCGGTCGGTGACGTCCAAGGCGATCGGCAGTATCGCGTCGCGGTAGGTCTCGACCAGGTCGGTCAGTGTGGTGATGTTGCGGGCGGTGGCGGCGACCTTGTCTCCGCGTTGCAGTGCGGCGATCGCCCACTCCCGGCCGAATCCGCGAGACGTTCCCGTGATGAACCAGACTTTTTCGGTCATGAACGTGTGCAACGTCGTCGTCGTCGCCCCATTCCCGGATCGCGGGGGTTCACAGGTAGCGTCAAACAGATGAGCCGCGCCAGCCTGGACAAAGACCCGCACGCCGTGGCGTCGATGTTCGACGGCGTCGCTCGTCGCTACGACCTGACCAACACGGTGCTGTCGCTGGGACGCGACCGCTCCTGGCGTAAGGCCACCCGGAGAGCACTTGAGTTGCAGCCGGGGGAGAAGGTGCTCGACCTGGCCGCCGGTACCGCTGTGTCGACGGTCGAGCTCGCAAAATCTGGTGCCTGGTGTGTGGCGGCGGACTTCTCGGTGGGGATGCTGGCCGCCGGTGCCGGCCGGCCCGTGCCCAAGGTCGCCGGGGACGCCACCAAGCTGCCGTTCGGCGACGAGGTGTTCGACGCCGTGACCATCAGCTTCGGGTTGCGCAATGTCGTCGACCACACCGCGGGACTGCGGGAGATGGCCCGGGTGACCCGGCCCGGAGGCCGGTTGGTGGTGTGCGAGTTCTCCACCCCGACCGTGCCGGTGTTCGCCACCGCGTACAAGGAGTATCTGATGCGGGCGCTGCCGGCGGTGGCACGCGCGGTGTCATCGAACCCGGAGGCCTACGTCTACCTCGCCGAATCGATCCGCGCCTGGCCGGATCAGGCCGCGCTGGCCCAGCAGATCGGCGCGTCGGGCTGGTCGGACGTGACCTGGCGCAACCTCACCGGGGGCATCGTCGCGCTGCACTCGGCCCGCAAACCGCGATAGCCCTGCTCGGCCTAGGAAGCCGGGTCGAACCGGAACACCGCGATCCGGCCGGCGAGCGCCTCGACCTCGTCGGGGGTGCCCTTGTCCACCAGTCCGGCCTGCTTGAGGAAGCGGGCGCCGACGGGCACCTGCACCGGGAACGCCCGCAACACCGGGCGCGCCGCCTCCGCGGACAGCTCGACGATGCGCACCGGCCGTTCGCG
Organism: Mycolicibacter sp. MU0102; assembly: GCF_963378105.1. Lineage (NCBI taxonomy): Bacteria > Bacillati > Actinomycetota > Actinomycetes > Mycobacteriales > Mycobacteriaceae > Mycobacterium > Mycobacterium holstebronense. The sequence continues at coordinate 635,629 of NZ_OY726398.1, forward strand.
GCGACCGTGGCGCAGCAGACCCGCACCGGCCGCCCGGGCATTGAGCGCCCAATCGGCCTTGGGGAAACCCGCCACCGTGTAGAGCTGCCCGTCGACGGTGAACGGCGTCATCGGGGTGCTGCGCGGTTGACCGGACTTGCGGCCCGGCACCGTCAGCACCATCGGTGGCCCGGTCGGGATGCCCAGCTTCTGCAGGCCGATCATCACCTTGTTGACCGGTTTGAGCCAGCGCGGCGGCTTCGGGTCACTCATGGCGGCGCTCCTTTTCAGCCCAGGTGCGCCGAGAGCAACCAGCCCGCAGCCGACTTGCGCCCGCCTGGCTCGTCGCGCAGTGGGACGCCGCCGAACCCGGGAAACTCGTCGGGGAACACCGCGTGCAGCCGGGCCGGCTTGATCTCGTCGATCACCCAGTACTTCGACACCACCTCACGCAGCTCGTCGGCGGTCACCGCGAACGGCGGGCCCTCGGGGATGGCGGCCTTGTCGAAGACCAGCACGAAGTACGACGCCCCGGGCGCGGCGGCCCGAACGATGGAGCGCTGGTAACCCTCGCGGGCCTCCACCGGGATCGAGTGGAACAGCGTGCTGTCGACGATGGTGCCGAAGCGTCCGTCGTAGCCGGTGAAATCGCTGATGTCGGCGACGTCGAAGGAGGCGTTGGCCAAACCGCGCCTGGCCGCTTCACGGCGGGCCAGGTCGATCGCGGTGGGCGAACTGTCGAGGCCCACTGTGGTGTGCCCGTGCTCGGCCAGATATAGCGAGATGGCGGCCTCGCCGCAGCCGACGTCGAGGACATCGCCGTGGAACTTGCCCTCGGCGATCAGGGTGGCCAACTCGGGCTGGGGCTCCCCGATGCTCCACGGGGGCTTGGTGCCCACCCCCAGCTCTTCGGATTCACCCCGGTAGACAGCGTCAAACTGGAATTCCATTGAATCGCTCATTACCCCGGTATAGCAACGCCGCTGATATATGTCAATGATGTTGATATACCTATGGCGCGACCCCCGGCGTTAGGAGAACGGGCGGCGGCGGTCGATCAACCGGGACAGCCGTCCCCCGCCGCGCCAGGCCCGCGCCACCAGATCCGCGTCGTCGTCGGTGACCAGGTTGGCCATCACCCGCACCGCCACCCGCATCAGCAGCGTCGAGCGCATCGCCAGCGGGCCGGTGGCGGGCAGGAACCGGGGGAACGTCAGCAGCAACGCCAGTCGCCGGGCGACCGAGAAGCCGCGCGCGTAGTGGGCTGCCAGCAACTCCGGCCACGCCTGGGTAAGGTCGGCGCCGCCCGCATTCTCCAGTAGCTCGACGGCCAGCCGCCCGGTCTCGAGGCCGTAGTCGATGCCCTCGCCGTTGAGCGGGTTGACGCAGGCCGCGGCGTCGCCGATCAGCATCCAGTTAGGCCCGGCGACACCCGAGACCGCGCCGCCCATCGGCAGCAGCGCGCTGGCCGGCGCACGCACCGGGCCCTCGAATCCCCACTCCTCGCGACGCAGGTCGGCGTAGTAGGACATCAACGGCCGCAGCGCCACATCGGCGGGCCGTTTGACGGTGGCCAGTGCGCCGACCCCGATATTCACCTCGCCGTTGCCCAGCGGGAAGATCCAGCCGTAGCCCGGCAACACCTCGCCCTCCGGGGATCGCAACTCCAGATGCGATGTCAGCCACGGTTCGTCGCTACGCGGTGAGGCCAGATAGCCGCGGGCGGCCACCCCGTACACCGTCTCCTGGTGCCACTGGCGACCCAGCACGCGGCCCAGCGTGGAGCGGGCTCCGTCGGCAACGATCAGCGCCGTACAGGCGATCTCCGTACCGTCGGCCAACACCACCGAGCGCACTCGTCCGGCCGCGTCGTGGTGGGCGCCGACGGCCTTGACGCCCAATAACATTCGGGCACCGGACTCCTCGGCGACCTTGCGGATGCGTTCGTCGAGTTCGGTACGCGGCGCCGCGCTGCCGGTTGACGGGAACGAGGGGCCGGGCCAGTCCACTTCGATCTCGCCGCCGAAGCCGGCCATTCGCAGACCCCGGTGCCGGATATGGCTGTCCAGCCACTCACCAAGCCCCAGCAACTCCAGCTGTTCGACCGCCCGCGGGGTCAGTCCGTCACCGCACGGCTTGTCCCGCGGGAACGCCGCGGAATCGATCACCAGCACGTCGCGGCCCGCTCGCGCCGCCCAGGCGGCTGCCGCCGACCCCGCCGGCCCCGCACCGACTATCACCACCTCGGCCACCGTCTCAGCGCTGGAATTCACACTGACCAGTATGTTGGAGCCGTGAGGACACCGGCGAACGTGGTGGCGGGGTTGGATTTCGGCGGCTTGGGTGACCCGGGTTTCGCGGACCGGGTCCGCGATGGGGTTGCCCGCATCGAAGAGCTGATGGACACCGAGTTGCGCGGTGGAGACGGCCTGATGACAGAGGCTGTGACGCACTTGTTCGACGCTGGCGGAAAGCGGTTCCGTCCGCTGTTCACGGTGCTGTCGGCGCAGCTGGGGCCCGAGCCGGATGCCTGGCAGGTGACGGTGGCCGGTGCGGTGATCGAGCTGGTGCACCTGGCGACGCTGTACCACGACGACGTGATGGATGAGGCGCAGATCCGCCGCGGGGCGCCCAGCGCCAACGCGCGGTGGGGCAACAACATCGCGATCCTGGCCGGTGACTATCTGTTCGCCACCGCTTCACGCCTGGTGTCGCGGCTGGGTCCGGATGCGGTGCGGATCATCGCCGAGACCTTCGCCCAGCTGGTGACCGGACAGATGCGCGAGACGCGCGGGGCGGCCGAAGGTATGGACTCGATAGAGCACTACCTCAAGGTCGTCTACGAGAAGACGGCCTGCCTGATCTCGGCGTCGGGCCGCTTCGGTGCGACGTTCTCCGGTGCCGACGACGGTCAGATCGAGCGACTGGCCCGGCTGGGTGGGATCGTGGGCACCGCCTTCCAGATCTCCGACGACATCATCGACATCGATTCCGATCCCGATGAGTCCGGCAAGCTCCCCGGCACCGATCTGCGCGAGGGCGTGCACACCCTGCCGGTGCTCTACGCGCTGCAGGAGACGGGTGCCGACGCCGAGCGGCTACGAGTGCTGCTGGCCGGCCCCGTCACCGAGGACGCGGCGGTCGAGGAGGCGCTGGGGCTGTTGCGGGCGTCGGCCGGCATGGTCAAGGCCAAGCAGACGGTGGCCGACTATGCCGCGCAGGCCCGCGCGGAGCTCGCTGAGCTGCCCGAGTGCGTCGGTCGCGCGGCATTGGCCAGCCTGGTCGACTACACCGTCAACCGGCACGGCTGACCACGATTGCGGAACTCGTGCGCCCCCGGCGGCGTTTAATGAGCACGATGGTCGTTCTCCAAGGAGGAAGTCGATGACCTGGCACCCGCACCACAACACGGCGAAGACGTTCTTTCTGCTGTTCGTGATGTCGGCGTTGATCGTCTTGGTGGGCCGGGCGTTCGGACCGCAGATGATGTGGGTGGCGGTGCTGTTCGCCGTGGGGATGAACGCCTACACCTACTTCAACAGCGACAAGCTGGCGCTGCGGGCGATGCGGGCCCAGCCGGTGACCGAGGTCCAGGCGCCGGAGATCTACCGGATT